>DATKDA010000126.1:0-9303 GCA_035512935.1 Pyrinomonadaceae bacterium | reverse complement strand
GCCGCCCCAAACTCTTCGCTGAGAAGAAGAGCAGGTTTCATCAACGCTCATCTTTGGGTCACACGGTACGAGCCGACCGAATCTAACGCCGCAGGGCGCTATCCTTATCAGAGCAAAGGGGGCGAGGGGTTGACTAAATGGACCAGTGCCAATCGCTCTCTTGAAGATCAAGACATTGTTCTATGGTACACGATGGGTGTGACCCACATCCCTCGTCCGGAGGAGTGGCCGGTGATGCCTGTGCATCGAGCAGGCTTTAAACTTGTACCGAGCGGGTTCTTCATCCGCAATCCGGCGTTGGATGTCCCTAAGCCGGAGTAAACTAGGAACCACCTGCACCTCAAGCAGCCCTGCGCCATTGCCAACGGCAATCGGAGGCGAACCAACCCGCGTTGCCTCGTGAAGGCACCAATCTAAAATAATTCCATCATCAGGGACCACCACCTACCTCAGTCGCATCCTCTTCTGTAATCTGTCGCATCCTCTTTTGTTATGTGGCCTTTATAGTTATGTGGCCCTCCCTGACTGCCTCGCACAAATGTAAGGGGTCTCTGAGTTTTCACGCCACATAAGTTTTCTTCTTTTATAGTCGGCCAGTTCTTCAACTCTACTCAGGAGGTCGACTATGTTTGATCAACTTTTCAACCGTCCACGCGGTCTTAAACGTCACACGACCGCACCGCTTGCGGAGGAACGTGTTCGTTACCTTTCCCACTGTGCTGAGCAAGGAACTCGCAAAAGTTCCTTGCGGCGAATAGCCCAGGCCCAGTTAATGATTATCGAGCAGTTAGGTTTGACAGCTGATGTCAAGGTTACCTCAAAGCATATCGAAGCGGCTGCTGATCGATGGGCTGCCCTTGATCGCCCACAGCGTCAATCGAAAGATTTCCGCAAGGCGCGGATTGCGCTTCATCAGCGTTGCAACGCGGTGGCTCCGATTTCTGGGTCACCTCGATGTACCTGCGCCCCCGCCAGAACCTTACGCGCATCTAGTCAAAGAGTTTGCCGACTATATGGAGCGAGAAAAAGGCTTGGCTTCAAATACCATCCGCATTGAATGTTTTTACGTCGAAAAGTTCCTGAACTTCGTTTGGGCCCGGCATTACACCCTTGACCAACTCACTGTCAGAGATCTGGACCAGGCTCTGGCTCAGAATGGTAGTCAGCAAACTCAGCCGCGGGTCACTATTAGAACTAAACTTAGCGCGCTGCGGGCATTCTTTCGCTACGCAGAAATGCGCGGCTGGTGTACTCAAGGACTGGCGGAAGCAATCAGTTTGCCACGGATCTTCAAGAGCGAAACTTTGCCTCTGGGTCCATCTTGGCAGGACGTACAGCGATTGCTTGCC
This sequence comes from Pyrinomonadaceae bacterium, assembly GCA_035512935.1. Taxonomy (GTDB): domain Bacteria; phylum Acidobacteriota; class Blastocatellia; order Pyrinomonadales; family Pyrinomonadaceae; genus PSRF01. The sequence continues at coordinate 7,954 of DATKDA010000126.1, read as the reverse complement.
AGCACCGAAGGTAACCGCCCGACCGACATCCGCGACCGCGCCATTGTGATGCTCCTGGCAGTCTACGGGCTTCGTTCCACCGAACTCCGATGTCTAAAGCTGGAAGACTTAGACTGGGAGCGTGAGTTGATCTGCGTTACTCGTTTCAAAGCGCGACGCAAACAGCTTTACCCGCTCTCCCATACTGTGGGCGAACCTATCCTCCGCTACCTCAGAGAGGTCCGACCGCGTGCTTCCTATCGCGAGATCTTTCTCTCAATGAAAGCACCGCTTCAACCGCTTAGTAAGGCCGGACTCTGGAATATCGTCAGCAGACGTTTGCGTTCACTGGACGTCACGATCAAACACCGCGGTCCGCATTCACTACGGCATGCATGTGCTACCCACCTTCTCTCTCAAGGCCTGTCGTTAAAGGAGATCGGTGACCACCTCGGTCACCGAAACCCGGATGCTACACGTTTATATGCAAAGGTGGACCTCAAGGGGTTGCGCGAAGTGGCAGACTTCCACATCGGAGGCCTGCTATGAAACTAAAAGAAGTGATCGCCATGTACCTCCTCTTCAGAGAAGCAACCGGCAGGCGTTCGACCAAGATGGAATCTGGACTGAAAGCCTTTTGCCGGCTCATGGGCAATGAGATTGATATCACCGAGGTCGATGTAGAAAAAGTTGAAGGTTTTCTAACTGGAATCGCCTCAAAGACGCGCTCCTGGCATGACCGCCATAACACGCTACGAGCCTTCTACCAATATGCAGTCAGCCGTAGATATATTGCATCTTCGCCTCTTCCTAAGCTGATCCCTAAGCGCCCTCAACCTTTCGTTCCTTATATTTACCTCAGAGCGAACTGCAATGCCTTCTCGACGCCACCGGCTCTTTCCGTAAACAACGCAAGCTTGAACCGGAAACTTTCGCGCACTGTTGCTGTTGCTTTATGGTGCCGGCTTGCGTCTCAGCGAAGCTCTTTCCCTTACGCTTGGGGATGTGGACCTTGAGGAAGCGGTGATGACGGTTCGTGAGACGAAGTTTCATAAAACACGGCTGGTCCCTCTCGGCTCGGAACTGCATCGAGCAATGGTCCGATACGCGACGTGGAGGAAGGAACGAGGCCATGCTCAAGACATTGGTGCGCCGTTCTTCGTGGGACGCAGAGGTGAAAAGCTGCTGATCGGAAGCGTTGAAGAAGCGTTCAGATGTTTGCGCAAACATGCTGGTATTTGTCGCGCTGGTAACGCACGCGAGCAACCGCGACTCCAGGATCTGAGGCACTGCTTCGCTGTCCATCGACTGACATCCTGGTATCAGCAGGGCGCAGACGTGCAGAGACTATTACCCAAGTTGGCGACCTATATGGGACACGTCGAGATCTCTTCCACTCAGTGCTATCTGACCATGACGCCGGAATTGCTACAGGCAGCATGTGTCCGCTTTGAACGATATGCCTTGAAGGAGGAGCGCCATGACTGAGACAGCAAAGCTAGGCCCCTGGGTGCGCCGCTTTCTCCTTGAACATCTCGTGGGTGAACGCAACCTGGCGCGTAATACGCAACGAAGTTACCGCGATACGCTGGCCTTGATCGTTCCATTCATCGCCGTCAAAGTCCACAAACAGGTCGATCAGCTTACGGTCTGCGATATTGCTGCGGAGCAAGTGCGACTGTTCCTTCAAGACCTGGAGCAGTCGCGTGGTTGCAGCGTGACAACGCGCAACCAACGATTGGCCGTGGTCCACGCGTTGGCGCGCTTCATCGGTGAAAATAGTCCAGAACATATTGACACGCGTTGTAGCCTGCCTCCTCGGGCGTCCGCTGTAGATAGCCGTAGTATTGCATCGCGACAAACGCTTGATTGAACTCCAGTTGGAAAACCTGCTACGAATCGGCTATCGCGCGAAACACCTGAGCCCGCGTTAAAGTGCCGCCGTCGAGTCGGCTCGTCAGTTCCGCACTCGTCAGCGTCACCATTTGCGTCCCATCCCGGGCCGCCGGGTCCGGCGTGGTGATCTGCATCAGGTCATAGCGTCCCATTAGCATCGACACATACTGCGCGTTGCTCAGCGCTTCATAAACATTCGTGAACTCCGGCCGTTGCACAAACTTATTTGTGTACAAAGCCTTGCGCGCGAACACGTCCTCCGGTGTCAGACCGGTCACCGCTGCCATATCAGGAGCAATCTCGGTATAGGCTGGCAGCCGATTGAAGGCCAGCTTGTAGTAACGGTAGACAAAGAATCCCTTGAGGCGAAATTCCGGCGACCCGAAGAAGGCTGCTGACACGGTTAAGCGGTCGCACGTCGGATCATTGTTTACATCGGAACAGTTGTTGAGCACTCCGGTCCATGGTTCGCCGAACTCCGGTTCGCGCGAGAGGAAGTCCAGGTAATGTTGGCGCACAACAAATGGATTCGTGAAGATCGGGTTCGCGCCCGTGACCATGTCGTTATCGACGATTCGTTACTATGGCTGTGGAAGGCGTTCCGAGCGTGGCGCCACTCGGGTTGCTCAGCTCGATTGAAAAAGTCTCGTTCCCTTCTGCATACGCATCGTCGATTATGGGAATGGTAAAAGTTTTAGAAGTCTCACCTGCGGAAAACCTTAAGGTCCCTACTGTTGTGACATAATCGCAACGTGCATAAGAAACACTGTTAAATACATCACAGCGCACGTCGAGCGGGTCATCAATGATTCCCGATTCGATCCCTGTGGCGTACTGACCATCCTCGGAATTTGGGAACTGATAGAGTTGGTCGCCGATTATTAGATTAAAGAGCGGGTGTAGGTGGAGAGCAGCCACATAGATCGCGTTGTCGATAATGTCATTTCGGAAAGGACCACCGGGCAAGAACCGGATCGCCGCAGGTGGGGCACCGGGGCTAGACATTATATTGCTCGTGACTCGGTTGCGGTCCGAGTCACGTGTAAACCAGATGCCAAAGCCATTGGTCCACGTAATGATGTTGGCGTTCACACGCGCATCATCAACGCGCAGCATCGTGATGGCCGAATCGCGCGCGTGAATCTCGTTGTCTTGAATACGGTGCCTGGACCGACCTGCGTTCTTGGAATTAATGGCAATAATGCCAAAATCAAAACGGTTACCGTTCTCGCCTATGATGCAGTTTTGCACGTCAACCTTGCGCTCCCCTGTGATCGCAATCGCCAGTGCGGGCACGGAAGGCTGGTAAGTGTCCGGCGTCGTCCCACTCCCAGAACTGAAAGGCAGGATGCGTCGTCCTCGGCAATTGAGTGTTGTGAATGAGGAAAGTTCTAGGGTAGTACTGAGAACCAGATCTCCATTCAAAACACAGCTATTGCCTTTTCGCGGGTGCCGCTCGGGCAAGGCAAGTTTCCGAACGCCACGTTCGACAAAGTTGACAAGGTCTCGCGCTCGACGACAGGTTCCGCCAGCGAGAAGGGTGAGATCATCAAGAGCAAAAACGTGGAAAGAATTCCCTTTATAACAAGTCGCCACCAGCCTTGTGCTTGTTTCAGTGTCCCATACGAAGCCCTCTCAGGTTACCAAGAGCTTGGGATGGATCGCTGCTACGCCGAAGTCTCCGTCCTGGTTTGCCGCAGCTGCGGTCAGCACTGGCTCCGGTACTTCTATGAGCATGAGGCTTTTACCGGCTCCGGCAGGTGGTATCTTGGGGCTATCACACCGGAGCAGCTCTCTGCCTTAACCGCCGACGCTGCTAAGTCCCTCCTGGAAGGGCTTGATTGGTACTATAGGAGTGCTTATGGCGGTGGGAGCCGTAAAACCTCAGGAGAAATAACTCTGTTCCCCTGAGGCGAAGCCTAACGTATTAAGAATTAGTGTGGCGCTGGGGTGGAGGAAACGATTATTTGTGCCCCGGTCTGTCCATCAGAAGGACCCGCCATCGCCTGCAGCGCTGCGGCTAAAGCTTGCGGGTCGGTGGGTAGGGAATCCAGATCACTACCGCGCAAAATCAGCGCATCCGCATTTCGGTCAGGATCCGTGCTTATTCCCTCATCTACTATTACCGACTGTTTTTCAAGGGCCACCTCGAGTTCAGCAGTCGAGGAATTCAGGTCACCCGGCCTATGGAGAACAAACTAATGGCACTGCCTTGGGATTACGAAACCTGGCCCAAACCCGATGAATCGGCTGAAGAGTTGAAGCGCGCGCGACTTCAGGATGAGGAATTTGATGATTTCATAAAGCAAAACAGTCTTCATTTGTTTGAAGGAAGAGAAGAACTTTACTGAAGCAAGAGACAAGCAGCGGACTTCAACAACAATTCCGCCATGCATCCTCCCATTAGCGCAATTAAGGGATGGTTTGTGACGCAGTTGTCATAAGACGCGTCAGCATCTCTCATGCACGTTTCGACTCTGTTCTGGCGTTCTTCGCTACCCGCGTTTTCAAGTGCACGCGCTACAAGGGCCGCCGCGCCGGCAACGATACCAGCGGTGATGATGCCGGTTAGTGCGGCAGCTGCAAGGACGGTAAGGGCAAGACCGAGAGGTGGACACGCAATTAAAATCGCGGAAATAGCTAGCGACGCCACGATTGGTGTCAGGGCAATCGTAGTTACACCACTATCTCGTTGGAGAGAATGAGGGACGGCAGGACTAGCGTGATGAGCACCCTTGAACTCGCTGGCGGCTCGCTTTATCTGTTCGGCGACACGGCGCAACATTAAAACGTCGCCTTCAAGACTTCGGGTCACCCTATCTTTGACTGTAGCTCCTCCGCTTAACTTAAAGACTGACTGCGCATGGGCCGCTAACTCAAGAGCCAACTCTTCGGACAGCTTGGTAGTGCTGGTGCGCGCTCTCGCCGCCCCGATAAAGGTTGCATCATACTCCTGAAGAGCATTCACTGCAGCAGGTGCGGCCAGCGGGCCGGCTAGAGGCAGTAACACTGCACCAAGCCAGATGTTGAGCGCGATCGCCCGACGCCAGACAGGCCTCCTCTGATTGCGCAGGCCCTTCACGCAAGCTACTAACCACCACGCCGGTACAGCGAGGGCGAATCCCAGAGGGAAAATGAACCAGCGGCTCGTGCTGGCGGGGAGGGTGCCCATAGCGGTCTTGATGCTTATGGCAAGGAGATGACCGACACCCATAATGCCGATCAGCAACCCGTAGAACAGATTCAAGCCACACGCGAGCATCGTCGGCTTTGAGATGCCCCTGGAGCGGTAACGCAGGATGAGAACGGCCACTGCGACCAGCGCGATCACGGCCGCCGAGGGAAACCACAAGTCCTCGTTGAGCACGAGATCGAGGACCTTCATTCTCTTACCCTCATAACCTGCTCAGACATGCATTTTTGCTCATGTGCCACGCCTTTATGCGTGCGGATCGAATGCCCGACGCGCTCCGCCAGTTCCTCGCATTACGGCGATAGCCGCCGTTCCCAGGGAAAGGAGGTACAGACTCCACAGCGCCAGCATCGGTGGTACTGTTCCCCCACCTCCGGGGAGCGGGAGCAAGAAGATCAGGTAAAGGACGAACAGCAAGCACGTAGCTGCTCCTACGGCGATCGCCGAGCGCCGACCTACCTTAATCGCACCATACAACGCCACGTTCATCGCGCCGGAATACATGAGCATTGCGCCGGTAGTGAATCGTAGAATCTGCAGAGGCCCGTACTCGGGCTCTCTCAATGCGATGGAGGTGACGGCTACCGAGTGCACGACTCCGGCTGTCAACGTGACGGCGCCGAAAGTGACGGCGATTGCCGCCGCGACGTGGCAAGGCCAGGACACGTCGGCGGCCGTGCGTCTGAAGCGGCGAGAGAGCAACACGATGATGAGCACCAGAATCGAGACGACGGGAAGAGTGATCTGAAGATCAGCCATAGCTACCTCCTAACACCAGCAATTAACTTCGGACACCGTGCGCAGTGGTTGACGGCGAAGCTTGAACGAAGAACGTTCGGTCGGACTAACGCTGGAATTAAACCGCGCCGACGAGCAGCATTCAATCTACATCAGAGGAAGCATCATGAGGATAATGCTATCGACGCGTGGGGCTGAATGAGTTAGATGGCGGCATTCATTGAGACGCGCTTCTCTCGAACTATTCACGTTCACCTTCAATTATGCTCATCGGCGACTCCGTTGGAATAATTTTTGTTAGCCTAAAACCAGATGCCTCTAACAGTGTTCGATACTCATCTTCCGTGCGTTCGCGCCCGCCGGTCATGACCAGCATGTTTAGATCAATGAATTTGCTGAAGTGCGGCTCGCTGCCGGGTGGGACAACGGCTTCGACGAGCAAGAGCCTGCCGTTTTCCGCCATAGCACGATGACAATTTTTGAGAACGGTAACACTCCGCTCATCATCCCAATCGTGAATAATCCATTTGAGGATATAGGCATCACCTCCACTCGGCACTGACTCAAAGAAATCTCCGGCTACCGCTTCACATCGTTCGGCGATTCCTTCATCTCCGAGGCGCTGCCGTGCGCCTTCGATAACGGACGGCGCGTCGAAGAGAACGCCTCTCATCTGTGGATTTGCCTTGAGAATTGAAGCAATGAGGCTGCCATGCCCGCCTCCCACATCAACAATCTTGCTGATGGATGAAAAGTCATAAGTGGACAGAACTGCATCATTCACGGCGAGAGTCATCCCGGTCATCGCATCATTGAAAGTTTTTGCGTTTTCAGGATTCTGTTCAAAAAATTCCCAGACAGGCATACCGAAGGCGCGATCAAAGGCGATCTCGCCAGTCTTCACGCTATGCAGCAACTCGCCCCATGCCGGATAATGCTCTTCTCCTAATTCGACGGTGGCGAAAGCGCGCAGCGAGCCGGGTACGTCGGTTCGTAAAGTCTCAGCCAGGGGTGTCAATGCAAAGCCTCTCTTTTCATCTTCAGTGAAGACACCTACGCTAGCGAGCGCACGCAGCACTCGATAAAGTGATGGTGCGTGAGTTCCGGTAGCAGCGGCAAGCTCGTCAACAGTTCTATGCCCATCACGAAGGTGGTCGGCGATGCCGAGCTTTGCCGCGACATAAACAGCGCGCGAAATCCAGAAACCAGAGATCATCTGCAACATCGCTACTGGTGGCGGGACATCCGCATTGCTAGGTTGGTTGCGCTCAGTCATATTTTGTGCCTCGTCTGGATGCAAAACTAACAAAAAGCCCGATGTACATATCACATCTTTTCATTACAAGCAGCCATCTAACGTTGGAATTCAGGTGGCCGCGCGAGTCGCGACAACCTGAGCGGATAAAGACTTGATGAAGGACACGCAATCGCGGCTCTCTCTTACGCAACGAGTTGTTCGGCGGCGCGCTAGCTATACCTCTTTGAGGGCTTTCATAAACTCCTCTGAGCCGGAAACCCAACCCAATAATGTTTTAATGACCAGGAGAGAAGCTTCGTGATTGCTTCTCGGAAAACTGTATCCGATTGGCTCGCCCGTACAGTCCGCCAGCAACACAGGCAAATAGTCTCTGAACATCGCGTCTCTAATCGTCGACTCCACACATACACTCGTGGTGCAGCCAGTGATGATAAGATGCTTGGCTCCGAGCGTTTTTAGCGTGGCATCCAGCTCGGTTTTGTAGAAGCCGCTGAATCGATGCTTGTAGAGAACGATATCGTCAACCTGCGGTTTTAGTTCAGGGACAATATTGGTGCCCCAGTTGTCGCGAATCAGAATCCGACTTTCTCGACCATCAGGGGCACGAACGCTCTCTCCGACTTTGAACCCCTTCAGGTGTCGCACCCGATTCACAGAGTCGGGAGCGCCCAGGTCCGAGAGATCAGGACGAAATCCCATTTTGAGATAGACGATTTTAACGCCTGCGCTGCGGGCCGAAGCTAGGACTTTCGCGGTCGGCCCGACAGCTTTTTGAATCATTGAAATATTAATTCCCGCGCGGTCAAACATGCCGCCTTTGGCCCCGAAGTCATTTTGCATGTCGCACACAATTATCACAGTCTTGGCGATATCAATGCTGATCGGTACCG
>DATKDA010000125.1:0-5910 GCA_035512935.1 Pyrinomonadaceae bacterium | reverse complement strand
CTTTCTTCGGAGCATTTGCGGGTGATAAGAACACGACCGGCGAGCAAAATGCCTTCTTTGGAGGACTTGCGGGTATAGATAACACGACGGGTGGTTTCAATTCTTTTTTCGGAGCTAGCGCGGGCGGTGTCACGACTGCCGGGAGTCGAAATACTTTCGTCGGACAGTTCGCAGGCGGTAACAACACAACCGGCAATAGCAACTCGTTTTTTGGAGCTGCCGCCGGAGGCCTCAGCGCAACCGGCACCAATAACACCTTCATCGGGGTTGATACCGGTTTTACTACTGTCAATCCATTAGGAAATAACAATACACTGCTCGGAGCGGCAGCAAGGGTGGGCATGAACAATCTCACTCACGCTACGGCCATCGGCGCAAACGCAGTTGTTACGACAAGCAACTCAGTTGTCCTAGGCAGAAGTGCAGACACGGTCCAAATCCCCGGTGCGCTAAATGTCGCTGGTACATTCGGCGCAAGCATCTTCAATGCTGTAACTCAATTCAACATCGGCGGGCAGCGCGTTTTGAGCGTGACTGGAAGTCAACAGTTACCAAACTCTAACACTTTCGCGGGTGTGGGCGCGGGCGCATTAACCGTGCCCTCCACCAGCGGTGCATTGGACGGCAACGTCAATGCGTTCTTCGGCGAATCGACTGGTACCGCGAATACGACGGGCCACAGTAATGCCTTTTTTGGCAGCTCGGCTGGCTTGTCTAACACTACAGGCAACGACAACGCCTTATTTGGCAGGTTGGCTGGCTTTAGAAACACCATCGGCGACAGGAATTCTTTCTTCGGCGTCCTTGCTGGCGAGCATAACACCACAGGTCACCATAACTCTTTCTTCGGCAGTCTTACTGGGTTTCAAAACAAAACGGGCACATATAATACCAGCGTTGGGTCGTTCGCAGGTGTCGGCAATGACAACCTCACAAATGCCACCGCTATCGGTGCCCACGCGCAAGTTTCGCAAAGCAATTCCCTCGTACTTGGCAGTATTAATGGGATCAACTTTGCGACATCCGATACCAACGTTGGCATCGGCACCACCGCGCCGCAGGCACGGCTCGATGTAAGAAACGGCAACATCCTCATTGGTTCGCCCGGCCAGGGGATCATCCTGAAATCTCCCGACGGCGCAACCTGCCGCCTCCTCTCGATTGACAATGCGGGCGCGATGTCGTTGGCAGCAATCGCTTGCCCTTAAGGTGCGGTCAAGAGAATAAGCTTCGCTTTCACAAGATCTCTTCTTTTGGCCGGCGCCGCTTCTCCCAGGGATCGGGAAAGTAGGGATCCGCCGAGTGGTCGTGCGGATCCAGTGCCAGCAGCTCCCTGATGAGCGGCGAATCACTCTGTTGAAAGTCTGAAACGCTGCCGGCAAACACAATCTTCCCTGAGTCAAGGAGGATAACCTTCGTTTTCGGCAACTGCCCCGGCGGAGCCTGGCGAATTACCACTTCGCCATTTGCGTCCTTAGAGGCGGTGTGGCTGGCCAGGTATGGAATTTCGTTAAGCTTCTTCGTCACAAGTATTGAAGAGCTTCGATTGACGTCGCGCGTGCGAATAATCACATCGAGAACCCGCACTGCGACGATCGGGTCGAGCATTGTCGTGGGCTCGTCAAATAACATGACGGTCGGCCAGCCCATCAAAGCGCGCGCGATTTCGAGGCGGCGCCTCATACCCCCGGACAGTTCTTCCGGAAGCTTCTCCTCTTCTTCTTCGAGACCGACGAACCGTAATACCTCACTTACTGCTTTGTCGATTTGTTCGTCAGTCCAGCCGAGTTCCTTCAGACGGTAGGCAGCATTCTCATAAACTGTCAGGCCAGTGAAAAGCGAGTCCTCCTGGAATACCATGCCCATCGACCCACCGCGTATTGCCAGCAGATCCGACTCGTCCAGCCCCTCAATCTCGCGCCCTTCAATAAAAATCTGGCCTGAATCTGGTTTTAGCAGACCAATGGCCAGGCGCAGGAGAACAGATTTGCCCGAGCCCGAGAGGCCGGTGAGAAAAATCATTTCGCCACGGCCAAGCTGAAAACTGACGTCGGTTAGAACGGGAATTTCATCGAAACTGACTGAAACGTTGCGAAATTCGATCGCGTTGGTCTGGGCCATGTCTGCCGTTTGCGAATTCATCATGATCTCATCTGCTTGATTACACGCGTCTGAGCAAGAGTCGATCCCAACACTGCTCTTTCATGGTGTCGCCAGAGGAAGTCTCTCTTACGCACAACTTCCGATGGGGTGAGATAATATCAGCTATTTGCCACCATCACTTCTAGTTGACGGAAGAGAGTATCCACGAACCCACACAAATGACACGAACAGGGCCTACGGTCTGATCGAAGGGACTGAGGTTTACGAAGCAGAAAGATCCACGAGCCAGAGCTCGTGTTTGCCTCCCCGATATTGAACCCACACGACTTCTCCAGTAGAAGCGACCTCAAAAAACTCGCCGATCGGGTGGACAGGCCGCAGATCGACAATCTTTCTCTCGCCCACGCCGTCGCTGGGGATGGTCCAGAGCTCCTCGCCATCCCTCAACCCGCTGACTTTGAAGAAATAGATGAGCGTGCCGTCATTGGACCAGTGTGGGTAGTAGCCCCGCGTAAGCGCTCGGCACTGCCCGCCATCGACCGTACACACCGTAATCTCGGCATCGGACCACTGCCCTTTAACCTTAGTACCGGCGATAAACTTTCCGTCATGGGACCACCGGACATGGCGTAAGAGGAGCGCGAATGCGGTCTCCCCGCCTGTCGCCAGGTCACGGATCATCGTGGCGGCGGGCTTACCTTTGTCCAGCCGCGTATAAATTATCCGTGTGCCGTCAGGGTCAACGCGTGCGTGATTGTGTGTGGCCCATTCCCACCCGCGCGCCAGTTCCGTGATGGCGCCGTCATGAAGCGAAATTTTACGGAAAGAAGTCGTGGGGCGGTGCTGGTAGAAATAGACCGCCGAGCCGTCGGCAGACCATTGCGGGTGGACATTCTGCTCTCCTTTTCCTCGCGTCAACTGATTAAGATTGCTGCCATCAGCGTTGACGATGTAGAGATGTATGCCTCCTCCCTCCGCGAACCCAAAGAATAGAATCTTGTCCCCCTGTGGAGAGAAGGAAGGATCAACCATATCGCTGCGCGACTGATACAGCTCCTTCTGCTGCCCGGTGGCGGGGTCGGTGATAGTGAGCATGTAGTTATTCCGCGTGTTGGTGTAGATGAGTCGCCGACCGTCCCTTGAGATTTCCGGGTCCGTATCTTCGCCGGTGCCCACCAGGACCGGTTCAGGCTCCCCGCCCACGACCGGAACTTTCCATAGCGTCAGGCTCCCGGCCCGCTGTGAAGGAAAAACGATGAACCGGCCGTCCGGTGTCCAGGCCGGTGCGCCGCCGTTGGAGTCGTCGAAGGTCAGGCGGCGCGCTTGGCCGCCCCTCGCGGGAATGACCCAGTAATCGCCGTGCGGCCCCGTAGATTTTTGAAAGAACGCAATGAGCGAGCTGTCGGGCGAGAATGCGGGCATCCGGTCGGCCAGCAGGAGGTCGGTCGGCGGGACGCCTTCCAGTTTGCGCTGGTCGCTGCCATCGGCGTTCGCCGTCCAGATGTCGTAGCCGCGCTCAAACACTAGCTGTGCACCATCCCAGGACCAATTGGCGTTCCGCCCACCTTCGACCACCTTATGCGAGGTCCCGCCCAAGGACGGGACAGACCATATGCTATCTGTGCCCTGCGACCGTCGCGTGTAGACGATCTGGTCATTCCGCGGAGACCAACGTGGGCGGTCGGCTGCGTCTTCACCAAACGTAATTTGTATCGGCTTGCCTTGAGCCAGGTCTTTAATCCAGATCTGAGGCACACTGTCCACCGTGTTTGTGAAAGCGATCATCTGGCCGTTAGGCGAAAAGCTCGCCCTGCGGTGCGAGCCGGGAAACGTCGAGATGAGGCTTTGCTGTGACAGTGCCGGCGGCTTTGGTGACTGTGACCAAAAATAGGCAGCCACCAGCCCCAGGACCAGTGCCATGCCAGCAGCCAGAGAGGCAATCGCCCACGGCTTTTGGACCAGAGTCCGCCGTCGTGGCGGAACGTAGGGCGTTATTAATCCCAAGCGCGCCGACGACGAGCTGAAGAGGTGATCTAGCCCTCCAGCTTCCGCTACCACTTGCCGCAGGTCTGCAATCATCTCCGGCATCGACTGGTAGCGCTCTGCCGGCTCTTTGGCCAGCGCGCGGTCGATCACCGCCGAGAGATGCGCGGGGATTTCTTTATTCAACTCCGCTGCCGGCGAGTGCGGCCGAGCGAGCAGCGCGCTGATCACATCGGCTTTCGACCTTCCGATAAATGGGGTGTGCCCTGTCGCCATCTCATAGAGTAGGCCCCCGAAAGGGGAATATATCGCTGCGATGATCCGCAGGCTCGCCTCGCGCTTGCTCCGGCGACATAGACGCAGGGGTGCCCATGACTGCGCCTGTCATAGTCAGGTGAGTTTCAGCCTCTCCATCAGCTCTCTCGAGGAGCTTGGCCAAGCCAAAGTCGAGCACCTTTGCCTGACCTCGGGGAGTGATGATGATGTTGCCGGCTTTAACGTCGCGGTGGATGATCCCTCGCGTGTGGGCTTCAGCCAACGCATCGGCCACTTGCAGGCTGATTGAAAGCACTGAGTCAAGTTTCAATGGTCGGCCGCGGATCGCTCGCCGCAAGGTCTCACCCTCGACGTATTGCATAGCGATGAATAGACGGCCTCCTGCCTCCCCCACTTCATGGATGGTACAGATGTTGGGGTGGTCGAGTGAGCCTGCCAGGCGTGCTTCGCGGAGGAAGCGTGCGCGCTGCTCGCTATCGACGGTAAGTAAGGGGTCGAGGAGTTTCAGAGCCACCTTTCGGCCCAGCCTTTGATCGTGCGCAAGATAGACTTTCCCCATTCCCCCGGCGCCCAACTGAGAGTCGAGCCGGTACGGACCGATCATTTTTCCAGTGACAGACGTGTTGGAATCATCTGCGACTAACTCGGGCGCGATCTTAATCGCGGGCGACTCGATGAAGCCGCCAGCCTGCTCGTCGGAAGCGAGCAGTGCTTCAACGGCGCTACGCAAGCTAGGGTCGTTAATGCAGGCTTCATCCAAAAAGGCAGCGCGCTCGGCCGTGTCGCGCGCGAGGGCCGCCTGAAAGACTTGGTCTATCTGTCGGTTGCGATCACGCTTCAACTCCGCCCCCTTCACTGATCGCCCGGTACAACCACGCCTTGGCCGCCCTCCACTCGCGTTGGACGGTCGTTGGCGAAACCTTCAGAACCTTGGCGGTCTCTTCAATGCTCAGCCCGCCGAAGAAACGGAGTTCAACAATCTTGCCTTTTCGTTGGTCCCACGATTCGAGGTCAGTCAGTGCTTCATCTACCGCAATCACTTCGGCCGACCGCCCCGCAGAGACGACCGCGATCCCGTCCAGAGAGACCTTCAGCCCGCCGCCGCCGCGCTTTGCAGAATTCCTGCTGCGGGCGTGTTCCACGAGAATGCGGCGCATCACCTGCGCCGAAACAGCGAAGAAGTGAACGCGGCTCTGCCAACGCATTTTTTTGTAGTCAGCAAGCCGCATGTACGCTTCGTTGACCAAAGCTGTGGTTTGCAGCGTGTGGTCACCCCGCTCTTTGCGCATGTAGTGATGCGCCAGCCGGCGCAGTTCCTGATAGACGACTGGTATCACCTTGTCCAGTGCCGCCTCATCCCCGTTGCTCCAATCCCTCAGCAATTGGCTCACTTCCTCTGGCGCAGGATTCGTCATGTTGAGCCTGATAAGGCCAAGATGTTCGGCGAAGGAGCACGGATTCGGCCACTTCGCGTAACTGCCTTCCTTCGGAGCAATCAATAAAAGTTTCTCGAACGGTGGAGGGATTTCTCACCAGTTTTCGCCATAC
>DATKDA010000124.1:0-28863 GCA_035512935.1 Pyrinomonadaceae bacterium | reverse complement strand
TCGGGCGTTGTCCTCACTACTGTTGTCTTAAGCTGTGCAAGGCATCGAGCTATAACAGCGTGTGATGAGGAGCAATAAGACTGCCGTACTTGGAGACCGGATTTATTGTCCTCTGCCCGAATCGACTTTTTGGTAACGACAAGGAGAGAATGTGCCCGTCGTGGTCTTCTGCATTGCAGAGATCGATGAGGGTGATGAAGTCGCGATCGGAAAAAACGTGTATATCACTCGCCCCGACAACTTCAATCAGTTGAGAACACTGCTAGCTCGTTTGCTGAACGAGATTCCGATTGCCGCCTGAATATAAGACTTAGGTTCATCGACAGCGAGATTCCTGCCGGACCTCCAACTACTAAGGCTTGAAATCCAGCGACGCCTTGCCACTCTCCACGTCAAAGGGGACCGAGTTATGCTCATGCGTGACCATCCACTTCTCGTCAATTTTGTGGAAGCAAACAGTCGTGCGCCACCACATATCGAGTTGTCCTCCGTCTGTCCTTGTTCCGCTAACATGGCTGAGGCCGTGTGAGAACGCCACGTTATCGCCCGCCGTGATGCTGAGATCCCTAATCTCGTAGCCGATCGGGCCCTCGAATGAGGAGAACCAGTCTTCCGCGCGTTTTTTAGATGCATCCGATCCCATCTGTTGGAATGGGTTCACGACGTCAAACGACAAGATGTCCGGCGCGATGCGCGATATCGCCTCGTTGACATTCTTATCGCGGACTGCCTTTGCCCGATCATCGATCAACGCGCGGATCTGCGCTTCATCAGTTGTTTTGCTATTTGCAATTCCAGTTGTCATATCTTCACCATTGTTCCTGCGGATGCGAAAGTGAATGCTTCTCTAGCAAAGATCGCTAGCAGTCAGCCGTCACGCCGACTTAATGGACAGACCTTACTCAGTTTATCTGTTTTCCGGTTAGTTACCTTGAGTCGCTTCTTTAAGCCAGATGATAAACATAAACTGGGCGAACCCTGTTCGTCTGTGGCTTAACACACATATAAAAACCGACACTTGTCTCTCCTTATTCATTTTTTCTCATTTGTTTATAGGTTTCGAGTATCTGTGTGCTAGCGCACGGACTGGCATCATCGTCTGTGCTAAGAATTAAGTTCTCGACAACAGAGCTGGTCTTATGACGTTTCATCTGAAGGAGTCGCTAATGAGAGGAGACATAGAACAACAAGTGGACACCAATTCCGCCGATTTCAAACAAGGAGTGGAAGCCGGACTAAATTCCGCAGAGGACACTAAGAATTGGCAAGCCGGTAATGAATTGGGCCGGGAACTGAAAGATGAAGTTGAGAATAAAGAGCCAGTGTCTGAAAACCTTTTTAAGGAAACCTCGCCTCCGCTTTTTATGAGTGATAGTTCAGAAGGCAAAAAGGGAAACGCTCAAGATGAGAAGGATGAAACGGAAGAATAGCCCCCTTCGTATTGGCGTTCCATTCAGCAATTAAACCGCGAGGCTCTTAATCTCGTAGTCAGAGTGAGGTACAAGAACTGGAGACAGGTAATGAACATAACAACATTGAGCACAATAGAATTAGCCTTAGTCATTGCTCTCGCCTTGATTGTGGTTACAGTTATCGCCGCCTGGATTTTTTCCCGAAAGCGTCGAACTAAAAAACTGCGCGCTCAGTTTGGTGGCGCTGAATATGCCCGCGCCGTGGAGGAAGGCGGGACCCGGCGGCAGGCGGAAGCCGGGCTCAAAGAGCGCGCAGAACGAGTGGAGAGTTTAAAAATCCGAGAACTCGCTCCAGGTGATCGTGCGCGCTTTGTAGAGTCGTGGCGCAGAGTCCAGACGAGGTTCGTTGACGGACCTGGAGGTGCGGTAACGGAGGCGGACCAACTACTAGGCGATGTGATGTCGACACGCGGCTATCCCGTAAGTGATTTTGAACAGCGGGCGGCAGATATCTCCGTGGATCATCCGCTGGTGATGGAGAATTACCGGAAGGCCCACGAAATTGCTGTTCGTCAAACCCGCGGGTTAGCCAACACAGAAGACTTGCGTCAGGCAATGATTCAGTACCGGACCCTTTTTGAGGAGCTGGTTGGCCAGCCTGAGCTGGCCCGTGCGAAAACTACGTCCTGAATTCGAGTGGCACAAAAGAACAAACGTCCGAAGACGTGGACGCCCAGAAAGAGAGGGAACCGACCGCTCCGTACTGACGCTGACAATGGAGCTCTCTGTTCGAGGCGTGAAATCAGTCGACAATCAGATGTCGTTCTGGGCTAGAAGCCTAACGACCGGTTATCCCAGCAACCGATCAAATTCATCTTTGACCACGCGGTAACACTCACAGACGGTTTCTTCCAACTTCTTGCGGTCGAGGATCTTGATGTGACCGCGGACGTAGCTGATCGCTCCGGAATCCTGCAGTCGACCGGCGGCAACGGTAACGCCTTCGCGTCGAACGCCTAACATGTCGGCAATCAGCTCCTGAGTCATGATCAATTCATCGGCCTTCACACGGTCGTGACTTAACAAAAGCCAGCGACAAAGTTGCTGTTCCACTGAGTGAAGACGGTTACAAACCGCTGTCTGGTTCTCAACTGACTCAATCGCACACAGCTCCGTGTGAGAGCTTGGTTCTCTTATGACATTGAAATCTTAAGCCGAACAGGAAAGGAATCCGTAATGCCTCAATTGCTGAGGATGCATTCTGATTCAGCCTGGCTGCTGGTTGCAGGATGATTGCCGTCTGCGGATAGATGCTCCTTCATTAACTGCGTCAACAATCGAAGCTGCTCTTGCTGCATAGTGATCAGTTCGGACCATTTCATCTCGCGCAATTCGTCTAGCTTTTCATGCAGGCTCAAATCTCAAGCTCCGCCTTCAAATTCACCTCATAATCGTGAGCCGCATCTAGCGGGTCTTTTACGCCCTGACGATTCTGCGACATCAGAATTACCGGCGCTTGGACGGCAGCGAGCACGGAAAGAAAGAGGTTCAGCAAAATATAGGGGTAAGGATCAAATGAAGCGCTATAGCGCGCGAGAATGAGAGTGTTGAGCAGCACCCAGGAAAGCAAAATGGCGGCGAAGATAATGATGAAGGTCCACGAGCCTCCAAAAGCAGCAACCCTATCGGCGAATCGTTGGCCAAGTGTTAGCTTCTTCTCAAACTCCAAGTTGATGTCGCGACTGATATGCCGGCGTTCGCCGAGATGCTGAACAACGCGATGTTCACCTTCAGGAAGGTTATCAAGGCTGACCTTAAATCGCTTCTTCACAAAATCTGGCAGGTGATTCTTCATTTGAAAGGCTCATGCCAAGCCGCTATATCGGTAGGCAAGAAAAATCGCAGCGCTGATTAGCTCGGCGGCAACGAATGGCTTCGGAATGTGCATTTCGTATCCAGCGGCCAACGCGCGCTTTCGGTCGTCGATTCCAGCATAGGCCGTTAATGCCACAGCAGGAGTTCTTCCGCCCTGCTCTTCGGCAAGCTGACGTATTCTGGCTATCAGATCATAACCGTTCATCTCCGGCATTCCGATGTCCGAGATCAGCAGATCGAATCGTTGTCGCTCCATTTGATCCAGCGCTTCAGTGGCAGAACCTACCGAGACTGCTTCGGCTCCGCACGTTGTCATCAGCGCGGCGACAAGCTCACGAGTGTCCCGTTCATCATCGACGACGAGCACGCGCAGACCACTGAGCGAGTGTTGCCCTGTGGTCGGACTATTCCGGCCATTCTTTGGGTCTGTTTTTTCTGCTGCGTTGGAGACTTCATGAAGACTCGGTAGCGGAAGCATGACTCTGAAGGTGGTACCCGCATTTTCACCGGAACTTTCAGCCGTTACCGTCCCTCGATGAAGTTCAACCAACTGACGCACAATTGAGAGCCCTAGTCCAAGCCCACCATTGCTGCGGGTGTTCGAGGAATCGGCTTGGCGAAAGCGCTCGAAGACGTGCGGCAGCAGCTCGGTGGCGATGCCTTGCCCGCTGTCGTTAACAGTGATCAGAACATGCGAGTCATTTCGCTCCAGGCGTACGTGCACGTCGCCTCCCTTAGGTGTGAACTTGATCGCGTTGGTTAATAGGTTCCAGACAATTTGCTGAAGACGGTGGGGGTCGCCCAAAATGGGTCCGATGTCTGAGTTGAATGCGGCCTTCAGATTAATGCTTCTGACATCTGCCGCGGGGCGCACGTCGTCAACGACAGCCTGAATCAACGGCGCGAGTTTGACCGCGCGTAGGTCGAGGCAGAGTTTGCCGGTCATGATGCGCGAGATGTCGAGCAATTCATCGATGAGTCGCCCTTGAGCTCGAGCGTTGCGAGCGATGGTTTCGATCGCACGAGCAGTCTGCTGTTTATCGAGCTTACCGTCGGTGAGCAGATGTGACCAGCCGAGGATCGAGGTAAGAGGAGTCCGCAATTCATGCGACAAGGTGGCAAGAAACTCATCCTTGACGCCGTTAGCCGAATCAGCTTCCGCGCGTGCTGATTGTGCCGCTGCCAAGAGTAGCGTCCGTTCTTTCTCCGCTCGCTTTCGATCAGTGATGTCGCGGATGTTGCACTGTATAACTTGATGACTATCTTCTTCATACACGTTGCTGACAAACTCCACATCCCTGAGCTTTCCGTTTGTGGCTTGAAGCGGCAAGTCTTCGTAGCGGAGATAGCCTGTTCTCTGCAACTCTTTGAAGGCCTCCTGGCTCGCCTCCTTATCACTGAAGAGACCGATTTCCCAAAGCTCCTTTCCTAAGAACTCGGCGTGTGAGTAGCCCAACAACTCAGTCATGAATGGATTCACGTCGGTGATTTTTAGAGTGACCGCATCGAGAATGAGTATTCCGTCGCGTGCAGCTTCAAAGAGACGCCGGTAGCGGAGTTCTGAAATGCGCAGTCGTGATTGCGCCTGGTCTCGGGCGAGGAGCTCATCGTCATTCACGACGTATGAATGACCGTTCTTCACCCGCAAAGGTTTCGTTGAAGATGACATCGGACTCTAGTCTCGTTGAATCATGAGAATCGAGACGGCGCCTTCACTGCCGACGTGGGCATCGTTTCATCGGCTGATCGCTTGCAAATAGATGCGATGACTGATCGGGGCTCTCGATAACTATGTTGTTTTGTTCGACGAATTTGGTTTGGCCTCAGACCATGAATGGTTTTACATTGCCTGGGGAGATCCGTCTGTGTGCTAACCCACATAGAAGGTTGAGTCTGTTACGTGTTAGCCAGGGTCAATACCGATTTCAATAGGTTCTTAGGAGAACTTCCTATCGGAAAAAGCCTGCCATTTAGATAGTCAAACTAGTCAAACTGTGTCATTCATATGTGTGCTTTCGCACGGACAAACAATATAATGGTGGTCCGAGATAGAATCCGTTGCTACAACCCCTGAGAATCAGAAGGCAATTGAATGCCCTACAACTGCCGAGCGCGAGTTTTGTGCGTACATGACGATGAAGACTCTCGTGAGATGTTGTGTGTGCTGTTGAGATCCTCGCGAATTGTAGTTAAAGCGGTCTCAACAGCGGCCCATGCCTTATCATCCATTCAAATAGAACATTTCGATCTGTATCTGCTGGATGCTTGGCTGCCTGATCTCGATGGGTTTGAATTATGTCGCCGCCTACGTCGCCTTCTCCCGCACATGACAATTCTTTTCTTCTCAGGCGCGGCCTACGAGACTGACAAGCAGAGAGCGATTGAGGCGGGAGCAAATACTTACGTGATCAAGCCTGACCTCTCTGGCCTACTCGAGAGTATCACGTACTTCATTCCTCAAGCGCAAAGCGCGGTTGCTTAGGTAAGCTGCTCCGCCGGGGGACCATCCGCACTCCTTTCAACTAAAAACAGGCGTGAGGTTATATGTATGCAACCACACCCCATGGACCAGCCTCCGAGTTGGTATGGACCAACTGGCTGAACTGACACGAAAAGCTTCGACGGTATACTCGATTACTAGCGGTTCAACATTTGCCCCTTTCCCCGAAGGTCACCAAAAGACCCCCCTGTAACGCTGGTCTCTTCACAGTTAAAAGAAAATGCCGCGACGATTAATCGCGGCATCTTCGGTCGGTTAGATGTTTTGTTGCTGTAGCTGGCTCAAGGTCGGCCGAAGATTTCTCCGAGGATGTTGCCGATGCCGCTACCATTATCGCTCCTGCGCTAGTCGCCGCTGTTGTTGTAACCGCCATACTGCCGAAATGCTGCCGTATAGCCCTGCACGAAGCCATTTCTAAACTGCTGCGACCGGGCGTCCTTGTAGTAGTGTGAAGTAGTAGTGTGAAAGCTGGGGGTTGTAGCTCTGTCCGCGGCGAGCATCACTGGATCCCGTGCTCAAGCCGGCCTAGTATCCCTGGTTCAGCGCAATCTGAGCGCTGTTATTGTAGCCGCCGTTGTTGCCATAACGGTCATTACGATTGTAACGATCATCACGGCGTGCGCGATTCTGATCCTGGTTCCGATTCCGTCGCCAATCTCGATCCTGCCGATCACTGCGATTGCGATCATTGCGCTGCATTGACCGTTATTGCGATCCTGCGCTTGAGCAGTAGTGGCCAGCCATAATTCCGATTCCAAGCACTAAAGATAAAGCTAAGATTGCTCCCGCAACTTTGTCCCTGTAGTCGATTGTTCTCATCTGTGTTGTCGCAGAGAGAGGATGCTTGATCACTTTTGTCAGGCGAAGAAAAAGAGGGCGGATGTCCACCCTCTCTGATTAGAAATACGTCTGCTTTACGCTGTTTTCGCAGCTGCGAGCTTGTGAAGCGTTGAAGTGGCAAGCTCAGCTACCCCAACTCTGGGCGTTCCCTCCACCAGACTTGTGAGGGTCTTCAATACCTCAGGATATCCTGAGACATTGTAGGCCTCCGCCTCCTCTTTAGTGTCCCAGAAGCTGATAGCTATAGCTTCCGAGCGGTCTGGGGCGACGAAAGTCATCTCATCGCGGAATCCCTTTTGTTTACGCAGGAGTGGCAAAATCTTGCTCTCAACAACGTTGGTAAACTCGGTGGTGGCGTTCGGCTTCAGTTCCATTATGACATGGCGTGTAAACATGGTTAGCTCCTTATGTTGTTGGCTATGGACTTCAGGTGATCTGGGTGATTCCAGAGGAGCTGAGAAGGGAGTAGGCTTGAACTCGGTTCGCCGCGTACCTTATCACGCACCTGCGCGTTTACCTAATCAGGTCTATTCGAAGTGTCATGAATGTCGAATTCCCCATGAATAGTCCTTCGGCCGATATCGTCAGGCTAATGCTGAAGATGTAATCGGAGTTCCTGCTGCACTGTCGTTACCAAAAACTCGATTCGGGCAATAGAATGTGAACGCCAACGGTTCAATTTCACCGCGGCGGTCTTCTTGATCCCCACACACGCTGCCATAGCTTGATGCCCAAACAGCTTGAGACAGTTGTAGCGATGAGCGACGCACGACACCCATGCTCTTCAGTTGTGATAGGAAAGTAGTGGTCTGGAAGGATGAGTGCCCTCAGGCAGCTCTTCGCTCATAACGATGCAATAACGGGGTCTCTGAATGCCAGTCCAAAACTCGATCCGCGGGTTCCATGGAGTTAAGTAGAAACTATGCGGACCGGCTGATAAGGGGCCAACGCATTTCTTAGCTCCCTTTAAATAAAAGAAGAAGCGATACTTGCGACCGTCGCCTCTATTGCCGAGCCAAGCAGGCGTGAATCTTTCAGAACCAAGAGTTAGGGCGATAATTGGACCATTACACTGGAGGGGGGAACCTGCTGTTCGGCGTCAAAGCGCCTGGTGCGCGAGTGCTTGAGCCTCGGGATCCGGCGATGTTGGGCGCGAACAATACGCGAACATCGAGGAGCCGAAAATAGCCCAAGTGATCCTAAACCATCCTAAATCATCTACGACATAAGCCCTTCACCCTCAGTGACATCCAATGATTTCAAACCACTTCGGCGATTCGGTAAGCGGCCCTGAAAAGGCTGGCGTCGGCGGTTCGATTCCGTCCCTGGCCACACCACTACTTTCAATAGCCAGGCACTCTGCGTGAACGTCGTCATTCGCCTTGTCGCGGATTGGTTCAAGAAACTCTTTATTGTCTTGGGCTGCCCAGCCAGTTTCGGGCACCTGAAAGTGGTGATAGTCAACATTGGGGAACAAGAACCTCAGCGGACAACCCCGGGGGTCGCTTGAACTCGGGAGTACCTGAGCCACGGAAACGACAAACTGAAGTTCGTCGGACAAATGTTCGATAAACTTCAGTTTGTCGTTTCCGGTACCCTGAAATTGAGTGGTGATGAGCAACGTTAGGGAACAGGACCGCAGCGGACAACGCCGGGAGTTGTTTGAACTCGAGAGTACCTGAGCTAAACAAAACGGCAAACTGAAGTTCGTCGGACATGCGAGTTTTTCCGCAGACTTGCGGGGACTTTTTTACAACGGTCCATACTCAGAGTAGTAAAATACTGAGAATTTAAGAGACACAAGCCCCCGGTACGTTCGTTGCTTGCACTGAGACTATTGGAAGACCGAAATCTGTAGTTCACAGGACGGCCATTTTTAACGGGAGGTCCGTAGAACGAATTTCCAGGAAAGAGAAGATCATGAAAGTCAAAGAGATAATGACAGCCAACGCCAACGCTTGCACGCCAACCAGTACCCTGGCTGATGCAGCAGGACTCATGTGGGACAACGACTGCGGAATACTTCCGGTAGTGACGGAAGGTGGTAAGGTTGTTGGCCTGGTAACTGATCGAGACATCTGCATGGCGGCGCAAATTAACAACCGGAGTCTGAGAAATATCGCGGTCGAAGAAGTGATTTCCGGGGAAGTGTTCGCATGCGGCCCTGAGGATGACATTCATACCGCGCTCAAAACCATGGCGCAAAACAAGGTGCGCCGGCTTCCGGTAGTCGCCGCTGATGGGAGTCTCGAGGGTATACTTTCGATGAACGATCTCGTTCTCAAAGCGGAGGATACCAAGGACAAAAAGGTCCCTGAACTCTCGTACGGCGACGTGGTAAAGACTTACAAAGCAATTTGTGAACATCGACTTCCGGCGCCGCAGGCCCGCTCTGCCGCCGGCGTCTAACAGTCGGGCGAGAGTAGCTGGAGATTGTCGCAAGCCCGAGCACGGACTGGTGCGTTGAAGGGGTTGATCTGCGCGCAGAAGGGAAGAGAGTTATGCGAAAGAAGAATGACAGTGAGATCAAACTGCAGGTTTTACGCGAGCTTAAGTGGGATTCACGAATTGGCTGGTCGGAAATCGGCGTGGAAGTACGCGAAGGGGTCGTAACGCTCACCGGCACAGTCAATACTTATGTGAAAAAACTGGCCGCCCAGGAAGCAGCCCATCGCGTTAATGGTGTCCTTGATGTGGCCAACGAGATCGAAGTGAGACCGGGTGGCATCGTCGACAGGACTGATACCGATATTGCCCGTTCTATCCGGTATGTGCTGGAGTGGGACGCAATGGTTCCTGACGAGCGTATTCAGTCCACTGTTTCTGACGGGTGGGTGACGCTCGAAGGAGACGTAGACTCCTTGCGGGAACGCGAAGAAGCAGAACAGGCTGTTTTACGCATGGAAGGCATTGTCGGGGTGGTTAATAAGATCAGGGTCGAGCCCCGGGCAGTTGACCCGCAAGAACTGCGGGAACAGATTGAAAATGCCCTTGAGCGTCGCGCAGATCGCGAGGCTGAGCGACTTCGCATTGAGGTTAAGGGAGGCGTCGTCGATCTCTGGGGTCGCGTGCATTCATGGCAAGACAAGCGCGCCGTCATTGGGTCGATTAGTCATATGCCTGGTGTGCTCGACATCAAGGATCATCTGCGGGTGGATCCATACTTTTGATACTGGTTACGGCTATCAATTAAAGATGAGAACTAGATCGCTGTATGATCAACCAACTATTAAACTGACCCCGATTCATTAAGGAGAACCTTATGAAGATTCTTGTAGCCATCGACGGATCATCTCAAAGCGAACAAGCGTTGCTGGAGGTTGCTCGCAGACCCTGGCCGGAGGGCAGCCAAGTCAAGGCTGTGACCGTTTATGACCCACCGCCACCTTTCACACCCGAAATATGGGGAATGACGTCCCGCGACACCTATACCATGGCGCGGGGTCACCTGCGAAAGTCCGCAGAGGAAATTGTGGAGAAAGCTCATTCAATTCTCAGTTCGGGCCTTGATAAAAGGATTCACCTGGAGACAGAAGTTTTGGAGGGAGAGCCGCGGAAGGCCATACTTGATGCGGCTGAAAGCTGGGGTGCTGACCTGATTATCGTTGGGGCGCAGGGACACGGCACTGTCTCGAGATTTCTGCTTGGCTCGGTGTCAAACGCCTTGGTTCATCATGCCAAATGTTCAGTCGAGATTGTACGCAGGCGGGAGGCACATTGAGTGTTACTTAAGGAAGGAAATGATCTTTAAACAGTTTTATCTTGAGAGCCTTGGGCATGCCTCTTATATGGTTGGCTCGGAGCAGACGGGCGAGGCCCTGGTCCTGGACGTGCGGCGCGACGTGGATAACTACTTTAAGGAAGCTCGCGCGCAGGGGATGCGGATAGCCTATGCTGCCGACACTCACCAGCATAACGACTATCTGACCGGAATTTGTGAACTGCCGGTTCGCGGCGAAGTGCAATTGCTCGCGAGTGCGCGCGCTGAGCTGGGATATAAAGCGCGGCCCCTGGGTGAAGCAGATCGCCTCGAAGTAGGTGAGGTGGTCTTTGAAGTAATGCAGACGCCGGGGCATACGCCGGAGCATATTAGTATCCTGGTAACCGATCGCTCGCGAGGCGATGAACCCGCGCTCTTGCTCTCAGGCGGCGCGCTGCTCGTTGCTGATGTAGCTCGGCCTGACTTGCTGGGTGGCGGAGAACAAACAAGAATGCTCGCAGCCGATATGTGCCGCACGCTCCAGGAAAAAATCCTAACTCTTCCGGATCATGTAGAAGTCTATCCGACGCATGTGACTGGCTCTTTGTGTGGCGGCCACATCGGCAGCAGACTGTCCACTACCATTGGCTACGAACGCCGCATGAACCGGATGTTGGCTGCGCTCGCCTCTGAGAAAGAGTTTGTCGAGAACTGCCTCAATCTCGAGAACCTTCCCGCCGTGCCTCCATACTGGAAACGGATGCGCAAGCAAAATCAGGCAGGACCACCACTCCTCGGCGTGCTTCAAGAGCCCCCGCCGTTGCGGGTAGCGGATTTTGAGAACGCACGCGACAGAGGAGCTATTGTGCTCGACTGCCGCTCGCCCGAAGCGTTCGGCGGCGCTCACATTCGCGGCGCGCTGAATGTCGGAGCGGGCTCGTCTTTTCCGACCTGGGCGGGCACGGTCTTGCCGCCTGATACGCCGTATATCCTCGTGCTCGAAGCCGTGAATCAGTTGTGGGACATTTGTTGGGAACTTCTGCGTATAGGTTACGACCTGCCGCAAGGCTGGCTTGCCGGCGGGATGCTGGCCTGGCGGACTGCTGCCAAACCGTTCGAGACGTTGCTGCAGTGGTCAGTGTGGGATCTGGAGGAACGGATCAAGAGCGAGAAGAGCCTGGTGATAATCGATGTCCGCCAGCCCCAGGAATGGGCTGACGGTCATATCGCTAACGCTCGACATATCACTGGGGCGGAATTACCGCAACGTATCGATGAGGTCCCAAAGGATGTTCCAGTGGCAGTCATCTGTGGCAGCGGATATCGGTCGTCCGTTTCAGCGAGTTTACTAGCTCACCATAGCTATCAAAACATCGCGAATGTGCTGGGTGGAATGAGCGCTTGGAAGCGCGCCGGCTTACCAACTGTGTGAGGGGAACCGCTATATTAGGTTTCGCCACGGCTTTGGCGTGAGCAACAGGAAATAACAATGAAAGTGAGATCAGCCCAGGAAGTCGAGATTGGTCAACTTGCCAGGATTTGGTACGACGCTTGGCATGAGGCGCATGCCCGGATTGTGCCGGCGGAACTAACGCGGCTTCGTACTTTGGAGGGCTTTAGAGAAAGACTTAGGGCAGCTCTTCCTGATGTCCGAGTAGTTGGCCCGTTAGGTGGGCCAGATGGCTTTTGCGTCGTTAAGGGCGACGAACTTTATCAACTCTTCGTCTCGGCACAATCGCGCGGATCGGGCGTCGCGGCTGCATTAGTTGCTGATGCCGAGGCTCGGCTTCGCCAAAGTGGCGCTGACACTGCTTGGCTTGCATGCGCCATCGGAAACCATCGGGCCGCAAGGTTCTATGAAAAGTGTGGATGGCGTCGCGTTGGAAATATGGTTAACAATGCGGAAACGTCGAACGGAACGTTTCCACTGGAAGTCTGGCGCTACGAAAAATCTCTCTCGCGACCGGCCGACGCGGTAGATAAAAATGAGATTTAAGTTCTGAGGCGAATTCGCTGGACTCTGGAACAGCGGACGTCGAGCCATCGCTGAATCAAGTTTCCATCACCTGGTTGATTATAACTGGGACATCTCGTCCAAGTACTCCGCGGGAGCCAGCCGGCGATCAAATCCGAAAAGATCCTGAAAAACTCAAAGACATGAAAACGTACGTGAGCAATGTTGCCCAGTGGCTTGGTTATCGCGGCCAGTAATTTCTGATTCGCTCTCCCAGTAAGGGGAAAGGGACGAACTCTGCCACCCTTCCGGCGCGTCGTAGTTCTTCAACCATGCGCATGGCGCCGTCGGCATTTCGAGTATGCACAAGGATCGTTGAGGCCCGTTGCAATTCCGGTCTGGCCGCCAGCCATGAGGCGATTGCGAATCCAGTGCGTTCATCGTCAGGCTCAGAGGACCGGTAATGTTCGGGGAGGAGATCATGATCAAGGAAGATTGCGTCGTACGAGTTGGCGCTCAGGAGTTCTTGCGCCTGTTCGACGTTCTGGGCCATGTGGACAAGATCGCCTTTGAAGCGGAGCGCAAACCATTCGTGCCGGCGTGTATCATCGTCAAGCAGAAAAACGCGAATTGGATGACGTTCAGCTTTTGTTGAATTGAGGCCAAGCTTTCTCAGCAGTGATTGAAACAGACCCATAAGGTAGTAGTCAGCTCCTCCGGTGACGTCAGATCGCCGCGCTATGATGGGAAATGAGGCAACCCGGGATGCCGGGAAAATATAACACACCGGTTGCGATACGGAGACGCGATGCTATAATTCCCCACAGCTTAAAATCAATACAACTCGAATCTGAATTCTTCGACTGCTCGCTCCATGCCATCTGAACATCCCGGCAAAGATGTACTTGAAACCCTGGATGCCGGGAATGCAAATACTGAGACCCCAGTCTGCGAACACTGTTTCGGAACGGGAATGGAAGTAGTTCCCGGCAAGGGAGCACGACCTTGCCGGTGCCGGGCCAGGGAATCACGTCGCAAACTTTTGGACGCTTGCCGCATCCCTCGCCGTTATGCGGAATGTTCGTTCGACAACTACCGGAGTGAACCAAACAGCTCACCAAACCTTGCTTTCCAGTATGCCTGCCGGTTGGTCCTCGATTACCCGTTGATCGATCGCGGATTGTTGTTTGCCGGGCCGGTTGGAGTGGGGAAAACGCATCTGGCTGTTGCGATTCTCAAAGGGCTGATTGAGAAAGGAGTGCCCAGTCTCTTTTATGAATCTGGCGCTTTGCTCAAACAGATCCAGGACTCATACAACCCAATTTCGAAGACTTCAGAAATGCGTGTGCTGGCTCCCGTCTACCAGGCGGAAGTCCTTGTTCTTGACGAGTTGGGTTCGACGATTCCCACAGACTGGGTCCGTGACACCATCTACCAGATAATCAACACGCGCTATAACGATAAGAAGTTGACAATATTTACCACGAACTTTCCCGACGAGCCGCGCATGATCACCGAAGCTCCCGTCAGTTCCGTGGGCGGCAAGCTCTCTGACCGGCGTCAACGCGAGGTCGTAAGCGCCACGCTTGAGGAACGCATCGGAACGCGCCTGCGCAGTCGCCTTTACGAGATGTGTCATAAGGTTGAAATCGAAGCTGAGGACTATCGCAAGCGGTTCGAGAACCGTATCTGAGGACTCTTGAGAGCGCCAAAATCACTGATTGGGTGGCTTCATTCCCAGGCGCTTTTCCGAAAATTCACCGAACGTTTCTCTTAGCGCGGGATCCAGTCTGAAGGCGCTCTCAAAATCTCCGACCGCCTCGGCATTCTTCCCTTGCAGTGTTCTCACCACAGCGCGACTAGCATACGCCGTTGCATAAGCAGGATCGACAACGATCGCGCGAGAATAGTCTTCAACAGCCCCGTCCAGATCT
Source organism: Pyrinomonadaceae bacterium (assembly GCA_035512935.1). Lineage (GTDB taxonomy): Bacteria > Acidobacteriota > Blastocatellia > Pyrinomonadales > Pyrinomonadaceae > PSRF01. The sequence goes on along the minus strand of DATKDA010000124.1, from coordinate 14,648 downwards.
TCGTTTGCTTGCCGCAGAGTAGCTCGAGCGTAATAGGTCCCGGCGTCGTTGGGCTTTAACTCGATGGCCTTGCTGTAATCTGCCATGGCGCCCGAAAAATCCTTCTTCGACTGTCGAACCTGCCCCCGATTAATGTAGGCATCGACGAGATTCGGGGCGAGCTCCAAGGCCTGCGAATAGTCATGCACGGCTTCATCCAAGAGACCTTTATTTTGGAATGCCGCGCCTCGATTGTAGTAAGCTTCCGTAAGCTGAGGATGTAACTCGATCGCCTTCGTGTAGTCGCTGATGGCGCCCTCGGTGTCACCCTGGCCCTTTCGGGCATTGCCGCGATTGTTGTATGCCATAGCAAACTCCGGGACGATTTCGATCGAGCTCGTGAAATCCGCGATCGCGCGCGCATAGTTACCCTTTCGCAGGCACACGACGCCACGATTAAAGTAAGCCTCGACGCTCTTCGGATCTATAGCCAGGGCTTTTGAATAATCTGCAATTGCGCCATCGAGGTCGCCTTTGGACAATTTAATGTTCGCCCGGTTGTTATAGGCCGATGCGAGGTTTGGGTTGAGACGTAAGGCTTCCTCGTAGTCTGCAAGCGCACCTTCTATATCGCCCTGGTCTTGTCTTTGCAGACCTCGATTGTAATAGTCTGCCGCGCGTTTGAGTGTCTGGGCCTCCGTGACGACACTGAACGCAAGGATGATCAGCAGCAAAGGGTAAACATGGCGCCAAGCAGGCCCATCAGTGCACTGGTTAATCGGGAAACTTAGCAATGTGAGGGCCCTCCGTTTCGCTTGGCTTGAACCGCTTATGTATAATGCCTCGATTTAAGATCGTCAACGCTAACCCCAAAGATCTGACGTAGCTCCCAATGCCCAAACGCACTGATATCCAAAAAGTCCTGATCATCGGTTCAGGCCCCATTGTTATTGGTCAAGCCTGCGAGTTTGATTATTCCGGCACACAGGCATGCAAAGCTCTGCGCCAGGAGGGATACCAGGTCGTGTTGGTTAACTCCAACCCGGCTACCATCATGACCGACCCTGAGACTGCGGATATCACGTATATCGAACCGCTCACGGTCGAATCCTTGACGGCGATTATCCGGCGTGAACGTCCCGACGCGTTGCTTCCTACAGTCGGTGGACAGACTGCTCTGAACCTCTCAGTAGCGCTCTCGGATGCCGGGGTGTTGGAGGAATACGGCGTCGAGATGATCGGCGCGACTCGTGAGGCAGTGAAGGTCGCAGAGGATCGCCGGCTTTTCAAACGCGCGATGGATGAAGCTGGACTTCAGATGCCGCGCGGCGGATTCGCCAGATCGTGGGACGACGCCGAGAGAATCGTTAAAGAGACAGGTTATCCGGCGATTGTTAGGCCTTCATACACGCTCGGGGGCACCGGTGGTGGCACTGCATACAATCCGGAGGAATTTGAAGAGATTGTGCGTGCAGGTTTGGCTGCGTCTCCGATTCAGGAAGTGCTTATTGAAGAGTCAATTCTCGGCTGGAAAGAATTCGAACTCGAAGTCATGCGCGACCTAGCCGACAACGTTGTGATCATCTGCTCGATCGAGAACTTCGATCCGATGGGAGTGCATACGGGCGATTCAATCACAGTGGCCCCGATACAAACACTGACCGACGTCGAGTATCAGAAGTTGCGGGACATGGCTATCCAGGTGATTCGCAAGGTCGGCGTCGAAACAGGGGGCTCGAACATCCAGTTTGCCGTCAATCCGGATAACGGTGAGATTCGCATCATCGAGATGAACCCGCGTGTTTCACGTTCCTCGGCGCTGGCTTCAAAGGCCACGGGATTCCCGATCGCCAAGATTGCCGCTAAGCTGGCGATTGGTTATACGCTCGATGAGATTCCAAACGACATAACGAAAAAGACGCCTGCCTCCTTCGAACCAACCATCGATTATGTCGTCGCAAAGATTCCGAAATGGGACTTTGAAAAGTTTCGCGAAGCTGAAGATGTGCTTGGCACGCAGATGAAGTCTGTGGGTGAAGTAATGGCCATCGGCAGAACCTTTAAAGAGGCATTATTCAAGGGGCTGCGCTCGCTCGAATCGGTGAAGCCACTGCGCCTTGAGGATGTCTCTGATGATGAGCTGCAACGAAAGCTGGCCCGGCCAAACTCGCAACGGTTTTCCTACATTACTTATGCCCTTCAGCATGGCTGGCCCATCAGTGAGATCTACCGGCTTTCGCGCATCGACCCGTGGTTCCTCGAGCAGCTTCAGCAGGTGATGGAGATCCAAAAGAAGGTCCAGGGGCAGAAACTAGAAGAGATTCCCATGGAGGTGCTGCGGGAGTTCAAGGAGGCGGCACTGTCGGATCGACGTCTCGCTTACCTGACCGACAGAACTGAGGATGAGGTCCGTGAGTATCGCAAGCAGCTTGGCCTGGTGCCTGTTTACAAGCGCGTTGATACTTGTGGGGCTGAGTTTGAATCTTTCACACCGTATCTCTACTCGACTTATGAGAGCGAATGCGAGGCGGCCCCTACGGATCGAAAGAAGATCATGATCCTTGGCTCCGGACCAAATCGCATCGGGCAGGGCATTGAATTCGATTACTGTTGCTGCCATGCCTCATTTGCGCTTCGCGATGCCGGCTTCGAGACCATCATGGTGAACTGCAATCCGGAAACTGTCTCGACCGACTACGACACTTCGGATCGGCTCTACTTTGAGCCCCTCACTTTCGAAGATGTAATGAACATTGTCGATGTCGAAAAGCCCGTTGGGGTCATTGTGCAGTTTGGGGGGCAGACACCTTTGAATCTTGCGATGCGTTTGCACCGCGCCGGAGTCCCCATTATCGGTACTGCGCCGGACTCCATTGACCTTGCTGAAGATCGCAAACGTTTCGGCGCCCTGCTGCAAGAGATGGGTATTCCCCAGCCTCAGAACGGGATGGCGGCTACCGCAGAAGAGGCCCGGGAAGTGGCGGCTGAGATTGGATATCCGGTTCTGGTGCGTCCGAGCTACGTTCTGGGCGGTCGGGCCATGGCCATAGTTTATGACGAAGAGAGCCTTGATGATTACGTACGCACAGCCGTTGGGTTCACCCCCGACCGACCTGTCCTTATCGATAAGTTTCTGGAGCAGGCGGCGGAATTCGATGTTGATGCTCTTTGCGATGAGACCACTTGCGTGATTGCCGGAATTCAGGAGCACATCGAAGAGGCGGGTATTCACTCGGGCGACTCTTCGTGCGTCTTGCCGCCCTTGCGAATCGATCCGGAACACCTCGAGACCATGCGCCATTACACGCGCAAGCTCGCGGCAGCCCTCTCCGTCAAAGGCCTGATGAATATTCAGTTCGCCATTAAAGATGACCGCGTCTATGTGCTTGAGGTGAACCCGCGTGCATCACGGACGGTTCCCTTCGTTTCGAAAGCCACAGGGGTGCCGATTGCCCGGATTGCGGCGCTGGTGATGGCCGGACAGCCGCTTTCGGATTTTCAGCTTCCTCCCGACTTGACTGTCAACCGTTTCTACATCAAGTCGCCGGTCTTCCCTTTTGTGAAGTTTCCCGGCGTTGATCCGGTGTTGAGTCCCGAGATGCATTCAACCGGCGAAGTGATGGGAATCGGTGAGAGCTTCGGTGAAGCCTATGCTAAGGCAATGACCAGCGGCGGCTTAACTCTTCCGCGCAGTGGCGCTGCCTTCCTTAGTGTGAACGACGCGCACAAAGGGCAGACGGTTCTCTTGGCGCGTAAGTTGAAACGACTCGGCTTTAATGTGATAGCCACACTTGGCACGGCAATGCGTCTGCGCGAAGTGGGGCTCGAGGTCGAAACTGTTTTCAAAGTAAATGAGGGTCGGCCAAATATCGTAGACCACATCAAGCGCGGCGACATTGCGTTGGTCATCAACACGCCGCTGGGCCGTACATCGCACTACGACGAGCAGGCCATTCGACGGGCTTCTCTTCAATACAGCGTTCCGTGTGTTACCACAATGACAGGGGCCCAGGCCATCGTCGAGGCGATCTCCGCACAGGCCGCTGACGGCGCGATCAGCGTCCGCTCGTTGCAAGAGATGCACGCAGTAGAATCCGGGGTAGGGTGAAATTCAGGAATTGGAAATCAACAACAGGGAAGCTATCAACACCATTCTCGACCAGTGCCGAGTCATTGCGGTAGTTGGTCTATCCTCCGATCCTTCGAGGCCCTCACACGGCGTCGCATCTTACATGAGACGGCATGGCTACAATGTGATTCCAGTAAACCCAAACGAAAAAGAAGTCTTTGGCGAGCAGGCGTATCCTTCACTGAGCGAGGTTCCGGAACGGGTGGATCTGGTGAACATTTTTCGCAGACCAAGCGAGGCCGGCCGGGCGGTCGACGAGGCAATCGCCGTGGGAGTGCGGGCGGTATGGTTACAGGAGGGAGTGATCGATCAAGCCGCCGCCGAGCGCGCTCGTGATGCGGGTTTACTGGTTGTAATGGATCGTTGCTGGCTGAAAGAGCACGTGCGAAGATAGGCTTCCAAACCTTAATGAAAGTTCCCATCGGCGCAGCCGTGATAACTGTTAGTGATGCCTGTTCGCGTGGCGAGCGCGTAGATGCCTCGGGCGAGGCGCTTGTGGAATTGCTCCGGGATCTTGGTGCTGAGATCGTCGCCACGAAGATTGTTTCTGACGATCTTGAGCCACTCGTTGAGACACTGCGGCAGTTCACAGATCAACCGGAAGTAAATCTTGTGATCACGACAGGCGGCACGGGAGTGGCGCCGCGAGACAACACTCCGGAAGCAACCCTTCGGGTGATTGAGCGGGAAGCGCCAGGATTAGCCGAGGCCATGCGGTTGGAGACACTCAAGCATACTCCGATGGCAATGATCTCGCGCGGGGTGTGCGGCATACGTTCAGGGACTCTGATTATTAACCTGCCCGGTTCGCCAAAAGGTGTGCGGGAGAGCTTTGCGGTAATCAGGCCGGTTCTTGGTCACGCGGTTGGCCTGCTGGCTGGAAGACCTCACGATCAGGCTTAGTTGGGTAAGTTCGGGCTGATTTGTTCGTGCAATTTCGTGTGATCTGTGGATCCCTGATCTTCCCAGGTTTGACAGCGGTAACAACGGCGCATAGAATTTTTCTGTTCTCGCAATTAACAAGTTGTTATAGTGTCGAGCACAATGCTTCTGCAAGCAGCGACGACCCCCGACGTTGGTAGTCCCATTGCCGCCTACTGGCCGGTAATGATCTTCTTTCTGGTCGCGATCATTTTTCCCGTCTTGCCAATTGTTCTTGGACGGTTTCTGCGGCCGGTTAAGTACGGCAAAGGGAAGATGCGGCCATATGAGTGCGGCATCGACCCGAAAACCGAGGCACACGATCGGTTTACGGTTCGCTACTACATCGTGGCGATGTTGTTTCTGATCTTCGACGTCGAAACGGTCTTTTTGCTGCCGTGGGCCATCATCTTCATGGGCGACGATTTTTCGTTTACAAAGTTTGCCCTGATTGAGATGTTTGTATTCATTGGCATTCTGGTAGTTGGTTACTACTATGCCTGGCGGAAGGGTGCTCTGGATTGGGCCTAGAGGGGATTTTAGATTTGCGATTTTAGATTTTTGATTACTGCGTGAGCGAGTATTCTCTGATTAGCGTGTTCTATGGAACGACTAATCAAAAATCAAAAATCAAAAATCAAAAATCTAGAATCGCAAATCGCAAATTCCATGGCTGAACATCAAGAAGGTTTTGTACTCACGACTGTTGATTCGATTACGAATGCAGTCCGGAGAACTGTCGCCGCCAAGGCCGTTGACCTCGGGGCGCCAGTGATCAACTGGGCGCGCAAGTCAGCGCTATGGCCGATGACCTTTGGTTTGGCCTGCTGCGCCATCGAGATGATCGCCACCGGCGCCGGACGGTTCGACATCGACCGATTTGGCGCCGGAGTTTTTCGTCCCAGTCCCCGGCAGAGCGATCTCATAATTATCGCCGGTACCGTGACCTTGAAGATGGGACCAGTCATCCGCCGGATCTATGAACAGATGCCGGAGCCGAAGTGGGCCATTGCCATGGGTGCTTGTGCTTCGACTGGTGGTCCTTTTGATTCATATTCCACGATGCAGGGCGTCGACCGTTGTATCCCCGTGGACGTCTACATCCCGGGTTGCCCGCCTCGGCCCGAAGCCTTACTTTACGGTCTGATGCGGCTCCAGGACATCATCATGCGGGAGGCCCCGTCAGCCTACATTTTCGAATCCGATGGCTCTGTTCATCGGCAGCGGCAGTTTGAAGATGAGGATCAGAGCGAACATTCAAATGACAATTTAATCGCTGCCGCGACAAGATAGGACCTCTTTCACTTTGGAAGTTTCAAGCTGGAGTCCCACACACTTTATGAAGCTGGCAGGAGTGAAGACTGACTTCTGTGATTCGTGTTGATTTGTTCGGTAATTTCGTGTGCTTTCGTGGATCGGTCTTGACCGGCGCCATAAGAGACGACCCACGAAATCTCACGAAATTACACCAAGAATTCAAAGTAGCTTGGTTCCACAGAGTTGCTAAGAGTCAAGGAGAAGGGCTCGCAAGAATTGGAGGTAGTTAAATGCACCGGAATACTGGAAAACGAATGCTCGTCGTCGTCGCCGCCATTCTATCGCTTTGCTTGCCGACACTACTTCATTCTCAGACTCAGCGAACAAGGCGTCCCGTGCGACTTGTTCCCATTGGTACTGACCTAAAAATAAGGATCAACCAGACGTTGTCCAGCAAAGATTCGCGGGTTGGTGATAAGTTTACAGCGACCGTTGTCGATCCGGATCGTTTTGACGAGGCTGTGGTCCGCGGCCACATCAGCTCGATTCAAAAATCGGGAAAGGTTAAGGGTCGCACGACAATGAATCTGGCCTTCGATTCGATCGAGCTGCGCGATGGACGCAAGGGACGGCTGCGTGGCTATGTCACGCGCGTTTATGGAAATGATTCGGGCAGCGCCGACGAAGAAGGTGGGGTCGAGTCGGGAAGCCGTGGTAAGCAGACCGTAAAACGGGCCGGCATAGGAGCCACAGCGGGAGCGATTATTGGTGGCATCGCTGGGGGCGGCAAGGGCGCCGCGATCGGTCTTTTGGTTGGCGGGGCGGCCGGCGCCGGATCGTTGGCCATTGACGGCAGCAAAGAATTGAAGATTGATTCGGGAACGGAGATGCTCATCCACGTGACCCGTTGATCAGACAAATGCCAGCAAGAATCGGGAAGTAAGGAAGGATGCCTCCGGTCTTCGTGAGAGCCCTGTTCGTGTAAAGTTCGTGGTTTCGTGGATCGTCTGTTTGGAGAGTTAAGAATGATCCACAAAATCACACGAATAAAACCCCACACAAATATCGCATCCATGGCTTCGATATTTTTTCACAGCTTCTACCGTTGGTGGTCTTTATCTGGTCCATGAAACGAGAACGGGATGTTGCCTTCCGTAGGCGGGATCGAATAACCCATCACACCGGTTGCAGGTCTTTAGGCTAATTCATCGAGTCAAGCTTCTGTCCGCCGGTCAAACCACCGCCGTTGATACTGCGTTTCCGTGGCTGAGCTTGCCTGTCACCGAACTACTCACCCCCTTCCTGACTGCCTTTTCTTGCTGCTTTCCCTTGCTTCATCAGCACTTTTAGAAAAACATTGGAAGATATCCGGTACCTCCTCCGTCTAATATTCGATGGCTTAAGAGATGGAGGAATGAATGGAGCGGCGCGCTGTAATGGAACAGCCGATTGTGGATGACCGCTTAATCGAAGCCTGTAAAGACGGCGACAGGGAGTCGTTTCGCCTGCTCTTTGAGGCCTATCAGCACCGAGTGTATTCGATAGCCATCTATTCCTTCGGAGGAGATCGCACTGCGGCCAGTGATGTCACCCAGCAGATTTTCCTCAAACTGCTCACCAGCATAGGGCAGTTTCGCGGTCAATCTGAGTTCACAACCTGGCTGTACCGTCTCGTGGTGAATGCCTGTATCGATGAACAACGCCGCAGGAGACGCTTCCTGCCTTTAGGAGAATCAGTTGCGATGGACCGGCTTGCGGATAAAAGACCACAGGAGCGGCGTTATGCGCGTGTTGAAATCGCCGATTCGGTGCAGGCGGCAATCGGTGACTTAAAGCCGAAACTTCGCATGCCTATCCTCCTGAGATACATCGAGGGCTTGCCTTACGAAGAGATTGCGCAGGTTCTGGGTTGCTCGAAAGGAACAGTCGCTTCTCGTCTCAATCGCGGCCACAAGGCGTTGGCCAGGCGCTTGGCCCATCTGCGTGAGGAGGTTCTTGCGGGAGACTAAGATGTTCACCCAACACGTAAAAAGAGACTTATCAGCATTCTTTCATGGTGAACTGCCGGCTCAAGCTTCGCGCCGGGTGGCCGAACACTTGATAACTTGCGATAGCTGCCGCACGGAGTATGACCAGATCAAGTTCGGGGTGGAACTCGCGGAGTCCCTGCCGCTTAGCAAAGCGCCTGAGTCACTCTGGAATGAAGTGCAATCACTCATCGATAAGCAGGATCAGATTGGGACAGCCCCGCCAGTGAAGATCTGGTTAACCGGCTGGTTAAGGCCAGCGTTGGCGGTCGCAACTGTGTTACTCCTGGTAATTGGCGCCGGCGTTATTTGGATCTACAACAGTGAAAGCCAACAGTCCTGGGAAGTGGTTCGACTTGACGGAACGCCAGTGATTGGCGCAGAGAAGATCAGTGATAGTGGGTGGCTGGGTCTGGGCCAGTGGCTCGAGACTGACGCTTCGTCGCGGGCAAAGATCAATGTTGGCGCCATCGGACAGGTGGAACTTGACCCGAATACGCGCGTGCGATTGCTGGAAACACGAACAACGGAACATCGGCTCGAGCTGGCGCGTGGAAAACTAACCGCCAGAATTTGGGCCCCGCCGAGACTGTTCTTTGTGGACACCCCTTCGGCCATCGCCGCAGATCTCGGATGTGCCTACACGCTCGAAGTAGACGACGAGGGGGGCAGTCTGCTGCACGTGACTTCGGGATGGGTGGCGTTGCAACTTAAGAATCGGGAGTCGATCGTCCCGGCCGAGGCGATGTGTGCTACTCGACCCGGCATCGGCCCCGGAACGCCTTACTTTGTGGATGCGCCGGAAGGTCTGCGTGCAGCACTCGCTCGGATCGATTTTGGCTCTGAAATCGAGTCGAATGTTAACCCGGTCGATGTTGTGCTAAGAGAGGCGCGACCCCGCGACACTTTGACGCTGTGGCACCTGCTCGAACGGGTTGAAAGAAGCGATCGCGAGCGAGTGTACGAGCGGCTGGCAGCAATCAGCCCTCCCCCTCAGGGCGTCACTCGGGAAGGAGTCCTGGAACTGAATTATCGAATGCTCGATCTCTGGAGGAGCAAGCTGGAGAGCAGTTGGAGCAATCAGTCGCTGCCAAAACTGCGTAAGGCATGGAGCAAGATCTGGACGCGCGGTCTAAACACGATCAGGGAATTGGAAGGCAACAAATAGCAAAACTGGATTACAACGAAAGGGCTTACTTATGAATTACAAAACTCCCGTTCTGGGTCGCCGCACATTTCTTAAGCAGGCGTCGATTGTTGGATTAACCCTCCCCGCATTTCAGATACTGGCGCTATCGGGTTGCGCTCAACAGGCGAAGTCGGGAACGCAGGATTCTATTGCTGCCCTCAGCACGCCCCCAGGCGTTTCGTGGAAGGCAGTTGTGGTCAGTGATAAGGAACCGGGAGAGCCTCTGATTGTGAGCGGTATTGTGTACGCGCCTGATGGAATCACGCCGGTCGAGGGAATAGCACTGCACATTCATCAAACCGATGCCACGGGGCACTACTCGACAAGCGGCGGGGAGAATCGCAACACTCGGATTAATGGCTGGATGCGAACCAATGCCGAGGGACGATATGAATTTCGGACGATCAAGCCTGCCTCTTATCCAGGCCGCCGGTTTCCTGCCCACATTCACGTATATCTTTCTGGGCCGAGCTATCCCGAATATTGGACCGACGACTTTCTCTTTGACGATGATCCATTGGTTACGACCCAGGAGAGACAAAGGGTCCCCGCGAGTGGAAACTTTTCGCACATTTTGAAGCTTGAGCGCGACAGTGAGGGAATACTTCGAGGCCGGCGAGACTTTAAGCTCGAGCGTTGCTCTCGTAACTGCACTGGCCGGTGAAAGTAGAGCATCGAAATGCGAATCAGATTCTGGCTATTAGTAGTGGAAGTCTCGTAATTCTCCTTGCCTTCTGGCACGCCGTCGCCGGGCGACAACCCGGAGAACAGCATCATGAGCACTCGATTGAAATTTTTGAAATGGTTCGGCATTGCTATTGTGGCACTACTGGTCGTATTGCAATTCATCCGCCCTGCGAAGACAAATCCTGCAACAATCGAAGCGCAAACACTCGCAGCCCATGTTCAGGTGAGTGCGCCAGTGGATGCGATCCTCAACCGCGCTTGCCGTGATTGCCATTCAAATGACACGCGTTGGCCCTGGTACAGTCACGTTGCTCCCGTGTCCTGGTACGTTATCGACCACGTAAACCACGGCCGCAGTCATTTAAACTTTTCCGAGTGGGGTAGTTTCAGCAAGAGTGACGCTGAAGTCATGCTGAAATCCATCTGCAAAGAGGTGAAATCCGGCGCGATGCCATTGACTTCGTACACGCGCATGCATCGGAACGCCAAACTCAGCCCGGAAGATGTGCAGATTCTTTGTGACTGGACCACCGCTGAGACCGAACGCCTTGGGATGCCGTGAACATGAGAGAGCAGATACCATCAGGCTTCAGCCGATGGAGTTTCAATTTCGGTCTAATCGGATCTTCGAAAAGAGTATCAAAACACCATCGGGCTTCGGAGGGTTTGAGAAAACTAATGGAGACCACATGCTCCTGGATCCATTGGGTCCTCAAAGAAAAGACGGCCTTTCCTCACCCCGGGCAGGGGTGAGATGTTTATAGATTAGCGATGACACAGTGAAATCACGGCGCCGGGAGGGGTTAGTTCGGGCGTCGGGCTATAGACATCTCACCCCTCCGGGGTAATCCACTCCTCCGGGGTAAAGACCCGCTTTCTTGGGCTTGTGAGCGTTCGAGAAATTGAGTTTCCACACAGTAAGTATCTAAGGCCCTGTGGTGTTTCCTTGGTCTTTGATGTTCTGTTGGCCAAAGTTGGAGCCCCACGCTGAACAGCCGATTGGAGTTTCAATTTCGGCCTAACACGGACCGACTACAGACCCATCAGATGACGGGTGTCGTTGATGGAGGCGACGCGGACAAAGCCATCTTCACGAAGCTCAAAACGAGTGATGCCGCAATTTGCAGTCGCAATCCAAACTGGCTTTAACTCCAGTGCATCAAGCGCGCCCATCAGGTGCAACGATAGTATGCAGATCGTGCCAGTGTGACTGAAAACTGCGACCTGCCCGCCTTGGTGTTTCTCAATAATCTGGTCAAGCTTTCGTGAAGCACGATCAAGCAGTTGACGGTAACTCTCCCCTCCCAGGAGTACGTGCTCAAAGTCTCGCCGCAAAAGCGCCGCGTACTGTTCCGGATGTTGTTCGGCGGCCTCTTCGAATGTCAGCCCTTCCATCACACCAACACTGCGTTCACGAAACGCTTCAGTCGGATGAATCTTGAGATGCGTGCGGTCTGCTAAAGGACGAGCAGTCTCGATTGCTCGTGGAAGGTCGCTTGAGTAGATGGCGTCGAAACGCTCCATTGCGAGGGCGCGAGCGGTTGCGTCCGCCTGTGCCAGTCCCTGGGATGAGAGCGGGGTTGCAGTGTGCCCTCCGAAGCGGCCTTCAGCATTACCTTGTGATTGACCGTGACGGATGAGCAGGACGCGAGTCGTCATTTGTGGGTTGCGATTTTCGAGATTTCGAGATTGTCGATTGGCGATTTTCTGTTCCCAGGTCACTGCCAGACTCTTGGCGAAATCGCCAATCGTCAATCGTCAATCGACACTCGCCAAATTCCCTACGCTGCAACGGCCTCGGCGTTAAGTTTTTCCGCCTGATAGTGATTCACCAACGCCTGGATGATCTCATCCAGATTCCCTTCCATCACGAGATCGAGTTGGTGAATCGTGAGTCCAATCCGGTGGTCCGTAACACGGTTCTCCTTAAAATTGTAAGTGCGGATCTTTTCAGACCGATCGCCTGAGCCCACCATCGAACGGCGCTCGCTGGCCACAGCTTGATGCTGCTTCTGTTCTTCAATCTCCTGCAACCGCGCCCGCAGGACGCGCATTGCCTTGTCACGGTTCTTGATCTGTGACTTCTCGTCCTGCATCGAAACCACCACGCCGGTTGGCAGGTGCGTGATGCGAACGGCCGAATACGTTGTGTTAACTGACTGACCGCCCGGACCCGACGAGCAGAAGGTATCAATGCGCAGATCCTTCGGGTCGATCTTGACATCGACTTCCTCGGCTTCAGGCAGTACCGCCACTGTGATAGCTGAGGTATGGATGCGGCCACTTGCTTCAGTTTGCGGCACCCGCTGGACCCGATGTACTCCAGATTCGTGCTTGAGCTTCGAGAACACCTTATCGCCTTCGATTAAAGCGATTGCTTCCTTGACTCCGCCAATGCCGGATTCAGAGGCGTCGAGTATCTCGAAGCGCCAACCTTGTCGTTCGGCATAACGGCCGTACATCCGAAGCATCTCCGCTGCAAAAAGTGTGGCCTCGTCACCGCCCGTTCCCGCTCGTATCTCCATGATCACGTTCTTTTCATCATTCGGATCTGAAGGCACCAGCAGAAGTTTGAGTTCCAGTTCGTTGCTTTCGAGCTTTTCCTGCAACGAATCAACCTCAAGTCGCGCCATCTCGCGCATCTCCTCGTCGTCTGCCGTCTCCATCAGTTCCCGAGCGCCGGCCAACTCTTCTTTCAGTGTCTTCCACGAGCGATACTTTTCGACAACCTCACCCAGACTCCGGTGTTGTTTAGCAGCCTTTCCGTAGGCGGCGGGGTTCGCCAACAATTCGGGCGACGAGAGTTCGGCACTAAGTGCTTCGTACCGGGCTTCAATCTGTTCCAGTTTCTCTAACATGACGGGGCCTCTCTTTGCGTCATTATCACGAAAGGGGCGCGAGCGCCGGCTCTTTCACACCGGGCTCGAGCTTCAATGATTCCTTCAGTGCTTCGATGGCGACTTCGAGTTGCTGGTCGTCCGGCTCCTGCGTAGTGATGTTCTGGAGCCAAACTCCGGGTCGTGTGATCAGTTTGAAGAACCAGCCACCCTCCTTCTTTGCCGAGAGCCTGATGATCTCGTAGGAGATCCCGGCAATCAACGGCACCAGGGCGAGCCGTACTCCGAAGTTATAAACAAGTGAGTCAAACTTGATTACCGAGAACAGCACAATCGCGACAATCATTACAACCATCAGAAAGCTCGTGCCACAGCGCGGATGCTGGCGTGGCTGCGGGCGAGCGTTCTCAACTGTCAATGGTAAGCCGGCTTCCCAGGTGAACACGGTCTTGTGCTCTGCGCCGTGATACTCGAAGACACGCCTGATATCCTTGATTAACGAAAAGCTGAAGATCATGATCAGGAAGAACGCCATCCGGATAATTCCATCAATCAGGTTGAATGCAACCGAAGGCCTTACCGGGTGGAGATATGTGCTCACGCTGCTCCAGGCTCGCTGATACCAGGGTTGCGCAGCCGCCACATCCGTCCCCGTTACTGCTGCGCTTTCAGTTTGCGCAACTACCTGGGTTTGTGGCGCGGGAGCCCAACCCGCAGCAATGAACAGCGCGTTAGTCAAGAGTAACGGCGCGGCTACGAAGAGCAGGATGTTGAAGATGATCGCAAAGGCAATCGAGCCCGCTGCTCCCGCTGTGCCGCCCTTCTTCAATTCGTCTTTAGCGCTGTTTTGAGTCGGCACCGGAAGCAGTCCTGGAACGCCTCCGGTAATTCCGGCAAAGTCTCCCTCGCCTTCGATGGCTGCCGGCTTCAGGGCAACTTTGATCTCCGTAGCCTCTTCTTCATTAGCGTCCGCAAAAGCCTCATTCGCGGAGTAGTTCAGGGCCTTAATACCGAGTCCCATCGACTGAATCAGGACTGCGCCGCCGCGCAGAATAGGAAGTTTCAGCAGCGGATACTTATCGCTCCACTTCGGCAGACGCGCCGCCGTGTTGACGATGGTGCCGTCTGCTTTACGCACTGCGATGGCGTAAGCATTGGGCGTACGCATCATCACGCCTTCGATTACGGCCTGGCCGCCAACAATCAAATCTCTTTCGTTTGTACTCAAGGCTCTTACCTCACTAAAGGCTTTCAAAATACTTACGCCGGCGTTTGCAGCAGTCGCTTGGTGCTTGTACACGAGTAGCGACCGACGGCAAACGCCGGCGTCCAATTATCAAGTTCCGCTAGTGTTGATTCAGCATCAACTCTTTAGTGTCTCCAAGGTTACTTCACGCCGTAGTGGTCTTTTCCGATTCAGTTTTTTTGCCGTAACGCTTGTTAAACCGGTCAACGCGTCCTGCGGTATCGACCAGTTTCTGTTTCCCGGTAAAGAATGGGTGGCAGGCCGAGCAGATCTCGACGTGCAGTTCATCTTTGCGGGTTGAACGAGTCTTGAAGGATTCGCCGCACGCGCAGGTGACGGTAATTTCGTTATAAGCCGGATGAATTCCTGGTTTCAT
>DATKDA010000123.1:0-8576 GCA_035512935.1 Pyrinomonadaceae bacterium | reverse complement strand
GACGAGATCGCCTTTCGGGGAAAGCTGTGGATCGCTGACCCGGCGCACTTTAAGCAGGTCGTTAATCGTGAAGGGCCGCGTCTCCTGAGCAAATGCGACGGCGGCTAAAACGAGCAGAACGATGGTTGACGAGATTACAGATCTTTTCATGGGCAACCTCTAAAAGCTATTTGGTTTTTTGATTGCGGGAAAGCTTCACATTATTGCATTAAGGCTCGGGGAAAACGAAACTGCCTAAGGGATCCACGAAATCATACGAAAAGACACGAACAGGAGACGCGCAAGCTCGATGACGGCAGGTAAGGCTAGAGAGTTCGTGTCCGTTCGTGTAATTTCGTGGATCTCCTTAATTTCTTTGTGGGATCGTTGTGCCGACAGGGAGTAGCGTCTTATCATCGGCTTCTCTGAACCGTTCGCCAAGCTCAACAAATGACGCGTCGCATCATCGTTGCCCTGCTGAAATTCATGCTGCGCGTCTACTTTCGCCGCGTTGAAGTTGTGGGCGAGGAGAACGTGCCCAGCAAGAGCCCGGTGATCTTTGTCCTCAATCATCCGAACGGGCTCGTCGATCCTGCGTTCCTCCTTTGCCTGGCGCCACGACCGGTCTCGTTTCTCGCCAAGGCCCCGCTGTTCCGCATGCCCGTGCTTTCGTATTTCGTGCGTGCACTGGATTCGCTTCCTGTCTATCGCCGTCAGGACGAAGGTGAAGATGTCACCCGTAATCTGGAGACCTTTGCCGCCGCTCGCCGGCTTCTGGCCAGCGGTGGGACCATCGCAATCTGTCCCGAAGGAGTGTCCCACAACGAGCCGCGTTTGCGGCCCATCAAGACGGGAACTGCTCGCATAGCGCTGGGCGCTGTTTCTACCGGTGATGTGCTTGAACTAAGCATTATTCCAACCGGTCTCTACTACACCTCAAAGACCTCATTTCGCAGTGGCGCCCTGCTCCATTTCGGCAAACCCATTTCGGTGACGCCGGTCGAAATCGATCCAGACGGAAACCCGTCACGTATTGCTGTGCGCGAGCTATCGGATCTAATCGAGCGGGCGCTGCGTGAAGTAATGCTGGATGCCGAGCACGAAGAAGCGCTGCACACGATTATGCAAGCGGAGAGAATCTTCTCGTCCGGCAACCCGGCGACCCGCGAGAGTCTCGCGCAAGAGCTTCAACTCCAGCAAAGTTTTGTCAAAGCTTATTCAGTTTTGCGGGAACGCGTCCCGGAACGCATTCACAGACTTGAGGTCAGGATGAATCGATTCGAGGAAGAGCTCAGGATGGTAGGGATGGATACGGACGACCTTTCGCCTCCGAGTTCGACGGTCGCCGTCTTTAGCCATTTGATAACGCGCACGCTGCTGTTTCTCCTGTTGTTGGGACCCGCGCTTGTGGGCACTTTGATTCACTATCCGGCCTATCGTCTCGGCGGGTATCTGGCAATGCGATTCTCACAGAATTCCGATGACGTCGTTTCGACGATTAAGATCATTTCGGCGACGCTCCTGTTTCCGCTAACGTGGTTGATTGTAGCGGGAGTGGTTTACCAGTTTTTCGGCTGGGCCATTGCTTTGGCAATACTGCTGGTTCAACCTGCTCTGGGATACGTTGCGGTCCGGTTTTTCGAAGAGTTGGATGCGTTCTTGGGCGGTCTGCGGGCGCTGGCCTTCTTCCTGACACGGAGGAGATTCTTCGTACGGCTGCTGGCGGAACGCAACGCAATTCGACACGAGATTCTGACGCTCGGTGA
This sequence comes from Pyrinomonadaceae bacterium, assembly GCA_035512935.1. GTDB lineage: Bacteria > Acidobacteriota > Blastocatellia > Pyrinomonadales > Pyrinomonadaceae > PSRF01. The sequence goes on along the minus strand of DATKDA010000123.1, from coordinate 6,831 downwards.
CGAAGCAGCAGTTGCCACCCAGTGATAGACGTGCGTGCAAGGGCGAGTAAGGCGAGGGAAGGGGGAAAAGATTAAGTCAATCAGAGATGCCGGGGTACATCATTTCTTACGCGCCCTGGCTCCTGTCTTGGTCCCCTTTGCCGCACCCTTCTTTCTTGCGCCGGCTCCGCGCACCGTACGTCCTTTGCGACCTTCGCTCTGAATCTTTCCTTCGTCCATCAAATATTCATAGGCGCCCCGCACTACATTGCGCGCCACTTTCAATTGAGTCGCCAGTTCCCTTTCGCTCGGCAAGAAAGTTCCTGGACTCAATTTACCACTGTCAATCTGCTGCCTCAGTTGGTCCGTAATCTGTTTAGTAAGAGACTCCGGCCGCTTGCGGTTGACACGAACATTTAGTTTCAACGCATTACCTCCTGGATTGGCTCAATTTTGGATTCCTTGAATTCTATGCACACAAGAATCAGGTGTCAATCATCTTGCGGTCCATCCGTGGTGAAACAACGACAACGGAGTTACGAAATTGTTTTGGCCCAGACTCTGGGGACCAGCTTGGCAGGGAGCAGTTCTTCAAAGCTGCCGGTGTTTGCGAAGGACCTCGAGGGTGCGATCGATGGGAAGTGCTTCAACCGTACGGCCCCGGCCCGTGACCGTGGTGGCCCGAAACAATGAATTGTAGATGGCCTCTTCAGTTGCTTCGATTACGCCGAGAAATAGTGGAGACATAGAATCATTTGGCAAGAATCGTTGCTGTCGCGGCGCCCTACGGTCCACTGCGTCTGCCGGAAGGGTTATGCGGTTCTCAGTCGTGAACGCGATCGCATAATCGCCACTGCCATTGGCGCCGGCGGCGCCCGTTCGCGCTAACCCCATCATCGCGCGAGCGGCCATCCTCTTGAGGTTTCGCACATCAACCGGAGCATTGGTGGCGATCACTATAATTACCGAACCGTCAGCATGATCACCCTTAGGCGAAATGCGATTCGGTTGGTCCAACTCTTCCCGCAGATAGTAGCGACCGAACTCGCGCCCGACTGGGGCGCCATTTATCGTCAACACGCCGCCAAAGTTCGTCTGGACAAGCACGCCAACAGTAAAACCGCCAAGCCGATCGGGCAGTTTGCGGGATGCGGTGCCGATTCCACCCTTGAAGCCGAATGCAACTGTGCCCGTGCCGGCTCCGACTGAGCCCTCCTCAACTGCTCCACTTTTTGCTTGCTTAATAGCCGAGAACACATCATCTCGTGAAATATGCCGGCCGCGAATGTCGTTTAGATAACCGTCGTTCGTCTCGGCAACAAGCGGATTCACTGACTGAACTCCTTCATTACCGGGCAGTGCCAACATGTAATCCAGCAGTGCGTCAGCAACGCGTGGCACACTTAAGGTGGAAGTCAGCAGGATGGGGGTCTCGATCTCGCCAAGTTCGTCAACCTGGGTCGAGCCCATCAGTTTCCCAAAACCATTGCCGACGAAAATCGCTCCCGGAACTTTCTCCTGAAAAAGGTTTCCCTTGTGCGGGAGAATTGCTGTCACCCCGGTCCGAATGCTCTCGCCCCTGACGATTGTTGTGTGGCCGACCAGTACCCCTTCGACATCTGTGATTGCATTCAGGGTTCCGGGAGGCAATACACCAACCTTGACTCCGGCCTCACGGATGCGGGGTCGCCGACTCTCTTGTTGATTGTTTTCGAGTGCCATGGGCGTTGCGAAACTCAGCAGCAGACCGAGAATTGGCAGGGCCACGAGATGCAGCGTACTCCCGCCTCGGGTTGAACCTTTATTGCGCCTCATCATTGCTGTCAAACCAGATGTTGCCGGTAGTCATTCTTCGAGTTGAAAGCAGCGAGCGGAAGAAGATATATATTACCCAGCACTCAACGGCAAAAGGCGGAAAGCCCAGATAACCGAGCACAGGCATCTCGAAGATCTTTACCTCACCAAAATAAGGAACGGTGTAGGTCCACCGTGCTATTGCCCAATAGTTCCAGAACTCCCACAGGATGCCACAAACAGCGCCGCTAGTCAGGAGGGCAAGCAAGCGACGAATGGCGCCGTGTTCCAGATCGCCGATTATCGAGGGCCAGCCCCGAAAATAGTTGACCGGATCTAGGAGAAAGATAAAAGCCAGCCAAACCACCGGGGCAAACCATTCCGATATAAAAACCAGGGGTACAACAGCACCTACTGCGCCAATGACGATCATCGAGTAAAGCGTGGCTCGGGAGAAGCGAAGGGGCCGAATCCCTCCCCGCTTTTTGAAGAGCGTGAGCATTAGAAGTTGTGCCGTCAGAAACAACGCCGGAAAGATCGTCGCAAACGCCCAATCGTATCCAAAGCGTCGCAGATAAGGCCGGGGCTCGAGGTTGTGGTAGTGCCACCACAGCTCCAGATCCGACTGCCAGAAGCGTGGCGCATTGTAAAATTCGAACATCCACCAGGCCGCGATCGAGATGAAAACGACGATCAACAGTTCGACTCGATCTGTTGTGAGCAGAGAACTTGACCTTAATTTGAGAACCAGAGCGTCGATGAGAAGGATATAGCCAGTCCACACGATCGGGGTGAACCAACGGCCAACAAAGTCGTTGCCGGAAAACAGCAGGACTTCGGCGGCAGCGATGATCGCCAACCCGAGGTAGCCGTAGAGTCTCATAATGTGGATTGATTAATTACCACCAACAGAAAGTTGTTTCAATTCTGAGAATAAACTTTGTCGGGTTGTTTTTGCAGCAAACTTTAGACAGCAGTGCATGCATCAAGCTATTCAAGTGTAATTCAAAGCGCAAGGAGTGATGGTTGTGAGCTACCCGCCGTATCATCAAGTAATTCCGCGCGCGGTTTCCTATTGCCTGTTTTTAGCTCTTCTGGGTATGGCGTTTGCACCGGCGGCGTCAGCCCAACGGCCCGGACAGACGGGAGAAACGCGCGGCGGAAGTGGTGACCTTCCAATTATTGTCAACACCGATCTCGTCACACTCACCGTGACGGTAACCGATCAACTTGGCCGTTTCGTGTCAGGATTAAGCAAGAGAGCCTTCACGGTGTTTGATGAAAAGGAGCCGCAGGAGATCACGTTCTTCAGCGACGATGATGCTCCAGTTTCCGTCGGCGTCGTATTCGATGTCTCTGGCTCTATGAGTGGCGACAAGCTCCGGATGGCGCGCGAAGCGCTGTCTCGTTTTATTCAAACCAGTCATAACGCGGATGAATATTTTCTGATTGCCTTTAACTCACGGGCTCAGTTGTTGCTCGACCGGTCCAGAGATGGCGACGGGGTGCTCGATAAGCTGACTTTTGTCGAGACCAAGGGAAACACCGCGCTTTATGACGGTGTCTATCTTGGTGTCGAAAAGGTGACGCGCGGCAGCCATTCGAAGCGGGCTCTGCTCGTAATTAGCGACGGTCAGGACAACAGTTCGCGCTATAACTTCAGAGAACTGCGGCGGCTGCTTCGAGAGTCGGATGTTCTGATCTATTCGATTGGTATCACGTCTGGTCGCGACTTGCACAGCATGTTGGGAATGGAAGGGCAGGGCATTCTCGATGAACTGTCGTCGGTCTCAGGCGGCAAGGCGTTCTTTCCCAACTCGGCAATGGAGATGGACGATGTGTTTGAGCACATTGCGCTCGAGTTACGGCATCAATACTCGATTGGCTACCGGCCGACTGATTTCAAAAATGATGGCAAGTGGCGCCGGATCAAAGTGCGAATCAAACCGCCGCGCGGGCTGCCGCGGCTATCAGTGCGTACGAAGCAAGGCTATTATGCCTTTGCGGAACCGCGCTAAATACCGCAATAATCCACAGATTTCAGATTCGATTATAGGACGAGTTCGGTTTGATCTGACTTCCGCTTGGCACTTGGAGAATCTATATGGCGCCAGCCCCAAGAACTCGTTGAGTCACGCATGAAAAATCGACCAGTCATCCATAAAGTACCATCACTAAAACCAATCTTACCTATCCGAAGTTCAACCTTATTCGTTCCAGAAAAGTAGTTTGCACTCTTTAGGAAAGAAACGAGATTATGAAAACCGTCTTCGCTCAAACTAATTTCCACAGCATCACTCGGCAGGACAGGCTTAATCGGGGAGTCTGGAACAGCCTCTGCGGTACTGTATTTAAAAGGATCGATCCCGTAATTAAGAGACCATAGTGCGCCGGGTTCTTGTCCCTGCTTCTTCGGGGTACTCTCCGCCGCATCCGAATTTTGATCTTGAGTAGTGGCCTTGTAAACGACAGGTAGTACAAGCCCCAAACTTAGAACTATGCAAGTCAAAATGGCGGCCTCTATTCGACTCTTCATACAATCATCACTCCTCTTTCGGTACATGCAACCGTCAGCTAGACTCTTAGGGGAGTTTAACCGTCCAGCTTTAAAAAACTTGCTAATGACTCCGCCTTATATTGCTGTGACATATGGAAGTCAATAGTCTTGCAAGGTGTTTTGCCAAGTTGTTATGTGGCGGGATCATTCAGATCCAGCCTGCTAACGAAGCGCGTGTTTTTGGAGCTCCTCCATCCTACACACGGGAGTGGAGTGCGTAGATGGTTCAGGTCCAGCCTACTAACGAAGCATGCGTTCTCGAGCTCCTTAATCCTAGAAACGGGAGGGGTGTAGATTTCTAAGCACCAGGGGTCTTGACAGACCCCACCCCAGAGGGGTGCAATGTTTATAGAGGTGCGAATTCCCCGGCACCGCACCCCAGCGGGGTGCAATGTTTATAGCGGTGACGATTCCGCGAGCACCCGACACCCCGCTGGGGTGGGAGGTGTTCGCGCTGGTCCAAATGCTATAAACATTCGACCCCGCTGGGGTTGGAGGCCATTCCACGGGATGTGGGCGCTATAAACATTTCACCCCCGCTGGGGTGGGAGACCATTTCCACGGGACGTGGGGCTATAAACATTCGACGGCAAAACAGCGTATTTGAGAGTATGCTCTCTCCAATAATGACAAGAGCGTGATTTGTTCACCAAGGAGGCGCCCCGGGCGATGAAAGCGATTACAAAGCACCTGACCCTTCGTGTTCCGGAACGAATGGGTTTCGTCAATATCACCGATCAAGTAGCCGAACAGGTGAAGCTTAGTGGAGTGCGCGAGGGTTTGTGCCTGGTAAACGCCATGCACATCACAGCCAGCGTGTTCATCAACGACGATGAGCCTGGGTTGCACGAAGATTATAAGAAGTGGCTCGAGTGGCTTGCCCCTTTCGACGCCAGTCCGGAGCGATATCACCACAACCGCACCGGCGAGGACAACGGCGACGCCCATCACAAGAGGCAGATTATGGGACGTGAAGTGGTGGTCGCGATTACAGACGGTCGTTTGGACTTCGGTCCCTGGGAACAGATCTTCTACGGTGAGTTTGATGGCCGGCGCGACAAGCGCATATTAATAAAGGTGATCGGCGAATAGTCTTTTTGAGTTCCTTGACACCCCAATGGCCAAAGAAATAGATTTCAGCACCCTATTCATAACGCACTACCATGGATCAGATTAGATATTCAGCAGCGGCCTGTCAGACCGACCTTACCAACCCGCTCGACCGCCGCTCGATGCGGGCTAATACGGACCGAATGCTTGCGATGATTGATGCGGCAGTTGCGGGCGCCGCTCCTTTTCTTCCCGTGCGACTTGTAGTGTTTCCCGAGTTTGCGCATGCCGCACCGGTGTTTCCGACGGCAAAAGAACTGCTCGAAAAGTTGGCTGTCTCGCTCCCTAATGAACACACGGAGCGTTTAGAGCAAAAAGCGCGTGAACACAATATCTATATTCAAAGCGGCTCGATGCTCGAGAGTGATTCGAAATGGCCGGGGCATGCCTTCAACGCCACGTGCCTGATTGGGCCCGAAGGAATTCTTTACAAGTACCGGAAAGTGAACACTTGGGTACCTTATGAGGTTCACACCAGTCCGCACGATCTTGAGGGTTATGACGAGCCGCTTTTTCCCGTTGCCGAAACTCCGATCGGACGGATTGGCTGCGCTATCTGCTACGATTGGTTATTCCCGGAGGCAATCAGGCAGTTGGCGGCGAATGGCGCCGAAGTCCTGGTGCGCGTCTCTGCCTACATGGATCCGTGGGGCGCAACTGAGCCGATGGATTGGTGGACCATCGTCAATCGTTGCCGGGCACTCGAAAACATTGCTTACGTGGTGGCGGCCAACCAGGGAGCCAGTTTAAAGAACTATCCTCCTTATTCCTGGCCGGGAGGCAGTCAGATCGTTGATTTCGAGGGCCGCTTGCTGGCTCAGGCTTCACCGGGACCGGGGGAACGGATTGTTGTTGCGCCGATTGACATATCGAGTTTGCGTCACGAACGCGCGAGTCGTCGCGGCCACCACATGTTGGCACACCTGCGAACTGAGGCTTATCCTGTCTATCAGAAGCATCAGTATCCACCCAAGCTGAGCAACTCTGAGGGAGAGATATCATTTGAAAGAAACAATGAGTTGATAGACAAGGCGAAGTTATTTGAGTAGGTGTTGGACTACTACCTCACGGTGGTCTAAATGCAGAAACAGAAATTCGAGATTATAGGGCCAATTCATGGTGTCGAGATTATCGCGGTCCGTCATTCCATTCGAGAGTTGAAGTTTCTGGAGCGCACTATGGGAAGGGGCGCTGGCGCAAGCTAAGGGTAGTGCGATAGTACGACTGGAGAATGGTAAGATTAGACACGGTGAAGTGCATTGGTATGAAGCTCACGGAATAGGCAAACGCCAATTTAAGATAAAAAGGTACTTGGATTGAACCCGAAGGAGAAAAACCATTCCGAACATCGAATAGCAATCTGTATTGATAATGCAGATTACGAGTTGTCA
>DATKDA010000122.1:0-140455 GCA_035512935.1 Pyrinomonadaceae bacterium | reverse complement strand
ATTCTGGCAACCTGATCTCGTCACCGGCGCAGACGGCAAGGCTACAGTGAAGGTGAACCTCCCGGATAATCTCACGACCTGGCGAGCTACGGCGCGCGCCGTAACCGCGGATACAAAGGTTGGTGCGACTACCTACAAGGTGCTGGCTCGCAAGGACGTAATCATGCGACTTGAGACGCCGCGCTTCGTTACTCAGGGAGACACCCTGACTTTCTCAGGAATCGTCCACAATTATCTGAAGACGGAAAAGATGACCCAGATCTCGATTGCCGTCGATGGTGCGCAACTTCTCAGCCCCGCGACGCAAACTGTGAGTATCCCCCAGCAGGGCGAGCAGCGCGTAGACTGGCAAGTTTCGGCGCCGAACGTGGGCCAGTTAAAGCTGCTTGCCAAGGCCCTTACGGATACCGAATCGGATGCCGTCGAACTTGCCATCGAAGTCGTGCCGCGGGGCTTGCGTCAGACAAAGACTGAAACATGGACCACAGGAGACGAGAACGCGGATCGCACATTCGTACTCGATCTTCCCTCGGATGCGGATGCGCTTGCGCGGAACCTGCGCCTCGAGGCAGCACCATCGGTAGCGGGTTCGCTTTTTGGAGCTCTCGACTACCTGACCACCTATCCCTATGGCTGCACCGAGCAGACCATGTCCAGTTTCCTCCCCAACGTCGTTGTTGCGCATGCTTTGAAGGACGTGAAGACGGCCTCAATTCGTCGGTCTACTGAGCTGGAGAGGAAGGTGCAAAAAGGGCTCGACCGGCTCTACGCGTTTCAACACGGCGACGGGGGTTGGGGGTGGTGGAAGGACGATCAGACCGACCCGTTCATGACAGCCTACGTCGTCTCTGGTCTGATCCTGGCAAAACAGGCGGCGTATCAGGTGGATCAGGACCGGATCGATCGTGGTCGAGAGAAGATTCGGCAGTTGATGGAAGCTGGAAAAACGGAGGCAGGAACTGCAATCGATACGGAAACCCGCGCCTTCATGATCTATGCGCTCGAAGAGAGCGGGGGCAGCGACAGTGCAGCCGTCGATCGCCTGTATGCTGAGCGCGGCAACCTCCAGGCCTATGGGCGCGCCTTGCTGGCGTTGACCCTAAAGCAACGCAAGGACGATAAGAGAGCCGGCGAGATTGCCGCCGAGATCGAAAGATCAGCCGTCAATGAAAGCGTTGGCGCCTATTGGCAATCGCGACGCAGGGAGATGCTCGACTTCGTTGAGCAGAATGACACCGAAGCAACCGCGCTTTCGCTGAAGGCACTGGCTCGAATCAAACCTAATAGTCCGGTTCTACCGAATGCGGCGCGCTGGCTTGTCTCGAGCCGGCGACATGGTCACTACTGGTCTTCAACAAAAGACACCGCCTTCGCGATTCTTGGGCTGATCGATTATCTGAAAGTCAGCCGTGAGCTTTCGCCTGACTACGAGCTGGAGATCTACGTGAACGGCGAGACCGTTTTAACGGAGCGCATCACCGCGGCCTCAGTCTCGCAGAGCTTTAGTATCGGCAGGAAAGGCAACGCGATAGGCGGGAGCAACCAGGTCAGAGTCGTAAAGCGTGGGCGCGGCATGCTCTATTTTTCGAGTTCACTCGATTATCACTCGGGCGGACAGGAGGTTGCAGCCCGCGGTTCCGCAGCTCTTAATCTTACCCGGGAGTATTTGCGACTTAAGCTCACCGAAGACGGGTACCGATTGAAGTGGGCTCTCGAACCACTGACCGGTGAGATCCATTCAGGAGACCTGATCGTGGTCCGTCTGCGGCTCAATGGGACCAAGGCCCGGCGCTTAATGATCGAGGATCCGATTCCTGCGGGCGCCGAACAGGTGAAGAACGTTGGCAATCTCAACCTGGACTATACAGCCGGCCAGGGCTGGAGCGATTGGTACAGCGCCAGAGAATTTCGCGATAACCGGACGGTGTTCTTCCTGGACTATTTCGACGGTGATGCCACATTCCAGTATGCGATGCGAATCCAGGTACCGGGCCAGTTTCAAGTTGCCCCGGCTCGCGCCGAACTAATGTACCAGCCGTCAATACAATCAAACACGACAAGTGGAAACATGAGCTTCCTGGATCGGAAATGAATGACTGCTTTGAGGTGCTTCAGAAATGTTCACTGACTCGATTAAGGCGATCGTAACCACCACTCGCGAACTTATCGCAAACTGGCGAGTTATGGTTGTACTCGCAACCATCTATGCGCTGCTGCTGGCGACGCTTTACCTGCTCGTAAGCACCAGGGAAGCCAGCATCTTCCAGGTAGTCCTGACGCTGGTTCTGGCAATCGCAGCGCCGGTGCTTTTTTTCGTGCTCCAGGCGGTCAGCGCTAACTATCCGCTCGAGATGAATACCGCCTCATTGATCCAGCGCTCGCTGAAAGACTTCGGCAAACTGGTGGTGGTGAGTCTGCCTTTGATTCTGTTGACCGTTCTGGTCATTTACCTGCTCGGAAGAATGCAGGCCCGTTTTGGCATCGCGCCGGTGAATCCGGACGAGTTTGTTGAACGAGCGCGGGAGGAAAGCCAGCGGCCTATAGATTGGAGTGCTGTGATATTTTCAACCTTGCGGTACCTTTTGCTGGGACTCGTTCTCCCAATCACACTGATGCATCTTTGGTTGGCAGTCACTCGGGAAGGTCTAATGAACACAATCAGGGGAGCAGGACATTACCTAGCGGGAGCTTTCAAACCCGAGTCACTCCTGATCTACGTAGCAGGGTTCATTGTTTTCGCATTGCTGCCCTACCTATTGTTATTTCGAGCTATCAAGATAGACAGGGCCTGGCTCGAGATCGGATTTCTCGTCGTGAAACTAGCGGTCGTGTTCACTCTAACCTTATTCGGCTGGGTAATAACAATGAACGCTTTGGACCAATCGGGCAGGAGGGAATTACAAGCCGTAGGATCTGAGGAATCTTAATGCGGGCGAGAGTCGAGGCGATTACGGAGAGACTGTCCGACCGCGCGGCGCCCATGTGGCCGCGGCGCGTGAGACTTCAACTGGGAATCTTCCTGTTGCTGACCAGCACCGCTTTCATCTTCTGGAATGTCACGAGAGATGCCACTAGAGTAAATCCTCGAGTAGCGAGCGAGCACCGGCTCGATGCGCAGTTGCAGCGCGCAGCCAATGCTTCACTTGACGGTCGTGAAGGAACCGTCATCGTGATGGACATGCAGTCAGGGCGGATTCGAGCTGTGACAAACCCCGAACTGGCCTTCAACGCAAGTTTCGCTCCCGGGTCGACAATCAAGCCCTTCACGGCGCTTGCAGCCATGCGTTCAGGGCTGATAACGCCTGACTCCCGCAACGTCTGCCGCGAGCACTACTCCGACGGGGATTTTGCCTTGACGTGTTCGCATCCAAGAAACCTGCCTCCATTCGACCTTGGTGAAGCAATTGCTTATTCCTGCAACTACTACTTTGGGAGAGTGGGCGAGGGGCTCACCGAACAGTCCTTCAATTCCACTCTTGCTGAGTTTGGTTTCGGCAGACCTACGGGGGTGGGTGTGGCTGCGGAGTCTGGCGGTAAGTTGCCGGCGCGTGGGGATCAGGTGGCAAACGGCCTTGGCGAGACTCCTTATTTTCGGGTTACTCCGATCCAGTTGCTCACCGCGTATGTAGCGCTGCTTAACGGTGGTCGCTTGTTCAGGCCGGCGCTCACGGCAGCCGGCAATGATGCGGCTGCTGAGCAACATACAAGACTCTCGATCACCGAGGAGCAGAGAGCGTCGATCATACAGGGACTGCGGGGCGCCGTGCGTTACGGAACTGCGGAGCGAGCAAGGCTGCACTCTTTGCCGCTGTACGTGCTCGGTAAGACAGGAACCTCGACCGCAAATGATGGGTATCGCACGCAGGGGTGGTTTGTTGGGTTCGCGACGAATTCACCGGCGGCAGCTGAGCACATTGAGCTCGCGGTGCTGGTGTTTCTTAAGAGGGCTCAGGGCGCAGATGCTGCTGAGCGGGCACGACCGATATTCGAAGCGTTTGTTGGGGAGACGGCGGAACACGGGGACACGAGGACGCGGGGACACGGGGACACGGGGATGGACCAGCCTTCCTTGGTCTCGCTGTCCCCCCCTCACCGCGTCCCCGCGTCGCCCCATCCCCGTGTCTCCCCGCCCCTCACTCTCCGCGTCGCTCTGTCCACCAAGGGCGCTCCCTCCACTGTTTCCCTTGAAGAGTATGTCCTCGGTGTAGTCGGCACCGAGGTAAGCACCGATACTGAACTCGAATCGCTAAAGGCGCAGGCTGTGGCCAGTCGAACCTTCGCGCTGGGAAACTTGGGCCGGCACGCTGAGGAGGGATACGATTTTTGCTCGACAACCCACTGCCAACGCTACCAACCAGGCGCGGCTCTCAGGAGCGACTCTCGCCGTTTTGCCACATTGCTGAAAGTCGTAGAGGAGACCGAAGGGCAGGTGTTGGTCGATAGTCGGGATCAACTGGTCCAGTCTTACTTCAGTGCCTCGTGCGGCGGTGCGACAGCGAACATCCAAACGCTCTGGGGCGAGCGATCGGTTCCTCATCTGAACGGTGTCGTTGACGATTTCTGCGCGACGATGCCGCGGCGCCATTGGACCGACGTCATCTCGTCTGAAAGATTATTGAAGGCGCTTGCCGGCGATCCGCGGACAAATGTGGGCCGTCGACTGGACAGCGTCAGTGTTACTCGAAACGACAAAAGCGGTCGAGCCGAGTGGATCACCATTCAAGGAGAGTCACGACGTCGTGTGCGCGGTTGGGATTTCAAGATCGTGGTAGGGCGGGCGCTCGGCTGGAACCTCTTAAAGAGTTCCAGGTTTACGATCTCTCGCTCCGGTGACAACTACATTTTCCGTGGCAACGGCTTTGGTCACGGCCTGGGGCTTTGTCAGGAGGGCGCTCATGTTATGGCCCGGCGCGGCGCCACCTACAGGCGGATTCTGAGTAAGTATTTCCCGAGAACAAAAATTAAGAGCGAGGTCGATTTCAGTAGGAGCGAACGTAATTCTCAACGGGTTAAGCCCGTGGCCTCGTTTGCCCGTCGCACATTTTCGCAAGCCAATCACGCAAATGTTCCAAGGCGAATCTCCAGTGAAAACTTCAGGATCGCCTATCCAAAGAGTGTCCCAGTGCGCGAAGTAGAACACTTGCTAAAACTGCTCGAGGGAAACCGGAGCGATCTTTTACGCCGCATTTCGCAGGCCGGAATGCCCATCTCTTTGCCGTGGATCGAACTCACCATCAACGAAACAACTGGCGACTTTGTGAGCCGCACCGGACAGCCCTGGTGGACCGCGGCCGCTACCCGCGGCAACCGCATCGAACTTCAGCCCATTTCTGTTCTGCGGCAACGTAAAATTCTGGAAACAACCTTGCGTCATGAACTGGTACATATCGCCGTCGACCTTTTGGGAAATGGACGAACGCCTCGCTGGCTGAGTGAAGGTCTCGCAATCCATTTCGCCGGAGAAGGGCCCATGTTTAGACGTTACCGTCCGCAAAAAGAGTTATCGCACGCCGAACTGGATGAGAAACTTTCACGCGCCAATTCAGCCGGTGAAATGCGCTCCGCCTATGCTGCAGCATACGACGCAGTCAGCAGGCTTATTAGAAAAGAGGGTGAAACCAATGTCTGGCGAAAGATTAAGAATACCGAGCAGCCTTAGCCGTCACCGCTTCCCCGCAACCAGAATGCAGCTTTTGAGTCTCACTCTAATTCTGGTCCTAAGCTCGATCACTGCCGAGCCGTCATACTCACAACAGCAACGCCCTGCTCCCACACGTAAGCCGGCGGCTGAGCGGATGGCCCAGGAGCCAGTCGCCACTTTTGACACGCTCTTTCCCGCCGATGCCTACAGGGTTTATGGCGAGGTACGCAGCGTGGGCCAATTAGTTAGCTCTGCCGGAGTCAGCGACATCATCGACCCTTTGCTGAAAGTCGCAGCTCCTAAACAGCTCACTGAGATGGTGAAGTGGCTTGACTCCCACGCCGATGAGCTCATGACGTCACGAATGCTGGTTGCTGTGTGGCCTCTCAAGCCAAAACTTCCACAAGTGCTCATCGCCATCGAGTTCCCATCAACTGAGGAAGCACAAAAGTTCGTCCCTCAGTTGCGCGAGTTTCTGCCGCAGGTGTGGCCCACCCCAACACCTCAGACTGACGAGAAACAAAAACCTCCAGCCCAGAAGGAAGTAACGCCCCCACCACCACCATTCCGGCTCAATCGTGCTTTTGAGCGATTCGGCGATTACTTTGCCGAATCTGCGTCCCGCCGGCAGCAAGCTGCTTGCTGAGGATGCAAACTTTCGCACAGCTCGCAATCGGTTTTCTTCGGAGTCGATCTTTCTTTACGTGGCGATGGCTGCCGAAGACACTAATCCAAAGGTTATCGCGAGCAGTAAGGAACCGGCCACGAGTGTAGCCGCTGAGATCGCTAAAGCGGAGGATTCCGGAAGCACACCTGCTGTGCCGCCCCCACCGGTCGATCTTCCTTCCGAAGTTCCTCCAGCGGAACCGCAAGATCAGCCACCAGCTCCAGTCACACCAGGCGCCAAATCACGGGAACCAACACTGGACCTTCGGCTCGGTCTAATGACAAATGCTCTTTTTGGTGGTCCACCAGAGTGGCCCGAGGGTATCGGGTTAGGCTTGAACTTTGATGGCGCCTCCTATGCCGTCAGGGTGCTGTTGCTTAACGATCTTCAAACTAAGATCCGGGCCATACCGTTCATTCCGAACCTGATCTCCGGACCGGCCCTGGCGCCCGAGGCGTCCTCGATCATGCCGCTTGATACGGAACTCTTTGTGACCGCTTCAGTCGACTTTCCACAGATCTATGAAGGAATGATCGGCGCGTTCAGCCCCGACTTACCGCCAGAGGTTAAGGCTCAACTAGTCGCTTCGGACAATTCCGAGTCACCTTTTGCTTCCTTCGAAAAGGAGTTTGGGATCAGTATCGAGGAAGAACTTTTGCCCCTGTTGGGGAATGAGGTGGCTATGAGTATGCCGCTTAGGCCGCCCGCGAGCTTAACTCCTCCACCGACCGGGGAGGATCAAACAGACAAAGCGAAGCCGGGCCCACCTTCGGATCCAAATCCCCTCTTTGCAATCGCGGTCAAGGATCGTGAAGCGGTGCGCGCTTTAATCGCCAAAATGCTCGCCTCAGCGGGGCTCAAGGGAGCTCAACTGCTGGCCCAAACAGACAGACGCGACGACAGCGAACTAATTTCCTTTGCGAATGTCTTCTCTTATGCGTTCGTAGGGAAGTTCCTTGTCTTCTCCCAGGATCCCGCGGGCACAAAACATCTAGTTGACTCATATCGCGCCAACAAGACACTTATCTCCGACGGCAGCTTCAAGAACTATTTGCGCTGGCAACCGCGGCAGGTCTTGGGCCAGGTCTATATAGCCCCAACGGCGATGGACTACACCTCGATGCCTGCCGATTTGACTGGCGTGATGAACGAAGAGTTCAGTGAACTGTTGAGCCGGCTGAGTCCGTATAAGGAGCCGATTACGTACGCGCTCTCGAACGAAGGGATGGGCCCGCTTCACGAAATCCGGTTCCCTAAGAACTTTGTCATGATGTTCATTGCCGGATTTTCCACCGGTCTAAAGGATCAGCCCGAGCTCTTGAATGAGGCTTACGCTCGTAGCGCTCTTGAGATGATCGCCCGTGCTCAGACAACCTACCGGGCGAATAAGGGCGATGGCCAGTACGCCACCCTGGAGCAACTGATAACCGAGGGAGCTGTAACTAAATCGATGCTTCAGGATTTTGGCTATACGATCACGGTGAACGTATCCGGCGCCGAGTTTACGGTAAGCGCTGTCCCGAACGAGTATGGGAAGACGGGTAAGAAGTCTTTCTTCATTGATGAAAGCGGGGTGCTAAGAGGGGGCGATCACGGTGGTGGTCCAGCTACGATTGCTGACAATCCTCTTAACTAGAGGGACAAAGGTGGACAGCGTGGACGCGGGGACACGGGGACGCGGGGACACGGGGACGCGGGGACGCGGGGACACGGGGACGCGTGTCGCCGTGTCGCGCGTCCCCCGTCGCCGTGTCGCCGTGTCGCCGTGTCGCCGTCACACCTCAAACTCAACTGGCTCGACCTCGTCTGCCAGATCAAAGCCAAACACTCGCGAATAGAAATACAGTTCCCCATCGAGCGAGCGTTTGATGTTTGCTGCCTTGCGGAATCCGTGCTGCTCTCCTGGAAACGCCACATACGCAACTCGCAAACCCTTGCGCCTCAACGCCTCGACCATCATCTCTGCCTGGTTGGGTGGCACCACTTTGTCTTCCAGACCCTGAAAGAAGATCACCGGACACGAAAGCTTTTCCGTAAAGTTGATCGGTGAACGCGCCTGGTAGAGGTCCCGCCGTTCCGGGTAAGGGCCAATGAGACCATCCAGATAGCGAGATTCAAACTTGTGGGTCTCCTTTGCCAAAGCCTCGACATCACTTACGCCAAAGTGGCTGGCGCCCGCGCCAAACACGTCGCGAAAAGTCAGGGCGCAGAGCGTCGTGTAACCACCAGCGCTACCCCCGGTTATCATCAGACGATTGCCGTCTACTTCACCACGCTCCACTAGGTAACGTGCGCCATTCACACAATCGTCAACATCTACAATGCCCCAGGTCCCTTTCAGGCGTTCCCGAAAGGCTCGCCCGTAACCACTGCTGCCACCATAATTCACATCAAGAACCGCAATTCCGCGGCTGGTCCAGTATTGCGTATTAAGACTCAGCGCCGTCACTGCCGCGGAGGTAGGACCGCCGTGACTCTTGACCAGCAGCGGCGGCAGTTCACCATCAGGACCACGATAATCGCGATTCACAGGCGGATAGAAGAAGGCATGAGCAATTAGTCCATTCTCGGTAGGAAATTCGATCGCGCGTGGCGTCGAAAGATAGCCGGAGTCCAGCGCGAGGTTATTAGAACGCCGCAGCACTTCGACTGCCCTGGTTGCCAGATCAATCCGGATAATTGAAGCAGGCGCAGACGGAGATCCAGCTCGCAGTAATACCTTTCCAGACGCGGCACGCACAAAACTGATATCCGTGTACTCTGTCTCGAGCCTTTCAAGATCACCAGTCCGAGTGTCGACAGTAGCTAGCCGGGAGAAGCCGCCCTCACCGTAGGTGCAGACAATTCGCTCGACAGATTCCACCGCGTATGTCGACATGCCAAAGATCCACTGAGGCGCGCCGAATTCCGCCCTTCGTTCGCACACAGGCTGTACTTTTCTTTCGCGATTCAGCCGGTGCACATTCCACCAGCCACTTCGATCGGAAACAAAATAAAGTGTACCGTCGGCCGACCACTCTGGTTGGAATATCGATTCGGTAGAGCCTCCGGCAACACGTTCGGGATTGACAATGGTCCCATCGGCAGCAAACTCTCCTATCCACAACTCTGTTCCGTCCCAGGGCATGTTTGGATGATTCCAGGTAAGCCATGCCAGAAGAGCACCCTCAGGACTGATCCGCGGGGAAGAATAAAAGTCGTTTCCAGCTATCAGAACCTTGCCGCCATCCTCGTCGTCGTCCAAGCTCACGGCGACAATAGCATTTACCGGTTCATGGCCCGAGGTACGATGGTCCTCCCGTACACAGATCAGCCGGCGGCGATGGGAATCGTAAACCGGCTCTGCATACCGCAGTTCCATCGCAGGGGTAATCGGACGCGGTTCGCCACCTGGGGCTATCGAATAAAGCCGCTGGTCTGCAAAGTTTGAGAAGAAGATTGAGCCTTTGTGAACCAAATAGTCACCACCACCATACTCGTGCACCCGGGTCCGGGCATTGAGGGGCTGGGGGTTAACATCGGTGGTTCGCCCCCCGGGCTCGCGTCTGACGATCACATTGCGGCCGCCTTCGCCCGGCCGCATCTCGATCCAGTAAATATCGTCCCCGTCAAAAGAGGGCTGGCTTAGACCAACACTCTCAGCGACGATCAGGTCGGAAGAGATTGGCGACTTCCATGACCCATAGGTAGCAACCTTCAAATTTGTCATTCTTGCTCATATCTCCTGTTTTCCGGTGGTCTAGACTACGTAGTCCTACTTAGAAATTGGCCTACTAGTAAAGAATCAAACAAAAGCGGTATTGCGCTTCCGCTTAGCGAAACAGGTTTGCGAAAGTTTTGTGAGAGCCGTGCAAGCTGTTTACAACACCACTGCAACCTTTACAAATCGAGTTGGGACTAGCATTGGCCCATCGTTAATTCTCCATGGGAGAACTGAGATAAAGGCAAGGGCGCTGGTCTTGGGGGAGGTCAGCGCCCTCTTTTTTTGTTTCAGATCGAAGCCTCACATTGACTCAGGTTACCAAACCGGAACACAATTCGCGCACCGTTACTCGTTTTAGATTCCTCTCGAGAGACTTAGCTTTCCTGCTTGCCTGATGAAAGGAAGACCTGTGATGCCCTTGCGCACTCATCGTAACGTCGTTGCTATTCTGCTTACACCGCTGCTTATCGGTACAACTCTCCCGTTCACAGACTCCCACGCTGATACGTTTCGACCAGTTGTCCGTGGAAAACGGGGAGTGGTTGCGGGCGGTCACCCACTCTCGGTCGAGGCCGGGATGCGGATCCTACAACAAGGCGGCAATGCAGTCGATGCGGGCGTGGCGACAATTCTGGCTGCTTCAGTCATCGAGTTCTCCCACTTCGGGTTTGGCGGTGAAGTCCCGATTCTAATTAAGCTCAAGGGACAGGATGTTGCCGTAATAGAAGGGATGGGCCCTGCGCCAATGAAAGCGACGCGTGAGTTCTTTATTAACCGCGCGAATGCAAAAGAGTCTCTTGCGGAAACTGACCGGCCAACGATGGCAGGCGCAAAAACAGGTCTGATTCCTTCCAACGGGCCGCTGGCCGCAACCGTGCCCGCCGTCCTGGACGCCTGTGTGGCAGCCCTCGATCAGTTTGGCACTAAGTCCCTGGCTGAAGTGATGCAGCCGGCTATAGAACTCGCGGATGGATTCCCGCTCGATGAATTGCGGGTGCAGTACATCAGAACGCGCTCACCCATCTTCTCGCAGTGGCCTGATGCAAAGCGAGTGTTTCTCCCGAACGACGAAGTCCCGAAAGTAGGTGACATATTTGTTCAGGCCAATCTAGCCCGCACGCTGCGCGAGATTATTAGTGTTGAGCAAAAGGCAGGAAAGCAAGGACGCAAGGCCGCGCTCGCAGCTGCGCGCGATCACTTCTACAAAGGACCGATCGGTAAACGTATCGGCGATTATATGCAGAAGATCGGCGGGTTGTTAGCGTCAGATGATCTAGCGCGCTTCCGAGCAAAGGTAGGAAAACCCGTGATCACTGAATACCGCGGTTATCAGGTGCACAAAGCCGGTTTTTGGACCGCCGGACCCGCTCTCATTCAAACTCTCAATATTCTCGAGGCTTATGATCTGAAGGCGATGGGCCACAACTCTCCCGATTATGTTCATACATTGATCGAGGCGTTGAAACTCGGCCTTGCCGATCGCGATCGTTATTACGCGGACCCCGACTTTGTGACGGTGCCGATGAAGGAATTGCTTTCCAAAGATTATGCTGCCCTGAGGCGACGGCTGATCGATGCCAATAGCGCTTCTCTGGTTCATCAACCCGGTGATCCGCTCAACATGAAAGCAGTGCTTGCCGGCGCGGCATCGCGACAAAGCTGGATATCCACAATTCCTGAAATCGAACGGGCCAACGACACGACCTGTGTAAATGTTATCGATAAAGACGGTAATCTCTTCAGTGCCACGCCTAGCGGCGCCTGGTTGCCGGCGGTTGTTGCCGGCGACACTGGAGTACTTCTGACGCAGCGTCTTCAGGCAGCAATGACTGAAGAAGACCATCCAAACGTCGTAGCGCCTGGCAAACGTCCCCGAATAACACTTACACCAACACTGGTCTTGCACAACGGCCAACCATTCATGGTGTTGAGTACTCCGGGCGGTGATAATCAGGATCAGGCTTTGCTACAAGTCTTCTTGAACATTGTCGAGTTTGGCATGAATCCCCAGGAGGCAGTTGAAGCTCCTCGCTTTGATACTCAGCACTATGTGAGTTCATTCGATGCGCACGAGTTCTTGCCAGGCACCCTGAACATTGAAGCTCGCGTTGATGAAAAGACAGTGGTCCAACTCAAAGAACGCGGCCACAAAGTGAAGGTTCAAACTGCCTGGGGCACCGGCTCCGCTCCCACAGTAGTCATTTTCAATACTCAGAGTGGCGTGTCTTCCGGCGGGGCTGACCCGCGACGCGGACGCTATGCAGTGGGCTGGTGATGCTTGTGGCAAAAGACGCCTAGCCAAAAACTTCTCCAAAGCTTTGCCGTTGCTCATTCGTCCCCAACATCAACAGTCTACTGTCAGGTGGAAACACTGTTGATGGAGCAGGGTTTGTTATCGTCTCATTCCCGGTTTCGACTGCCAGCACGATCAGACCAGTCAATGCGCCAATCTGACTTTCGGCCAGGGTCTTGCCGAACAACGACTGGGGCGTAGGCACGGTAAATAGGTCCACTCCTTCGCCCATGATTATGGGTTCGCGGCCCTGAATCAGTGAGATTACCGATTCTGCTCCCAACGGTGCGTAGCTTAAAACGAAGTCGGCGCCTGCGCGATGGATCGCTTCGATGTTTCTCTCGTGTGTGATGCGACTAACGATCCGCAGGTCGGGTTTCAGACGCCGGCAGTAGATCGAAAGATAGATATTGACCGCATCATCGTTGGTTGAAAGAATTACCAATTCGGCTTCTTGCAGGCCCGCGCGCATTAAAGTATCGCGATCGGCGGCATCCCCGATGGTCAGCAGGTCAGGGATTCGCCCGATGCGCTCGCGCAACTCTTCCTTCCGGTCGATCATGTTAACGGTGATCCCTTTCTGCTTGAGCGCGCGCCCTGCAGCCCGACCCACTTTGCCGCCTCCGATAATCAAGACAGTGTTAGTCCCATCCCTATTCGTCGCAAGCAGTTTTTCCAGACTGGCTATCTGTTCCGGAGTGCCGATCCCTACCGGGACACTTAGATTACTGAGAAACCTTTCCGGGTCGGCGGGCAGCAGTCGTCCGTGTTCCCATACGCCGATGATGTTTACTCCCGTTAATTCGCGGAGCCGCGTTTCGCGAATCATCAAACCGGAAAAAGGAGTGTCATCAACAGTGAACTCGACTACCTGCCAGCCCTTAAAGTTTCCAATCAGGTGGGCTCGGGCGCGGCCGATGTTTATCCGGTTAGCAAGATGCTCGCCCAATCTCTGCTTAAGTGGCAGAACCTGAGTGGCCCCGCTCAACTCCAGAATGTCAACCGAGTCCTCAAATGTTGCAACTGCGGCAATCGGGACATCTGGAGCAACCTCGCGGACAGTCAAAATGATGTTGGAGTTGATCGTGTCTTCCGCATTAGCGAAGACCATCAACGCACGGTCCACGTGAAGCCGCTCGTAAGTTAGCCGATCGTCAATTTCTCCCTGAATGACAGAGATCCCATCACCAAGAAGTTCGGCTGCCACTCGAGGGTCAGGCTCGATGACGAAGTAGGGTATTTGATTGAGCCGCAGTCGTCGGATTAAACCGGGTGCGATGCTATCGTACTCGCAGATGATCACGTGTCCGCTGACATCGGGAGGAGCGGAGCGTGGTGTCTGAAAATGTATCTGCGCCTCGAGCCAGGGAGCGTAGAAATAACGAATAAACGCGAACGGCAACATGATCAGAAGCAGAATGATTCCTGACAGTAGAACAACCAGGCTAAAGGCGCGGCCGAGATCGCTGTGGAAGGTAATGTCTCCGAACCCAAGTGTGCTCATCACCGTCAAGGTCCAGTAGAGCCCAGTAAGCCAGGAGAACTGGCGCCCCTCGACGTAAAGCATGATCAGATGGAAGAGAACGGAAAACAGGGTAATGACACCGACAACAAATGCCAGATACTTCAGGAGGGCCCGTAAGTTCTGACGAATCTGCTGTTGACCGAAGAAATAGGTTATTTGTGTGGAGAGAAACTTCATGGACGGAACGTGTTTGCTTCTTCTGCGAATCCTTCGCTGCCGGCCCAATTGCAGGACTCCAGGTTATACGAAAAAAATCGTTCCCTAGTCTACACTGAGTTGGTGAGGTCTGTTTCAATCGTATCCGCGTTAGCCGTAGAAGCTAATTCTCGAGGAGACCTTCTTTTTCTTGAACTGGTCCGTCTTCGCTGATAACCTCATTCCAGTCAAAAAATCAGGAAGGTGTGTATGGACCTCGCGGCGGTCAGCAGGCGAGAGAAACTTTGGCTTGGTTTCCCGGCCAGCCCCAATGTTCTTGGGGCGGTGATCTGCTTTTTTGTAATGGCTACGTTGGGCGCCTGCGGAGGCGTGAGCGACACTCTGGAAACCGACCAACCGCCGGCTCAGACTCAATCTAATGCTGCAGGTCCAACTAAGTCAGATCCATGCGCAATCATTAGCCAGGAAGAGGCCGGCGCGATTCTGGGAGAGCCGGTCGCCGTTCCTAAAGGCCAGATAGTAAGTGAAGGTACCGAAAAGACTGCTGCCGTTTCGCAATGCACGTTTGCAGCCGCCGCAACCCCGGCCAAGACATTCACTATACTTGCGCGCCGGTCCCCGTTGAAGGACAACAATCCTGTCGCAACCCGGAAGACGCTGAATGAAGCAAACATCCCAACCCGGGAGATATCCGGAGTAGGTGACGCAGCCTTCTGGGGTAGCCATCAGTTGCATGCTTTCAAGGGTGGGGATCTTTACCTTGTGGTTTCGATCTTCGGCATTAAGGACGAGGCTGAAGGATTGGACAAGGCAAAAGCAATCGCAGAGAAAGCGCTGAACCGGCTTTGATCTTTAAACACCCCCTGCGCCCCCGCCTGGGAACTACTTAACACTATGGGAGGTAACTATGGCTGATCTTAATTCGATGGCTGCAAGTTGGGCGCCGCGCATGCTAAGCGTGCTCAGGATAGTTACAGCGTTGCTTTTTATGCAACACGGCAGCCAGAAGCTGTTCGGGGTACCAGCGGGCCAAGGAGGCACCGTTTCTTTGATGTCGCTGATGGGAGTCGCCGGCATCCTGGAGTTATTTGGCGGCCTGCTGCTGCTTTTGGGATTATTTACTCGACCGATAGCTTTTATCCTTGCCGGCCAGATGGCAGTGGCCTACTTCATGGTCCATGCCCCGCAGGGCTTTTGGCCAATATTGAATCAGGGTGAACTAGCCGCGCTCTACTGCTTCGTATTTCTTTACTTATGTACGGCGGGTGGAGGTTCCTGGAGCGTTGATTATTGTTGGCGCGGTCGTTAAGAAGGAATACGGCACGGTTGCATCATACCCGAGACGAAACAATTCAGAACCGGGCCGTAACGCCTCTTCTGGCAGCGATGACATCTGGCGCTATTGGCTATGCCGCCTAATGTGAGGCTGTGGCTTTGCCCGACCGCCGTTTTCCTTTTTCATCGGGCCCGCCGCTATTCAACTTTCGAAAGTGCCAAGCCCGAACCACATTGGGTGCAGCCCAGTCGAAACCGGACTGGTTAAAAGTGCCGTTAGAATGACAATAGACATATTCAACGAAAACCGTGAAGCTTGGGATCGTCTGGTTGATGCAGGAGACGAATGGACCATTCCCGTGAGCTCGGAAGCGATTTCTCGAGCTCGCTCCGGAAATTGGGGTGTCCTTCTCACGCCAACAAAATCGGTACCGAGATCCTGGTTCGGAGAGCTCACTGGGGCAAGTGTGTTATGTCTTGCTTGCGGCGGCGGTCAACAAGCAGCAATCCTCGCAGCGGCAGGCGCTAATGTCACAGTATTGGATAACTCACCGAAGCAACTCGTTCGGGATCGTGAAGTTGCTGAACGTGAGGGGCTTGCGGTGGCTTGCGAGTTGGGAACAATGACCGACCTTTCTCGTTTTGCTGATGAGAGTTTTGACCTCATTTTTCACCCCGTTTCGAATCTGTTTATCCCCGAGATTCAACCTGTTTGGCGCGGCGCCTCTCGCGTGCTCCGGACCGGAGGGCGCATGTTGGCAGGCTTCGCTAATCCCCTCATCTTTCTGTTCGACGAGGATGCAGAAGATCGCGGTAAGCTTATCGTTCGCAACACAGTACCTTATTCGGATCTTGACATTTACTCTGCCGAGGAACTGCGGCGGCGGGTTACGGCGGGCCGCCCGATCGAGTTTGGGCATACACTCGAGGATCAGATTGGAGGCCAGCTTGAGGCTGGATTTCTTCTTGCCGGTTTTTACGAGGACGGTCAGCTTGGGAGAGCTCTGAATGAGCGGACCCCATTGTTCATTGCCACCCTAGCCCTCAAGCTGCCGCTGCCTGACGGGCTAGAGGGCCCTCTGGGGTCAATCAGTTAGTGTTCGCGCATAGTCTGGCCCACGTTTGGCATTGTGGGAACTTTGCGATTGTCGTTTTGTCAAACATTCTTATAGGAGGCTTTTTCAATGCAGATGATCGCCGTCTCGCTTGCTACATTGACCCTCAGCCTGACTCTCATTCTCAGTGTTGCAACCCCTTCGAACAATCAAGCCGGCACTCCAACTACAGTCAAACACCTCCCCGGCATCCTGGCCTCTAGTCCGGATCTACCTTTTTCCGAGGCTGTGCGAGTGGGTGACATGCTTTATCTTTCCGGCATGCTCGGTACCGTCCCGGGAACCCGTAATCTCGCTCCCGGCGGAGTCAAAGGCGAAACCAAACAAATATTGGACAACATGCGTAAGATTCTCGAAGGGAATGGCTCCGGGCTGAACCGCGTAGTTAAGTGCACCGTAATCCTTGCCGACATCAAGGAGTGGCCGGCGATGAACGAGGTCTATTCGACCTACTTTGAAAAGGGCAAGTTTCCTGCCCGGACCGCATTTGAAAGCAGTGGCCTGCTATTCGGCGCTCGAGTCGAGATCGAATGCCTGGCGTCTGCGAAGTGAACGCACTTAAACAGGAATCCGCAACAGTCGGGGTTGCCAATCGCTCTTTCATTGGTGCATATTGAACGGCAGATCAGACCAAAGGTGGGACAAATGCTAAAACGAATTCGTGGTAGAACTACCTGATAACTCGACAGAGACTCTCTTCTCGAACTCATTGCCCCTTACCGGCGAGGGAGTGGTGATCGATATTGGCGCCGGCGACGGTCTCTTTGTATACCAGTCTGCCCGCCGGAACCCGAGAAAGTTCTACATCGGGATCGACGCGAATCCGCGTCCACTGGCGAAAATCTCCGAAAAGATCCATCGCAAACCGGCTAAAGGAGGACTTGCAAACGTCCTTTTCTTGCAAGCTGCCGTCGAAGACCTCCCCGAAGAATTGAACGAGACCGCGGACGAAGCTCACGTTCACTTTCCCTGGGGCAGCCTGCTTCGCGCAGTCGCCATCGGAGATCCGTCGGTCTTGAATAATCTGCGTCGAATTTGCAGCCCGGAAGCGCTACTGGAGGTAGTGATCGGCGTTGACCCTGAACGAGATCGAACTGAACTGGAGCGGCTTGGAGTTCCCGTGATTTCGCTCGAGTATATCGACTCAGTTCTTGCCGGCGCCTATAACAAGAGCGGCTTCGAGATCACTGAAAGAGGCATCGTCTTGCAATCGGAATGGTCCTGCCTGGAAACATCCTGGGCGCGACGGCTCGAGGGCAACCTCAACCGCACAGTTACATTCTTTATAGCACGAGCAATTTAAGGCTCAGTTTCAGTCTGACTCCTGCTCACTCGGACTGCGCAGTTGTACAACCTGGCGTTGGAAATCGATCGCCACGTGATATGACTTCAGGAAATTAAGCCCAACCAACCCATTCACTTCAAGTCCGAGTTCCTTCATGTTCTTCAGATCGAGGACGCACGCAATCAAAGATGAAGCCTTCGCGGTACCAACCTGGAGGGAGTCGATCTGGACCAGTCGCATTGCCCCTGTGGCTCCGATCGTGGCGCCAATGCCCACGGGCCCACGCTTCTCCGGAAGTTGTAACTTCGTTGCCAGTTCTTCGTCGACGCAGGTGATAGTTGCGCCAGTATCGAGAACAAAGTTGAACGGCCCCTGCCCATTTACGTAAACCGGCACCATTAGGGCGGCTCCCCCAGGACCAGCCAACTCGAAGTCCACCTCACCTGCTTGAGTGTTGGCAGGTTCCAGTAGATTCGACGTGGGAACGGCGCAACTAACTGAAAGGATAAGCGTTAAGATAACGGTTCCGAAACAAACCTTCCTGCTCATGCAAACCCTCCTCTGTAACGTACCCGGGTTAAATGGTCACACTCACCCAAAAGACTATAAAAAAGCGGGGCATCTGAATTATTATCCGCCCTATCAATCGTTGTACAAAAGGAATCAAAGGCAACCGCCTAAAAACCAGGAGAGGAGTATATCCATGGCTAATGAAGTAAAACCCATTCCCGAGGGCTACCACAGCGTAACCCCTTACCTGATCATCAGGGAGGCAGCCGATGCAATTGACTATTACAAAAAAGCATTTGGCGCCGTCGAGTTGTTTCGTATGCCACAACCCGACGGCAAAATCGCCCATGCTGAAATCAAGATAGGCGACTCGCCAATCATGCTTTCCGACGAGCATCCTGACATGGGATTCCGTAGTCCCCAATCGCTTGGCGGTTCGCCAATAAGCATCTTGATCTACGTGGAAGACGTTGATTCCGTCTTTGATCGGGCCATCGCGGCCGGAGGCAAGGTTGACCGTCCGGTAGAAGATAAGTTCTATGGGGATCGCGCGGGCAGTTTAACTGATCCCTTCGGTCACACGTGGCACGTGGCAACGCATACCGAAGACGTCTCCCCAGAGGAGATGGAAAAGCGTGCTGCTGCCGCAGGTGGTGGCGCTTAAGCTCCCTGTCACATTGGAGTGCGCTGGCCTGACGAAGCTTTGGCCTTTCAGTAGCATCTCTAAAAGGGAGTTAACCTAACTGAAAGAGACGAAGCGCGCCGGGCCGCCGCACTCCAAAGAAACGAACATGTTTTCAGATCTGGCCCTGGCTCGCCGCCTTGAAAGGGCAGAAGCCCAAAGCAACGCAGATTTTGTCGAAGCCCGGGCCCAACTATTTCCTGAAAGCGGAGCACGCTGGCTTGAGGTTGCCGGCGCATATGCGATGTTCGATGGTGTGGACTCGCCGCTCACTCAAACATTCGGGCTCGGAATTTTTGAACCCGTCACCACTGAACACCTCGAGCTTATCGAAGCGTTCTATTTAGAGCGCGCGTCTCCCGTCTTTCACGAAGTCAGTCCGCTGGCCGATGCTTCCGCATTAACACTCTTGAGGGTAGGCGGTTATCATCCAGTTGAATTCACCAGTGTAATGTTCCGCCCTCTCTCGGCAGGCTTTCAGTTCTCAAACCCAGGCAACGAGCGTATTAAGGTTAGACTAGCCAGCGATAGCGACTTGGATTTGTGGGCCACTACTGCAGCAAAAGGGTGGAGCGAGCTTACCGAATATGCCGATTTAATGTTTGATTTGGCGAAGATCAGTGCCCAGCGACGCGGCGGACTGGCATTCCTGGCGGAGATCGAGAACCAGCCCATCGCAACGGGGGCAATGAGCATTCACAACGGCGTAGCCTTGTTGGCCGGAGCCAGCACGATTCCTGAAGCTCGAAAGCAAGGCGCTCAATTGGCTTTGCTCGACAGCCGCCTGCGTTATGCCGCGGAACAGGGATGCGACGTAGCGATGATGTGTTCCCGACCCGGCAGTTCGTCACAACGAAACGCCGAGCGCCACCGATTTCGAATTGCCTACACGAGACTCAAATGGCGTTTGGATGAGCAGTAAATGCAATCGAGTTGACGCCATCAGTTCAGCACAACCCGCGCTGGGAACCTCCTCCTTAGTCGGGTCGTAACCAACTTCAGAATGGACACAAAGGATTTCAAATGAAGGCAGCGCTTGATATAAACGTTCGCACCAACCTTCAGCCCGGCGACCTCGGGAAAGTGGTCGAAATGCATGGCATCTTATATGCTCGCGAATATCGAGTTTAAGTAGTAAAAGCAGCAACAGGTGGGAGAAGATGAAAATGACGAGTCAAATCCGACGCGGCGCTGACCTGGGAATCCTTTGCTTAGTACGCCAGTTGATCATGGCTATGCTTCTTATTTTCGGGCTGGCGTATTCGTCCTTCGCCCAGGACTGGAACCAATGGCGTGGCCCCTCGCGAGACGCTCAAGTCCCTCGCAGCAGCACACCGACTTCATGGCCTGAATCACTCGAGCGGGGCTGGCGTGTCGAACTCGGTGAAGGATACTCGTCGCCTGTCGTTTCTGGAGGCCGTGTTTTTGTTCACAGTCGCCGGGATCCGGAAGAGTTGGTAACCGCAATTAATCTGGCAAATGGTGAGATTGTCTGGCAGCAGAAATATCCCGCGCCGTTCAAGAAGAACGAGTACGCGGTGAAGATGGCCAAAGGTCCTAACGCAACCCCTCTCGTTGTTGACAATCGGCTTTTTACACTGGGCGTAACCGGGGTCCTCAATGTCTGGGATACGGCTACAGGAAAACAACTCTGGAGTAAGGACTTTTCAAAGACTGTTGACACCTCAAAGCTTTTCTGTGGCACCGCTGCGTCCCCGCTGGTAAGCGACGGGCAGATCGTGATTCAGATTGGAAGCGACATCCATGGTGGCCGCATCATAGCTCTCGATCCCAATTCAGGAACAGTCACGTGGGAATGGAACGGCCCGGGTCCGGGTTATGCCTCCCCGATCAGGATCGATGCCGGCGGCACTCCACAGATCGTGACTTTGACTAACAGTTCAATTGTTGGCCTCGACCCAAAGACAGGTCGCGAACTCTGGACCGTACCGTTTCCTGATGAGTGGCATGAAAATATTGTGACGCCGGTCTGGACCGGCACTCATTTAATAGTTTCGGGAACGCGCCAGGGCACTCATGCCTACACACTCAAGCTAACCAATGAGAAGTGGGAAGCTCGTGAGGTCTGGAAGAATGCAGACGTGGCCATGTACATGAGTTCACCGGTGCACGGCGATGGGCTGATCTACGGGCACTCGGCAAAACGAAAAGGCCAGTTCGTGGCAGTGGATGCTAAGACCGGTGCTCTCAAGTGGGCTACCGAAGGACGTGAGGGCGATCACGCCTCTGTACTGCTGACACCCGATCACATCATTTTTCTCACAAACGGCGCCGACATGATAGTGGCGCGGCGGGGAAATCAGTCATTCACAATCGAGAAACGCTACGATGTTGCCGATGCCGAGACCTGGGCCATCCCTGTGCTGTTGGGCCGGGAACTGCTGATTAGAGATGCCACCGGCCTGATGCGACTATCGGTTGGCTCGGGTAGCTCAAAGGAAACGAAAAGCGGTGGCGGAATCACGGGGGAGCTTGGCGCCCGTACTAATCCGGTGCGTTGTAGTGGCCCATCGGGAGAGCGCGCCTATTTGAACCGTCTGCGCTGCCCTGATAAAGCCGCACCGCAGTTTTATCGGATTGGGAGTGTCGGGGTTGGGCCTTACGGGAACATTCTGGATGCCTACAACGTGAAATGCGAAGGCAAAGAACCGGTCATCGTTTTCATGGACATGTATCACGAGCATGTTGAAGATGCGCCGGTTTCTGGGTTTTCAATCATTACCGAGGCCCCTACTAAGGTGGCAACACACTTGAAGTGAAAGCGATGAATTCAAGACTTCGCCTTCAACATCATCCGTCTCTTGTACTGCCGGGGATCTGTCTGCTGATTCTCTTTATCGCTACCTCTGTGATAGGACA
Organism: Pyrinomonadaceae bacterium; assembly: GCA_035512935.1. Taxonomy (GTDB): domain Bacteria; phylum Acidobacteriota; class Blastocatellia; order Pyrinomonadales; family Pyrinomonadaceae; genus PSRF01. Next base: position 118,723 of record DATKDA010000122.1, on the reverse strand, counting down.
ATCCAAAGAGACTACGGTTTGGGACAACGGTATTACCGAACGCTGGTGGCTGTATTTGGACGACTTTTCACAGGCAGATCTCGAAAGGGCTATCGAACGTTGGGAGCTCATCAAAAAAGAGACCGAAGCGGCGGCATCGCCCGGATGGGCAGGTGGTTACTCAAACGGAGGGGACACGCATGGAAGCTACATGAGGTGGTCTCCGCGAATGGGCTTTGTTATGGCTCATGTCAATAAATGTGAAGCTAGATTAGTGGGTTTAACTTTCGGCTCGGCAAAGACCTCGGGTGGTTTAGCAGAATTCATAGTTGAATACCACAACAGCGTTCAGTCACACGGTCACGGTAGGACTCATAAATCTGAGCCATCCCACATGAGGTTCATTCCGATTAAATGGAGTACGAGTCAATTCCTTGTTGAAGAGCGGCAAATGCCTCGATTTGGCGATTATGTTGCCGGTCTGGGGGAGTACAACCAGGAGTTCATGTGGGAGTGGATTGAATTCTTCGTCCGGGGAAGCCGCGAGCCCAACACCGACTACGACAATCCACCGCAAGTACCTCCGGGATATGATCGCTTCATTAAAATGCCTATCAATGGCGAAATCATAGCGGTCGGTGCTCCTCGGCTTGGGCGGTTTCGTGACGGAATCGGACAATTGCACAAGGTGATGCGCACACCGGTGTCGTTAAATGTTGGAAGACTGAACGGAGTCAAGAGAGGCATGTTTTTTCACGTGGTCTCTCCAGATGTTTACGAACGGGTCAAGGTTTTGCGGGTAGAGCGTCGCACTTCTCGGGGAGTAGTTGAGCGAGGAGTTGACGAAAACGAGCAAGAACATCCCCAAGATCCTCAAATAAGCGTTGGCTGGAAGCTTTCGACAAGACCTTATCATCGATGAGAGTCGGTTCTAAGATCCTTCTATCGAGGACAACCAGGGTGAGTAACCACCGACCCTTGCAAAGATGAGGAAACGATCACTCTGTCTAGAGGAAGATGTATCGATAGACCAGCATAAGAACGTGCAGATTCTGGCTGTCCGATAGCAGTGTGATACTTCCTAAGCATAGTATTGGGGCGCACTAAGACAAAGTCGCCGACGGCTGTGGAGCAATAGGTTACCGGCTGGTGTGGTCTGTGGTTGCTTACGTTGACGCCTCTCGTGTGATGCGTTCAGGTAACGGATTCCTCAACGCCAAATAGGTCCAATGCAACTAATTTTTCTTCTCCTCCTGCTGACGGCCCCATATCTCATACTCAGTCTGGCTGATCGAATTACCGGATTCAAAACGGCGCTCACGACTCGCGCTAGAATTGGTCTAACACTCTTCTTTCTCTTTACCGGCGCCGGACATTTCATCCGCGCCGAAGAGATGTCTCAGATGGTGCCGCCGCCCCTGGTCCAATTCCGGCTCGAGTTGATTTACATCACCGGAGTCCTGGAGTTGCTGGGAGCTGCGGCCGTTTGGATTCCCCGGCTGACTCGCCTGACCGGTTTCTGTTTAATCATAATGCTTATCGGGCTGCTGCCTGCTAACATTTACTCCGCTCTCAACCGCGTTGACTTTGGGGGCCATGGCGCAGGCCCGGTGTACCTGCTGGTGCGCGTTCCGTTTCAACTTTTCGTAATCGGATGGACCTACTTTGCGACTGAACAGGATTGGTTACAGCGAGGGCCAAAATGAACTACCCACTCAATATCTCCTTTAAGATTCTTGCGATTGCTCGGCAACTTTCAGTCACCGACTCGACCGGCAGATTGATCTTTTATGTGAAACAGAAAGCATTCAAGCTGAAAGAAGCGGTCACAGTCTTTGCCGATGCTGAGCAGTCTCAGCCGATATTCAAAATCAGTGCCGACCGGATTATTGATTTCTCAGCGAGCTATCACTTTACAGATATGAATGACAGGCCTCTGGGGAGCGTCAAACGACAAGGTATGAGGTCGCTGTGGAGAGCTCGCTACGACATTATGAATGGAGATGGTCCGCCCTTGATAATCCAGGAGGCGAATGCCTGGACCAAGGTTCTCGATGGATTGTTTGGCGAGATTCCGATCGTTGGAATGTTTTCGGGCTATGTTTTTCATCCTGCATACCATGTCATGCGGCCCGATCAAAAAGTGGTCATGCGGATTGAGAAGCAGCCGGCATTCTTTGAAGGTAGATACAAGATAGAAAAGCTGGAGCCACTTAGCGAGAGCGAGGAAACGCGCGTCCTCCTGGCGCTGCTTATGATGGTGCTGTTGGAGCGCCGCCGCGGGTAGATTATGTTCGTGTGTTTTTGTGTGATTTCGTGGATGGGATCTTAACCGGCGCCAAAACACAAGATCCACGAAATCACACGAAATTACACAAACAAATTCCCGCTTATCATCTCTTTTTCCAATCAAGCGCGACATCATGGACCAACTTCACGCCGAGCTGGAAAACGCTGTACGGTCTCGCAACTTCTTTGGCTTGCGTGATGCCCTAAACACCTTCGCGCCCGCTGATATAGCGAATCTCATCAGCGAAGCCTCCGCCGAACACCGCGTCTTCCTTTTTCGCGTCCTGCCACGCGAACTTGCTGCCGACACTTTTGAATACCTCCCTCTGGAAATTCAGGAAGAATTGCTGAAGTCATTAGGCCAGGAAGAGGTAGCTGTCATTCTTAACGAGATGGCGCCTGACGATCGCACGATGCTCCTCGAAGAACTGCCCGGCAATGTCACTAATCAACTTTTAAACCTGCTCGATCCCACGGAGCGCGCCGTGGCCCTGAAGCTTCTCGGCTATCCGGAAGGCAGCGTTGGCCGACTGATGACTCCCGACTATGTCAGTGTACGTCCGGAATGGACTGTCAGGCAGGCGCTCGAGCACATCCGGCGTCATGGACAGGACAGCGAAATTCTCAACATGATCTACGTCATCGACGATCAAGGACGACTCATCGATGACATACGGATACGCAAGTTCCTGCTGGCCGACCCCGAGACTCCGGTTGCCGACCTGCGCGACCGGTCCTTTGTCTCACTCAAAGCTACCGATGATCAGGAAACAGCCGTTGAGGCCATTCGTCGCAGCGACCTCACAGCCTTGCCCGTGACCGATACAAGGGGCGTGCTCACTGGCATCGTGACAATCGACGATGTGTTGGACGTAGCGGCCGAGGAAGCAACCGAAGACATCCAGAAGTTCGGCGGCATGGAAGCTCTGGATGAGCCGTACATGCAGATCGCATGGAGCCGCATGGTAAAGAAGCGAGCGATCTGGCTGGTAGTACTCTTTCTCGGTGAAATGTTGACCGCAACGGCCATGGCCTTCTTCGAACACGAGATCGCCCAGGCTGTCGTGCTTGCGCTCTTCGTGCCACTCATCATCTCCAGCGGCGGTAATTCGGGTTCCCAGGCAGCGACGCTCGTTATCCGGGCGATGGCTCTTGGAGAAGTAACGCTGCTTGACTGGTGGCGGGTAATGCGCCGAGAAGTGTTTGCCGGATTAACTCTGGGAGCGATTCTCGGCGTCATCGGTTTTATGCGGATCGCGATCTGGTCATTCTTGTTCAACCTTTACGGGGAACACTGGTTACTGGTCGCCCTGACTGTCAGCATCGCCCTGGTAGGAGTGGTCCTATGGGGAACGGTAGCCGGATCGATGCTGCCTTTTATTCTACGCCGCTTTGGGGTGGATCCGGCGACATCGTCGGCGCCGTTTGTAGCCACGCTGGTTGACGTCACGGGCCTGATAATTTATTTCAGCGTAGCAATTATGATCCTGCGCGGCACGCTGCTCTAGGCTGCGGCAGGGCTGGAAGCAGCGGGGTACTCCGTGATAGGCTGGCGCCACTTCCCGTCCGAAACAACCAGTTAGATCTAGAGAAGGAGTTGATGAAAATGAAGCGACTTATGTCCCCAGTCCTGCTAATCACCCTGTTAGCCGGAAGCACCATAGTTAGCCTGGGTCAGGAGAGCCAGGTTGCGCCAAGCTCAGGACCACGCGCAGCACTCTTGCGGCAACTCGACGATGCTGCCACCAAGTTAGCAGCCCTTGCTGAGGCAACCCCGCAGGACAAATATTCCTGGCGACCCGGCGAAGGTGTCCGCTCAACCAGTGAAGTATTCATGCATGTGGCGGGAGGCAATTACCTGATCGCCCAGTCTGCCGGCGCCAAAGCGCCTGCGGGTTTGAGTCGCGAAATGGAAAAGATCTCCGACAAAGCAAAGGTTGTCGAGACGCTCAAGCACTCGTTCGAACATGTTCGCCAGGCCCTGCTGAGCACCGCTGACTCCGATCTCGCTAAGGAGACCAAGCTCTTCGGCCGGCCGACAACTGTGGGAGCGGTTTTCCTGGCGCTCGTCACCCACGGACACGAGCACCTGGGCCAGTCGATTGCCTATGCGCGCATGAACAATATTACACCGCCATGGACCGCCGCGCGCCAAGCACCGCAGCCGGCGCCTGCTACTCCGTAATTGTGATTAACAACGAGTGGGCGTGGGACTTTCTGCGCCCACTCTTTACTTCTTCAAAGGGGATCCGATCTGATGACAAGCAAAGGGCTTCTGCTTAACCTAACTATCTTGACTCTAGCCACCATCGCGTGTCTTTCGTGTACTGGACAATCGCCACAAGCTTCGAACGGTGCGACAACTTCGCAAACGAGCGTCAACCCCGACGGCGATTTCAGCCACAAAGTGCCCGACGGGTGGATAACTGAGAAGCCGAGTTCAAGCATGAGAGCAGCTCAATATGTCCTGCCGAAAGTTGAAGGCGATCCGGAAGACGCATCACTGGTTCTCTTCTACTTTGGCCGCGGCCAGGGAGGCTCAGTTGAAGACAATCTTGCGCGTTGGATCGGACAACTCGAGCAACCGGACGGCGCTCCCTCAAAACAGCGCGCCAAAACTGAAACGCGAACGATAAACGGCCTGAAGGTTACAACGCTGGAGCTCGCAGGCACGTACACAGCAGAGATGATGCCAGGAAGCGGATCGCGTCAGAACAAACCCGGCTACCGGCTGCGTGGGGCGATAGTCGAGACACCGAAGGGCTCTTACTTTGCCAAGTTGATTGGCCCAGAGAAGACCGTGGCCCATTGGGACCAGTCCATCAACGAATATTTCAACTCATTCGAATTCAAATAGGATTTACAGATTGAGGAGTTATTTATGAGCAGCACAGCGAAATTACAGACCAGCGTGCGAGATCAGGTCTCCCAGGCGGAATGGGAACTGCGGCAAAACCTCGCTGCAGCTTACCGGCTGGTGGCCCATTATGGCTGGGACGACCTGATCTTTACGCATCTTTCGGTGCGCTTACCGGGACCCGAACATCACTTTCTGATCAATCCCTACGGAATGTTGTTCGATGAGATCACCGCCTCAAGCCTGGTGAAGATCGACCTCGAAGGGAAGATCGTGATGGAGTCGCCCTATTTCATCAATCCGGCCGGCTTCACAATTCACAGCGCGGTGCACGCGGCGCGCGCGGACGCCCGGTGTGTCATTCACCTGCACACGGACTATGGGATCGCGGTTTCGACGCAGAAACAGGGGCTGCTACCAATCTCGCAGCAGTCGCTCTTTCCGCTCGCCTCCCTTGCCTATCACGATTACGAAGGCCTTGCTTTGAACGCCGAAGAGAAGCCGCGGCTCGTCGCGGACCTCGGTGAAAAGAACTATCTCATTCTTCGGAACCATGGACTGCTTACCATTGGGAAGACTGTCGCTGAAGCATTCCTTGCAATGTACCTGCTCGAGCGTGCCTGCAGGATCCAGATTCTGGCCCAGTCCGCAAGCGTCGAGTTGCTGCCCATCTCCGATTCGACCCTCGAGTCGGTGGCTGCACAAATGAACGCTGTTACGGTAGGGCAGGGCGCACAACTGGTCTGGCCCGCGTTACTTCGCAAGCTGGATCGCGTTGACACTTCTTATCAAGAGTGAGTGAGCAAAGGGTCGCGTTGTGCCTAAAATAGTACTCCTACCCGAAAGGAGAAGCGGTGAAAGGGATCAACGTAACTCGCTGGCTCATCGGTGGCGTGGTGGCAGGTATTCTGATCTGGCTTTTCGAAGGCGCCGCGAGCATGCTCTATTATGAGCAAATGCAGGCCGCGCTCGAAGCACGCGGACTGGCGCTCGAAACGTCAGCCAAGGTCTTCATTATCAGTATCCTGGTAAGCCTTCTGGCTGGGCTGACCCTGGTCTTCTTCTATGCGGCAGCGCGTCCCCGTTTTGGTCCTGGCCCAAAGACGGCGCTGATAGTTGCGGTCGCCCTATTTATCGGCAGTTACCTGATTACACTGCTCGGCTACGAATTACTAGGGCTGGCGCCGACTCGCTTGCTAGTAATTTGGGGTGTCATCGGCCTGACCGAAATGATCCTCGCCACACTTGTGGGAGCCTGGCTCTACAACGAAGCCTGAACTGTTTACACGCCGCAGCAGAACCTTGATGACATCGATCTTTCGAATTTGCTTTTTAGATCTATTCTTTCTCTGATCGCGCATACCAAAAACGGAGGAAATCTGGAATGAACCTAAACAGGAATAGTGTGTTTGCAATCGCGGTCACTCTTTTTTTAGGGCTGAGTATTTCGGTCACCGGGCAGCAAACTGCGACGTCGAAGCGCCTGACAGTTGAACTTTTCCTTGACTGGGAGATGGTGCGAGCCCCACAGATATCACCTGATGGAAAACAGATTGTTTATAGCCGGCGTTGGACGGACAAGGTCAACGACAAATACGAAGACGAGATCTGGATCATGGATGCCGATGGCGGGCGTAATCGTTTTCTGGTCAAGGGGTCAGGGCCCAAATGGTCGCCAGACGGCAAAAGAATCGCTTATATCGCTCCGGGCCAGCCCACCGGGGCTCAGATCTTTCTTAAATGGATTGATGCCCCTGGCGAAACACAGTTGACAAGGCTGGAGCGTGGACCTTCGAACCTTGCCTGGTCCGCCGATGGCAAACACATCGCTTTTAATATGATGGTTCCTGCAAATCCTGGACTGACGGTTAAGATGCCCGCGCGTCCAAGCGGCGCAAAGTGGGTGGATCCACCTCGAGTAGTGGATCGACTCAGCTACCGCGGCGATGGATCTGGCTGGCGTCCGGAAGGTTTCACTCACATTTTCGTCTTATCAGATCAGGGCGGCACTCCTCGGCAACTTACCTCCGGTGATTACCAGCATGGTGCGCCGGAGTGGCTGCCAAACTCCCGGACAATAGTATTTAGTGGCTTGCGTAAGCCCGATGCCGAATACATTCGCGGCGGCCAGGAAATCTATGCAGTTGATCTTGCGGGTGGACCAATTCGCTCTCTGACTGAGCGAGATGGCCCGGATCTCAATCCCACAGTCTCGCCAGATGGCCGGCTGATTGCTTACACCGGCTTCGATCAAAACAACGATACCTATAACGTGGCGCGCCTGTATCTGATGAATGTAGACGGTTCGGGCAAGCGAGTGATGACCGGGGATTTTGATCGAGTACCGAACGGCCTTTTCTGGTCAGAAGACGGCGGCGGCATCTATTTCACGGCGGAGGATCGCGGCTCCCAGAACCTCTGGTTCCAATCGATCAAGGGTGGCCTGCCTCAGCAAGTCACCCTCGGTGAGCAGATGCTAAACCTCAGTTCGCAAAGCCGGGATGGACTTGTAGTAGGCACAAGGTCTGCCAGTGACTCGCCAAGCGATGTGATCTCGCTCAGAATCCCCACCCGCGTGGATAAGTTGCCCGGTTTTACGGTTGCGACAAAAGATCTCCGTCAATTGACTGCTGTTAATGCCGATCTGCTCCAAGAAAGAAAGCTCGGGCAGGTCGAAGAAATATGGTACGACTCGGTTGCGATGGCCGGCCAGCAACGATGCGTGGCTGTCGATTCAAGTCCGGTTGCGCCAAAACAGGCCGGCTGTGAGACCACAAGAATTCAGGGCTGGATTGTGAAACCACCGGACTTTGATCCGGCGAAGAAGTACCCACTGCTGCTCTACATTCACGGTGGTCCACATACGATGTACAGCGTGGGCTTCAACTTTGAATTTCAGAACCACGCGGCCGAGAACTACATCGTGCTCTACACCAATCCGCGAGGCTCGAGCGGCTACGGTAAGGTCTTCGGAAATGCCATCAACAACGCTTATCCGGGTGACGACTATGCAGACCTTATGCGCGGCGTCGATGAAATGATCAAGCGCGGTTACATCGACGAGCGAAACCTGTTTGTAACCGGGGGTTCGGGCGGGGGGGTGCTGACAACCTGGATAGTCGGGCACACAGACCGTTTTGCGGCGGCGGTGGCGATGAAACCTGTGACAAATTGGTACTCGTTTGTGGGTACGACGGACGGTTCGACGTGGTACTACAACTTCAAGGAGCTTCCCTGGGACGATCCGGCGGAACATTTACGACGTTCACCATTGACATACGTGGGCCGCGTAAAAACACCGACAATGATCCTGACAGGGGATCTCGATCTGCGCACACCACTGGAACAGACCGAGCAATACTATCGGGCTCTGAAGTTGCGGAAGGTGCCGACAGCCATGGTGCGCCTTACGAATGAGTATCACGGGTTCAACGCTGAATTCTCATTGCGACATCCGTCAAACCGTGTGGCTCAAATTCTCTACCTGCGGGGCTGGTTCGAGAAGTTTAGGAAGTAGATGTTCGACGAACTTCAGTTTGTCGTTATGGGGCTCAGGTATTCTGAAGAGACTCAGATATTCAATTCTGACCTGCCTTGATATTGCTGAAGGTGAGCATTTCAACTGAAGTTCCAGGGGTAATCACAACGAAAAACTGAAGCTCGTCGGACAGTACTATCGACCGCGGTTGCGGCGGCCGCGATCGCGCCTCTCTTCTCGCATCTTCAGAAACTGTTCCCATTGCTCGGGGGTCAGAACTTCCTGCATTCGTTCGTCAGCCTGGCGCCGTATCTCGATCACCTGGGGCTCAGACTCGCGTCGCAAGGCCTGCAACTTTTCACGTGTTTCCCCTAATATTGCCCTGACCTGGGTTTCCTGCTCTTCGGTGAGTTCCAAACGCTTCAGCATCTCTGCAAACCGGTCGCCGGGACGCGACACCGGCGCTCTGCTGCCGGCCCATGCGTTGTAAGCCCGCAAAGCCAGCATGCCCCCGGCAAAGCCGAGCAGAAAAATAATCAGCGCGGCCAGTCGGATTTGCCATCGGCTTCTCTTACCTGGAGATACCATCGGTGTCCTCCGAATCGCCAGGTGAACCGTAGAGCGCATTAAACACCTGCGCGTCAGTCAGTTCACTCTCCTGAAAACTCTCTTGTGCGAGAACCTCCTCCACGCTGTAAAGGCCGGCAACTGAGCCAGCTGCCTGCTGAGTACCGGATTCAGAGGGAATGACTAGTGTCAAAACTGCCAGCACCGCGACCGAAGCTGCCATCGATGAAACCAGCGCCCCAGTTGCCCGCCACAATCGCGCGAAGGCCCACCCTTCCTTTGCGGCCTGTTGCTCCCGCACACGGGCGAGCACTCGAGTGGCAAAGAAATGCGAAGGCTCGAATTCGCGAGCAGCGTGCTCCTTCAAGAGCAACGTCGAAACTTCGGCCGCTCGATATGCTCGCAGACAACCGGCACACTGAGCCACGTGGGCCTTCACAGTTGCCAGTTCGCTTTCACTCAGCCTGCCGAGTGGTCTGTCTTCGAGAAGGCTGATGATGTGATTGGATTTCATACCTTCCTGCACTTTCTTAACTCGTTTTATTGGGTCTCATCTTTGCCCGCCAGCAGCTTATCTACTGCCTGACGCATGCGGCGGCGAGCCCGAAACGCCCGTACCTTCACTTTCGATTGCGACCAACCGGTTAATTCCACTACCTCGCTGACCGTGGCCTCTTCGCCGTCGATTAAGGTCAGCACCAAACGATCGTCTGCCGATAATGTGTCCAACACCCGGACGGCCAGATCTGCCGCCACAAGGCTGCGTTCATTTGACTGGTGGCGCTCATTCGCAGTGTCTAACATCTTGCTTTCCAGCCAGGTGTTTTCATCTTCTGTCAAATCCGAAACCGTAAGTTCAGGCCGGCGCCGGGAACTGCGAAGCATATTCAGGCAAGTGTTGGTGGTGATGCGTGTCAGCCACCCTTCCAGTGATCCGCGCCCCTCGTACTTGTCGAGTTCGGTAAAAGCCTTCAAAAAGACCTCTTGGGCTGCTTCTTCAACCAGCTCGCGCTGTTTCAGATAACGGCTGGCAAACCGGAACACGCGCGGGCCGTAGCGTCTCACTATCTCGGCGAAAGCAGATTCATCCTCACGCGCCAGACGCGCTAACTCGAGGTCTGACGTCTGTGCGTGACTGTTCGCCAGAGGCGCTCCTCAATTCAATTACGGATGACAGACCTGAGGAGCGCCCCCAGGTCTGCTCTCCGGCTACGAGTTACCGACGTCCGCCCCGCTGGGCACGTCGTGTTTGCGCCTCAGCTCGTTTTTGTTCGAGCTGCGTGCGCTGTTCAGCGGTCAACACGGAGAGCATTTGTTGCCGCATCTGAAAACGTTCGGCCATCAGGCGTGCCTGGAGGCCTGCCGTCTCCTGAAGCTTCTGCGTTGCTAACGCTTCGTTGAACGTACCGCCCTCGCTCGCCTGACGCAACTCCTGGCGCTTGGCTCGAAGTTCCTGGTGTAGCGATTGGGTCCGCTCGCGGAAGCTCTGGCTGATCTGTTTCATCTGGGCTTTCTGATCTTCCGTCAGGTTAACCCCTCTGAAAAACATCTGACCGCGCATTCCACGTTTACCACGCATGCCGCGGTGTTTGCCATGGCCACGTCCCTCACCCCGACTTACCCGCTGGCCTTCCTGACCGGTACTGGCTGTTTGAGCCAATGCGATCGGGACAACGAGGGCAAGGGTTGCGAACGCAGCAATTGCGAACTTTTGCATCTTTCCAAGTTTCTTCATGTTACTTCCTTTACTCCTGGTTTCTAGACTTGACTTCAGTGTGTGGAAAGCCGCAAGCGACTCCCTAACAAGTAAGACACCAACTGGATGCGCATGGTTACAGGGTGCAGACACATGATTCCAACAATCGTTCTTTTCATATCTCACCTCTTCCTTGCCACTTTTTTTCCTCGAGGGGAGAAGTTTTAAAGACCTTAGCCAGGACCAACTTTGGCCCTTCGGCCGTTGTTAGTTTAGACACCGGCGAATCCAGCAGGGTTACATCAGCTCAAGGCTTTGGCGCTTTCCTCCACATGTAACCAACCCTGACTTTGTGGTGTCTGTTAGATAGTGTGGCGCCTTCGAGGCCTATGCAGCGGACCGGTTTGTAAGAAGTGGAGAAATCGCGGATTTGAAACTCGGAAACAAATTACGATTGTTTGGCGCTGGGCTGGCTCTTCTGGTCGGCTTTAGCGTAGTGCCGGCGCAAAATACCTCTGCCGGCGCCAACAATCTCAGTGAGTCGCGGCGATCTTTAATCGAAGCTACCCAGGAATTTAAATCAAGCACCGAAGCAGTACTTCGCTTTGAAGAGGAGGAAGCTAATAAAGCGACACTCCAGGTCGAAGAACTGCGCAAGTTATACGCTGAAGGATTGATTGCCCGCTCCGAGTTGGAGGAAAGCGAACAGGCCCTTGCCGCTGCGCAAGAAAGCCTTTCCGCCACTCGCCAGCAGCTATCGGCGGCAGATCACATGATCGCGGAGATCAAGGCGGCTGAAGAGTTGGCAAAGAATCAGCCGACCCGGCCGCTAACCCGGCCCACCGCGAGTTACAGCAGTTCCGCCTCGATCATCCGTCACACGGGCGCCATTAATACGGTTTCCAACCTGGCTCAAATTAGTGCGTTCTTTTCGTCGAGATTTGGGCGACCACTGCCTCTCAGTGCCGTCGGTCAGACCCCAACACATAACCGCCTTGGCTTTGACCATCATCATGCTGTGGATGTTCCGTTGCACCCTGATAGCGTTGAAGGGAAGGCACTTATGAATTATCTCCAGCAGCAGAGAATCACTTTTCTGGCCTTTCGCGGCGCCATCCCCGGAGTTTCCACAGGTCCGCACATCCACATTGGGCGACCATCGCACAGAATTTCGTGAATCAGCGTGTAACCAAGCCCAATTCTCAGGTGTCTATCAAGGTGTGGGCTTAGTTTGTCAGCCCGCCAAAAGAGCGCGAACTTGATACCGCGCTTAACGTCTCTACAGTTAGCACAGGATTAAAGAACCATGAAATGGATCAAACTTAAGCTCCGCAGTAATAAACGCCTTGTTGCAGTTCTGATTGCCGTTGGAATCATGGCTGCCGCCGGGTTCTATGTTTGGGGTAGCCGCGCTACAGCCGCTGACTACATGACTGCGAGAGTTGAACGTGGAAACCTTCGCAATACGGTAACTGCGACCGGGACGCTGCAAGCGGTGACAACCGTATTGGTTGGTAGTCAGGCTTCCGGAACAATTTCCGCTCTCTACGTAGACTTCAATTCGACAGTGAAGAAGGGGCAGGTGATCGCTCAACTCGATCCCGCCACCTCGCAGGCTCAGGTGCAACAGTCGCGTGCAAATCTCGAACAGGCACGCGCCAGTCTTCAAAACTCCCACGCGAATCTCACTCAGGCAAAGGCTGGAGTGACCGACGCGCGCGCACGATCTCTGGCCAGTCAATCAACAGTTCAAAACCAGCAGGCTGGTGTTTCCAGTGCTGAAGCCAATCTGGCCGTACTTCAAGCACAACGAGACGATGCGCTGAGTTCATTGCGCCAGCAGGAATCACTTTCCTCAAGCGGCATCATTTCACAACGTGAATTAGAGATTGCCCAGACGGCTTTTCGCACTGCCGAAGCCCGTTACAATCAGGCGGTCGCCCAATTAAATCAGGCCAAGTTAAGCGAGCAGTCGTCGTCGACAGCAGGGGTCGCGCAATCACAAGCGCAGTTGGAACAGGCGCAGGCACAGGTCGAGCAAGCATCCGCGCAAGTCCGTCAAAGCGAAGCACAGGTTAGCCAAGCCGAGGCGGCGTTGAGGCTAGCGGAAATTAATAGCACTCATACGACCATCCGCTCGCCCATTGATGGTGTTGTTGTGTCTCGCGACGTCGATGTGGGGCAGACGGTAGCGGCGAGCCTTTCGGCGCCAACTCTTTTCACCATTGCGAATGACCTCACGCAAATGCAGGTCATTGCAAACATCGATCAGGCGGATATCGGTCTGGTCGAACAGGCCAAGTCGGTCAATTTCACTGTTGATGCGTTTCCGGGTGAAGATTTTAAAGGCACAATTCAGCAGATTCGACTGAACCCGCAGACGGTGCAGAATGTTGTCACCTACAACGTGGTGATCGACGTTAACAATCCCGAACAAAAACTCAAACCCGGCATGACCGCAAATTTAATAATTACGATTGATGAGCGGAACAGCGTGTTGAAGGTTCCGAATGCTGCATTGCGATTCATGCCTCAGAATGCAGGCGAGCAGAGACGCTCGTCGGCCAGAGGTGGTCAGGACGCCGGAGAGGGTGAGGGTCAGAACCCAAGGCGCAGACAGCGTCAGCAGTCAGAGGAAGGCCGTAGCGCAGGGCAGGGTAGTTCCGGCGAGAATGCCACGAATTCAGAAGGTAGGCGCGGGGGCCGTCCGGCTTCACCTACATCGCCAGTCGTCCAAGGCCAGTCGCGAGTGGTCTGGGTGCTCGGACAGGACGGCAAGCCACAGTCGCGACGCATTACGATTGGCTTGACGGATGGCTCGGCTACGGAAGTCACTAGCGGCAGTCTTCAGGAAGGGGAGATGGTTGTTATCGGCGAAACCATCACAGCGGCAAACAATGCCCAAAGCAACCAGGCTTCTGCGCCGGGCTTTGGTGGCGGTCCGCGTGGAGGCGGTGGCGGTGGCAGACGCCGGTAACTCGATTCAGAAGAATCTGACAGGAGCATAGAATTAATGTCAGCGACGTTAACATTAGATCAGCAAGAGCTTCAGCCAAGTGTTCCCGTGTTAGTGCCACAGCCTGAAGCACGGCCTGTCATCGAATTGGATCACATTCATAAGATCTACACGATGGGCGACGTCGAGGTTCACGCGCTACGCGGCATCTCGCTCACGATCCGAGAGGGCGAGTTTGTAGCAATCATGGGCGCCTCGGGTTCAGGTAAGTCAACCACAATGAATATTGTCGGCTGTCTCGATCGGGCCACGCGTGGCACTTACATGCTGGCGGGCCAGAACGTCTCTGAATTGTCAAAAGATGAGCGAGCAGACATTCGCTGCCAGAAGATCGGATTTGTATTTCAGGGATTCAATCTCTTGTCCCGAACATCGGCCCTCGAGAACGTCGAACTGCCGATGCTCTACGCGGGACTTGATACCGCCGAGCGTCACCGGCGGGCCGCGGAAGCGCTTGCTTCGGTAGGCCTGGAGGGACGCGAGGACAGTCACTCAAACCAACTGTCAGGAGGCCAGCAGCAACGCGTGGCGATTGCTCGTTCCTTGGTAAACGATCCGGCTTTGATTCTGGCAGACGAGCCGACGGGTAACCTCGATTCGCGGACCGCGGTCGAAGTCATGGAGATTTTTCAGCGGCTCAATCGCGAACGAGGAATCACTTTGCTTCTGGTGACGCATGAGCCCGACATCGCGCAGTATGCGCAACGGGTCGTTGTTTTTAAGGATGGCAAGATTAAGAAGGACTATCCAATTGATGAACCTCGGGACGCCGCTGAAGCGTTACGATTGCTTCCGCCTGTAGAAGAAGACAACGACGATTAATTCGCAAGGTCTTGTTATGAACCCATTGATTATTGTTCGTATTGCAATTCGCGCTCTAGTGCGCAACAAGATGCGCGCGGCGCTGACCATGCTCGGAATCATCATTGGCGTGGCGGCCGTGATCGCCATGGTGAGCATTGGTCAGGGGGCGCAGGCCTCAGTACAGGCGCAGATTGAAAGCATGGGCACGAACCTTCTGTTTGTCAGGGCCGGCGCGCAGAACGTCGGAGGCGTGCGCAGTGGCACCGGCGACACCGGAACCAACACGCTTACCATTGAAGATCTAGAGGCGATTCGGCGCGAAGTGCCCAGCGTTGCCATGGTGACGCCCAGCATCAACACCAGGTCGCAACTGGTCGTGGGGAATCTCAATTGGAACGGGTCGTTGCAGGGAGTTAGCGAGGAGTTTCCAGGAATCCGTAAGTGGACCATTCAGAGCGGCGAATTCTTTACCGCAGCGGATGTCAGGACCGCCGCACGCGTGATCGTGCTCGGGGCTACAATAGCCGAAAATCTTTTTCCGGGAACCGATCCGGTAGGGCAGACGGTTCGCGTGTCGAATCTGCCATTCCGCGTTACCGCTGTGTTGGCAGCCAAAGGAGAGGACCCTCAGGGGCGCGACCAGGATGATATAGCTTTTGCTCCTTACACGACTGTCCAGAAGAAAGTGCTCGGCAGTACTCGGGTTCAGATCGGCTTTGTCTCTGCCATCTCTCCGGCCGCCACTTACACAGCCCAGGCTCAGGTAACGGAACTCCTCCGTCAGCGTCACCAGTTGGGTCCCAACGAACCGAACGACTTTACCGTCCGTAATATGACTGACATCGCTGAAGCGGCAAACGAGACGAACAGCATTATGACCCTCCTGCTGGGCAGCATCGCTGGAGTATCGCTGCTGGTAGGGGGCATCGGCATCATGAACATCATGCTGGTCTCTGTTACAGAACGAACACGCGAGATTGGTATTCGCATGGCTATCGGCGCCCGCTCGTCAGTGGTCAAGACGCAGTTTCTTATCGAATCGATCGTGCTGAGCCTGACTGGTGGTTTCATCGGAATTTTGCTGGGCATAGTGGCGTCATTGCTAATCCCGATGATGCTTGGGTGGCCGACGCTGGTCTCCACTGCTGCGATTATTGGTTCAGTTATCTTCTCGGCGGCAGTGGGAATCTTTTTTGGCTACTATCCGGCGCGCAAAGCTGCTTCCCTCGATCCGATCGATGCCTTGCGCTACGAGTAGGTGACGATATTAACTGAGCTTCTCTGGCAGTTAGTTCGCCTGACTTTTAGTTCGTGTATTTTCGTGTGCGTTAGTGGATCATTTCTTAGCCTACCAAAAAAATCATCCACGAAATCACACTAAGTTACACGAACATGATTCCTTCTTAATGTCTTCACAGCTCCTGCCTGGTGGTCGTTGCCTGCTTCAACGACACGCGCTTTGTAGTATGATGGCGTCCTCATTGGAGCGTGTTAAATGACTACGGAAACCGAAAGCTATCTTGAAGCGATCGCGCATCTGCCGGCTGGCAGCACGCTAATCCTCACAGAGGTTTCCTGGGACGAGTACGAGCAGCTCCTGGACGACCTTGGCGACTGCTATGGCGTGAACATTTTTTACAACCAGGGAAGGCTGGAAATCATGAGTCCCTCATCGAATCATGAAATGTATGCGGATCTCATCCTGCATATTGGTCGACGTACCGCAGACGAAACTGGCTCAGAGTTCGAAAGTCGCGGTTCCACAACTTTCAAGCAGAAAAAGATGCGTAAGGCTGCCGAGCCGGACACCTGCTTTTACGTCCAGAACGCGCAGAGAATCATCGGAGTCGAGAGGATCGATCTGAAGTCTGACCCGCCGCCGGATGTAGTAGTCGAGGTTGATGTCTCGCATGACCCATCGGCAAAGTCCAGTTTCTATGCAGCTATCGGAGTTCCCGAGCTCTGGCGTTACAACGAATCGCAGCTTCGTATCTTTCATCTGGTCGAAGGGCATTACCTTGAGAAGCCGGCCAGCCGCAGCTTTCCCATACTTACAGCCGAGGCACTGGCCCAATTTCTTCAGCAAAGTAAAACGCAGGGTCAAACCGCAGCACTGCGTTCGTTTCGTGCCTGGCTGCATGAGAAAATGGAAGTAAAGTGAACTCATGCAGTACCGCGAATTCAAGCCCTCAGCGCTCCTTTCGCCCTATGTCGAATGTCTCTGGACACTGGAAGGTAACAACTGGCAAACACCTGATGGGCCAGAACGATTGCTGCCCGATGGTTGCGTTGAACTGGTCATGAATTTTGGCCTGCCGTTTCGCGAGCATCTGGACCAGCATCAAACTGCAACTCAACCAGCCCGATTCCTTGTCGGTCAAATGACTCGACCGCTGCTGCTCTCTCCGAGTGGTCCCTTTCAGATCTTAGGAATAAGGTTTCAGCCAGGTGGGACCGTTCCATTTTTTCCTTTTCCCATTGCTGAGGTGACTAACTGCATCGTGCCGCTCGCCGACATCGACAGCCGCCTTGAAAATGGAATCGTGGCCCGAGTGTGCGAAGAACGTCAGTTGAGTCAGAAGGTTCGGCTTACAGAACAACTGCTCGACCAGCAGTTGAAAGCTTGCTCAACGCCCGGCACATCCTTGAGACCGGCCGTATCGCGTATTCTGCGGAGTAGAGGGCAGGTTTCGATCGATTCGCTTGCACATGACCTGGGAATTAGCGGGCGTCAGCTTGGTCGACGGTTTCAGGTGGAGGTAGGCGTGGGTCCCAAACTCCTGTGTCGAATACTCCGTTTTCAGCGAATATTTTCGGCGCTTGAGCGCGACGACGAGACCTGGGCCGGTCTCGCGCTAGACTGCGGTTATTACGATCAAGCGCATCTCATCAAAGACTTTCAGCAATTTACCGGACAATCACCTTCACGGCTCTTCGACCAATTCACCGCCTTCACCGAACAGTTTACACGCAAGCGCCGGATGTCGGATTTTTACAATCCGGCTGACTAACTCAACTGCTAAACTGTTGTTTCGGTTTGGCGAGTTCTTCGCGATTAACATAGCTATAAGGGGTAAAGTGATGCTTCAGAATGCAATGCGTGTAGCGATGCTCGGCATCGGACTGTCGGTGCTGTTACTGAGCTTTCTTGGAACCACGGTTAGGGGCCAGGAGCAAGGCACAGGATTCAAGATCGAGAAACTTGCGTGGTTGAGCGGTGACTGGGAAACGGCTCCGGGAAGGACGCAGACCGACGAACACTGGAGTGGGGTGGCGGGCGCGAGTTTGATCGGAATGAGCCGAACCGTGGCCGGCGGAAAGACCGTCTTTTTTGAGTTCTTGCGGATTGAGACCCGCGGAGACGAGATCTACTACATGGCCCATCCAAAGGCCCGGAATCCGGGTACTGAATTCAAGTTGGTCCGGCTAAGCGGCACTGAGGCGGTCTTTGAAAATCCTGAACACGATTTTCCGAAGCGGATCATCTATCGCAAGAATGAGGATGGCACATTAACAGCTCGCATTGAAGGGGACGGCAGCGAGAAAGAGAAGCCGCAGGAATTTCACTTTAGGAAGCAATAAAATGCCTTTTGGACTTTGGCCTTAGGCCTTGGGCCTTTGGTCTTTGGCCTTCGGTCTTTGGCCTTGGGATTTGCCTGAGATCTATCTTCCTCAAGGCTAAGAACCAGAGGCCAAAGACCCCAAGACCAAAGACCAAAGACCAAAGGCCCAAGGCCTAAGACCTAAGATTTATTTATTCGCAGCGTCCGATTCCTTTAATTTGGCGCTTACTCGGGCGAAATTCGCCTGGTAGATCGAAAGGTTAGGATCGTTGTTCTTCGAGCCAAGTGTCTGGGCCTTCTCATATAAAGGTCCCGCGAGATCCAGTCGACCTTTCTTCTCATAAGCTTCCGCCAGACTATCGTAAACATTCGCCGACTCCGGATAACGCTCAACGTTGCCCTTGAAGACAGCGATTGCTTCATCGATATGTCCGCCAAACAGAAGCTGATAACCCATCTGGTTAACCAGAAGTTCTGGGGGATGAACTACATAGCCGAACTTTTGAGAGACCTTCTTGTAATGCTCCTCAACATCTTTCATGTCGCCATCAAAAGCCCCGGTCTGCACATCTCGTGGCATCTGCCAGCCATCATAAACCCTTCGAAAACCCGCATAATGACTGCGCAACACGACTGATCCGTGGTCCTCGTCTTCCAACTTCTCTGCCTCCCATTCAAAGCCCGGGGTCTTAACGCCGGCGAGCACCTCCTTGAACCGATTAAAGCCTTCCGTGATCTGTCCCGGCTCGTAACCTAAAGACAAATACAGTGTTGCCTCGTACTCTTTTCGCCCTTTAAAGAACTCGTCCGCACGTTTCACGACTACTTGATTGTCCCATTGCAGCGCGGGACTCACGGCCACAAACGAATTGAAGAGTCCGGGCTTCGAGATCATGGCGTGGATCGCGAACAGGCCACCCAGCGAATGACCGGCAAGGATGCGATATGGGTGAACGCGGTAATTCTTTTCGATCTCAGGTATCAGCTCCGTCTCAATGAATTTGATGAATTTGTCGGCGCCGCCACTGGTAGGCATCTGCAAGCTGCCATCCGGTCTCGTCATTGGTGACCGCGTGGGACTTAGGTCTCGAGTACGATCGGTATTGGAGATTCCCACCACGATCGCCTCTGACATGCGGCCATTTCGCGCGAGGAACTCGATGGTGGCACTTGTGTGGGAGATATGGGCATCACCGTCGGTCAGGTAAAGGACCGGATAACTGAGCTTGTTGGTTTCATAGCCCGCTGGTGTCCGGACGATGATATTCCGCTCCTCACCAAGAACCGCAGATTTGATCTTGTGCTGGGTGACATTTCCGGCCCGAGGGTCTTGACCGAGCGCGGTAACAACAACGACAAGCGCGAGCGCGAAAGCTTGCGCCAACAGAGCCGGCGTGGATCTAAAGAGACGTGTGAAGCCAAATGCGAGATAGGTATTCATGACAAATCCTCCGAAAAGTGTAGGGATGTGGGCGGTTTTTACCGGGCACGTTCTAATCCAGGGATATGAAATCCAGAAGAGGTTTGTGACCAACCGGCCCAAAAATGGGACGAATGGCCGGTGTTAGTCCGTAGTCAGTTGTCCGTAGTCAGTTGTTGGGCTTTGGTCTTTGGTCCTTGGCCTTTGGTCATAAGATAAAAAGACCCAAGGCCAAAGGCCAAAGGCCGAAGACCAAAAACCAACACGGACAACGGACCATCACTCCCCTCTTAATTGCTTGCTGGCTGCTGGATCGATGCTCCTGAGATGAAGATCGCGTTGCGGGAAAGGAATCGAAATGTTCGCTTCGGCAAGCGCCCCATTGATCGCTACCGACAGATCGCTACGGATCTTGACCCACTCAAGAAAATGGATCGTCCAGGCGCGTAATTCAAAATTCAACGAGTCTGCGCCAAAATCAATGAAGAATGCCTGCGGCGCCGGATCGTCAACAATTAGCTCGTGCTCTGCAGCTACGCGTTTTAATAACTCTATCACCTGCTCGGGATCACTTCCGTAAGCCACTCCCACTTTGATTTGAATCCCGCGTTGGACGTTCGAGAGAGTCCAGTTTGTCAGTCGTTCCGAAATTAGCGCGCCGTTTGGCACAATGATCTCGGCGCCATCCCAACCACCCAGAACGCTGGCGCGAATGCCGATCCTCTTAACGATCCCAATTGCATTGTTTATCTCGACAATGTCACCGACTTTTACCGGACGCTCAAACAACACGATTAATCCCGAGACGAAATTATTGACAATGTTCTGGAGACCGAATCCCAAGCCGACCCCAAACGCGCCCGCCAAAATCGTGAATCGCGTCATATCAACCCCGACGGCTGCTACTGCGATCAAGAAACCAGCAAGCAATATGAGGTAGTGGAGTACTGTCGAAATCGCATAGGGCAACCCCCTGGCAAGGCCGAGACGCGGATAGATGTCTTCTTCCAACAGGAAGCGCATGAAGCGTGAAATCAAGAATGCCAGCCACACGGTAAGGGCAAAGGCAAGGACATCACCAAGCGAAATACTGAAAGATCCCACAGTCAGCGTTGAGGCTAACGCAGCTCGGATAAATTCGATGAGAGGCGTCCGCAACGTGAGCATCTCCAGCGCGTAGAAGGCCCACAGTAATACCGCCACCCACTGTATAAACCGCCGGACCCGCCGGCGGAGCAGACCGCGATGGAGTCGAACCATTCCCAGAGACGAAAGTGGCTTCATGCGCAGTGCAAACATGATCAGCCCATCAGCCACACGGGTAGCAGCGTACAGAATCACGGCCAGGTACGCGCTTCCTAAAACCGCATTGCCTAGCAGAGTCGCGAGACTTACATAACCGATGGCGTTGGCAAACAAAGCGGCGCCAAAAACAGCGATCGCGATTCGCGCCCCGAACCTGATCGTCTTTTCAGATCGCCCATCCTTTTGATCGGCGAAGCGCTGTGCTTTAATCACCCAGACCATGAAAAGAATTCCGCCCAACATCTCGAAGATGAACAACAGGCGGGACAGTAACTCCTGCGGTTCTGCTACCGCACGTAACTGATCGACAAAGTAAAAAACGACCAGAGCATTCAGGATTGGGAGCAAATGTCGCTCGATAAGCCGGCGGAGGATTATGACTGTTGGTACGAGCGCGGCAGCGCCGAGAATCGCTCGCAACATCTTTGGAGCTTCCGGGTAGATCCAGTTGCTGGCTATCAGCGTCAGCAGGAGCGCCGACGCGAACGGTAACTCAAAAACCACGGCTGCCGGTTTCAGTATCGGCTCCTTCTCAATCCAGGGACGCACGCGCCAGCGGGCCCGGTAGAGTGCGCCAGCAAAAAGCAGAAACACGATGCCGTGAAAAAAGAATCTGATTTGTCTTTGTTCGAAGTAGATCCTTAATGCTGAAAACTGGGCTGCAAAGGAATTCTGCGTCTCTTGTAGCAGGCTGGTTGACGCCAGAGACCGAAACCCTTCACTCCAGATTGGCACGCTGTCCCTGACAAACAGCCGCGAGACTACCGCGCTACGAGAGTCACGAACGGTCGCAAGCGCATCCGCCACTCGAACTTCCTGCTCGGCAATTCGGTTTTGCAGCGTCAATACATTTCCACGCTGCCTTTCCACACGTTCGGTTGTCTGGGCTATCGAGGCGGTTAGGTCTTCAATGCGGTTGATGATCTGGGGAGGACTCTGGGAACTGCGGGCCAGATCAAGCGTTTGTTCCCAGGCGGAGGAGAGTCGAGCCAGGCGTTCGAGTTCGCGATTGAGTTGTGTTGCCCGGTTGGTGAGGGCGCGTCTTCTGGTCCGCAAGGCATCAGCAATTCCCTCCCAGCTTTGTTCGAGCTCACGCAGCGTTGCCAGGGAAGCGCCCGGCGCCAGCGCCCGAGCTGTTTCGTCGCGCCGGCTGTCGATCTCGCGTGTGATGGCCGGCAGTTCGGAACTGGCGCTGATAATGCTTTGGTCGGTTGCCAGATTCTCTTCGACCTCGCGGAGGGCTGCGGCAGCCACCTCAGCCTGTTCGAATACTTCACCAAGGGGGATTGGCGTTGGGGTTGTAAGCGGGGTTGTCGCTGGGGTTGGCGATGGGTCCGGAGAACCGGCTGGTGATTCGGCTGGCGTCTCCTGGCTAGTGGGGGCTGGCGTTTGAGCCGTTGCTGAAAAGCAGACGAATATGATAGTGAGCGATAGGATCGGGAGCGTCCAGACTATTCGATTGACCATAATGTAGATGGTAAATGGTCTAAGGGGAATTTGTCAGTAGGCCGTGGTCCGTCGGCGAGTCGATCAGGCAACGGAACTATAAAAAGGTCGGCTTCGTTCTAGACAGTGACGTCTAAACTTTGAGGGGCGCGATTGAAGACCATACAGAAACAGACACCAGCGATTAGTGATTCAAAACTCGCTAAAACTACAACGTAACGTAAAGGCAATGAAAGCCTGCCAGGAGGAGTAACATGGACCATCAGGACAAACCTGTTTCGCGTCGTCAGATTCTCCAGTTAACAGTTGCCGTTGGCGGCATTACTTTGATACGTCCTCACCAGTTTCTTTCAGCTCAGGAAGGACAAACCAGGGTCACGCCCTCACAAACTATGGGACCTTTCTATCCTCGGGCCAGGCCACTGGACGAGGACGCTGATCTCACTCTCGTTAAAGGCAAAAGGGGCAAAGCTCAAGGGAAGGTCATTCATGTCATGGGTCGCGTCCTGGACAGCAGGGGCGTGGCGGTAGCAGGGGCAAAGGTCGAGCTCTGGCAAGCTAACACGTTCGGTCGTTACGATCACCCGGCCGACATAAATCCTGCGCCACTCGACCCGAACTTTCAGGGTTTCGGAGCTCAGGTTAGCGATGGGGAAGGCCGCTATCGGTTCAAAACCATCAAGCCCGGCGCCTATCCCGTCAACCCCATGAATCCCAACAATCAGCGACCGCCCCATCTACACTTCAACGTCATTGGGCATAACGGTCGGGTGGTGACTCAGATGTACTTTCCAGATGAACCCTTGAATGAGAGAGACTTTATCTTTAACGGACTGGGACAGAGCCGGGAAGCGGTGATTGCCAAAGTGCTCCCGCCTACCAAAGAGGTCGAGACTGATTCGTTAATCGTTGCCTGGGATATCATCCTGGCAAAAGGCTAATACGTGGTCCGTGGTCCGTCGTGCTTGGTCTGTAGTCCGTGGTCTGTCCACTGCTCCAACAATCCTTACTATTTACTATTGCCGGTTTAAGATCTACCATTTAGCGCTTTCACTCAACTATAAACACTGGAGCACCCCCATGACGACTCCCACTTTGCGCGTCACTCACCGATCTCTAGTACTGTTTGGTCTTTTCATTGTTCTTATTGTTGCGTCGAGGTCGTTGGCTCAGGAGAACGTCGCGCAACAAGGCAAGCAGATCTACGACCAGATCAGAGAGTTTCAGTTAACTGCAGATTCGGTTCAAGTAAAAGGATTTACTCTAAAACGCGATCGGGCCAACTTGACCTTCGACGGCACGTTTTATCTTGCGGCGCCGGTTGGCGGCCGGATAACCGGCGCAGTCTTCATCGGCGAAGGCAGAATCAGCGTACCGGTGCCGCCTAGTGATTTCGAAAAGGAGAACGTGCGGCGTCTGCTGGGAGCCGATGCCGTTGACTCAGACTTTAAGTCGGCGGTGCTCAGATTCACTGACGATACAGCCGACTTCATCAATCGGCATTCTTCGCAAGCCGGCGTGGCAAGTGATCGCGCGCTCAGACTTGCAGCGGAAATTGATGGCCGCTTGTTGAAAGAGACGGGCGCAAACCTGCCGGCGCGACTTACCTTGTCCTTGCTCAACCAGGAAAAGCCGGGATTTTTCTTTGCGCACTTCGAAGGCGGCAAGCGAGGACGCTTCAGTTATGTTCTTGATCATCAAAACCGCATTCCGATAGCGAATTTCAATCTCAACGCCGGTGAGAAGGGAATGATCTTCTCTTACGAAAACGCTATCTACGGGAATACGGTCTGGATGGCCTTTTACAGCCTTGAAGACTATGACAAGAGAGTTGTCGCCTATTCCGACGCCAATGACCTGATCGATATCTTCCGATACGATCTGGATCTCGACCTTCGTGAGCACCGCCGCCGCCTCAGCCTCCTGGCCCGCGTCGAAGCTGCCGTGATTTATCCGGGTCTGCGTGCCATTTCATTTCAGATTTGCGAGTCGCTTGGAGAATACGACAGCGTCAGATTGAAGAAGCAACTTCGCCTGAAAAACGTGCGCGTTGCAGGTCTGGAGCAGGAACCAGTCCAGGAAGATTGGGAAGGAGGCTTCACGGTCTTTCTTCCCGCTGCGGCTATGGCGGGCCAGAAACTCGAGTTTGAGTTTGAGCTTGAAGGCGATTTCATGTACGACGCCGAGACTGTCCGGGATTGTTACTATCCACGTTCCACCACAAGCTGGTTTCCGCGACATGGGTACCTGGACCGCGCCACATTTGACCTCACATTCCGGCACCCAAAACGTCTGCGCATCGCAAGCGTGGGTGAGCGATTGAGTGAAGAACCTGACCCGGACGATAAGAACACGATTGTCTCGAAGTTTCGGATGCCGCACCCGGTAGCGCTCATTACGTTTGCTTTGGGACCGTTTGAACGCCATAAGCAACCGATGCGTTTGGACCAGGGCGGAAAGGGCGAGCCAATCAATGTAGAATTCAATTCACTGCCTGGTTCGATTATGGCCATCAAAGAGGACTTTATTGTCGCCGAACTGGACAATTCATTGCGCTACTTCACTGTTCTGTTTGGAGAATATCCTTATCCAGTCTTCGGCGCCGCATTTCACCCGTTTGGGTTTGGTCAGGGTTTCCCGAGTCTTCTCATGATTCCCCGCACGGACCGGGCCAGCAAGTACACCTACGCCTTTGTGGCGCACGAAACGGCGCATCAGTGGTGGGGGAACATAGTCGCCTGGCGCTCGTACCGTGATCAATGGCTTAGCGAAGGTTTCGCCGAGTACTCCGGAATTCTCTACACCGGTTTGAGAGCAAATCAGGGAGCCCGCGACGATCTTTTGGGCCGGTTGCGGACTTCGCTGAAGGATCCGCCGGTGACAACTACTGGCATTGGCAAAGGAAGGCTGATGGACGTCGGGCCGATTATTTTGGGCCACCGGTTGAACACGCCCAAGACGCTCGGCGCATACCAGACGCTCATCTATAACAAGGGCGCACTGGTGTTGCGCATGCTTCACTTTCTACTGAGCGATCCGGCAACCGGAAATGACGAGGCGTTCTTTGCGATGATGACAGACTTTGTCAAACGGCATCGCAATAAGTTTGCTTCAACCGACGATTTCCGCGTCGTTGCCAGTGAACACTTTGCGCGATCGCCAATCGGCAGAAGCTATGATCTCAAGGATCTCGACTGGTTCTTCAGCCAATGGGTTTATCAGTCGGCTTTTCCTTCCTATGAGCTCCAGTATCAGATCCAAGACCAACCGGATGGGAAAGTCCTCTTGACCGGTACGGTGACACAACAGAACGTTCCGGAAAACTGGTTCACGGTGCTGCCGCTGGTGTTATCGTTTGGGGGCAATCAGCAGGCCCGAGGCACTGTTCACGCTCTTGGACCAACTGGGGAGTTTAAGATCTCCCTTCCAGTGCGCCCCCGGAAGGTGGAACTCGATCCCCATAACTGGATAATCGCCGAGAAGAAATCAGTAAAAGGAAAGTAGTGGTCCGTAGTCAGTGGTCAGTGGTCCGTTGGCAGTGGGCGCAGCCAACCACCGATCTTCACTTCTTCTAATCTGTAATATAAATCAGCAGCTTCCTGTTTTCTTAGCAAGACTACTGACCACGGACCACTGACCACTGACTACTGACTACTGACATTAGATAAAGCTGTAGTCAAAGGGCATAATGCCTGCGAATGTCCTGGTTTCATATTTTCCTGCTGCTGGCCGGCGCCTTTGCCGCAGGCACTGTAAATTCTATCGCCGGCGGCGGCACACTAATCACCTTCCCACTCCTTATCTGGCTAGGGCTCGATTCTAAAGTAGCAAACGCCACCAGCACTGTTGCCCTTTGGCCCGGCCTCTTTGGCGGAGTCTATGGTTACCGGCGTGAACTGGAAAACAGTTTCCCCATCCTGTTTCGCCTGGGCCTCACGAGCGTAGTGGGTGGGGCGCTGGGCGCCTGGCTCCTAATTATCACTCCATCACAAACCTTTGCGCGGCAAGTGCCATTCCTGATCCTGTTTGCGACTGTCCTGTTCATGGCTCAGGGGCGGATCAACAGATGGTTGCGCGTGCAGCCCGTCGCGGCCAAGCCGGTAGCTTCATGGTGGGTGCTGGGAATAGCTTGTCAGTTCTTTTCGTCAATTTACGGGGGCTACTTTGGGGCCGGGAATGGCATCGTGATGCTGGCCGTTTTGGGCTTGCTGGGTTTATATAACATCCATCAGGCTAATGCGATAAAAAACTTTCTCGGTATCTGTATAAACAGCATCGCCGTGCTGAGTTTCGCTGTCTCTGGTCTGATCAGTTGGCCCGAAGCGTTGCTGATGGCGGGCAGCGCTCTGCTGGGTGGTTATTTTGGAGCGAGGATTGCCGTGCGGGTCGGGCAACGCTGGGTGCGGCGCGGAATCGTAGTCGTGGGTTTAATAATCTTCTTTGCAATGCTTTCGCGCCTGCAAACTTAACACAATGTCCGATCGCAAATTGCCACGTGATTTTTACACACGCGCAAACGTTCTGACCGTTTCTCGAGAGCTTTTAGGAAAACTTCTGGTAGCGCCGGCAGAAGATGGAACTCGCGTTTCAGGGATGATCGTCGAAGCCGAGGCCTACCGTGGGCCAGAGGATCGGGCATCGCATGCCTACGGTGGACGCCGAACCAACCGTACTGAGACAATGTACGGTATAGGTGGTACAGCATACGTCTACTTTGTATATGGAATGTATAACCAGTTCAACGTGGTAACAAATGTTCAAGACATCCCGCACGCCATTCTGATCCGAGCGCTGGAACCCGTGGAAGGAATAGAAATGATGCGGCAGCGCCGGGAGGCCCATGCCCACCGCAACCTGACTAATGGTCCCGGGAAGCTTTGCATTGCGATGGGTATCGATCGCAGACTGGATCGCGCGGATCTCCTGGGCAATCGCGTGTGGTTGGAAGATTATCAGCGGATAGGACGGTCAAAAATTGCGTCCGGGCCACGCATCGGTATCGATTACGCGGAAGAATGGGTCGACAAACCGTGGCGTTTCTTGATCCGCGAGAATATATATGTTAGCAGGAGTACACACACATAGTTATATAGTCTGTGCATGGCGTGGCAATAGTAAAAAAGGAGGAGAACAGTGCCAGAAAGGATCAGGAAATGCACCGCACAAGAAGTACAGGCGGCATTAGCCGAGGGCGAGTGCCAATTTGTGGATGTCAGAGAGTTCTCGGAGTATGAGACCGAGCACGTAGCGGGCGCGACCCTCGTACCCCTTTCCACCCTGGACAAAAGCCTCGAAGGAATCCACCCGGATCGTCCGGTCTATTTGATTTGTCGGACCGGCAGGCGCGCTTCCCAAGCCGCCGAGCGCCTCGCCAAGCGAGGGTTTAGCGACCTGAGGCTGATTGACGGTGGACTACAGGGCTGGGAAGCCGCGGGACTACTGATAGAGCGTGGTCAGGGTGGCGTCTGGTCACTTGAGCGGCAGGTCAGGTTCGCTGCCGGAACCCTCGTGCTCGCCGGCGTGCTTCTGAGTTTAGTCTCGCCGTGGTTTCTATTGATTTCGGGATTCGTGGGCGCTGGGCTGGCTTTTTCGGCGATTACGGATACCTGCGGCATGGCCATGCTGCTGGCTCGGATGCCCTGGAACCATCAGAAGCGTGCTGGTCACTCCGATGGGGCCTATGCCAGGCCGTAAAAGCCGTCCTGGGTTAGGCTTGGCGTTGAATGACATGGGCTACTCGCTGCCGTAGCTGATCTCCATGCGGCGAATGCGATAGCTGGCAGCCACCAGGACTAGCAGCGTCACAAGTACCAAACTGGGCACAGCTATCCAGGCGGGCGTTGGCTCAGCAACAACGGCAAATGGGCCTTCGGAAACAGGCACAGGCGTCAAGGAATTCAGGTAATGAATTACGCTTATCTTCTTAAGTAGCGGTGGCAGCAGGAAGTTGAGCCACTCCCAACCGTAGAGCACCAGCGCCGGAATTATCGGATTCCGAAAGAAGAGTCCCACCACCAAAAAGAATGCGCCGTACCCAATGCACGCGAGAATGGTAATGCCCGTATAGGTCAGCAGTTGACCAAGACCCGGTCCATCGAGGAAGTACCGCACACTCTCGGAATAAAAATGCGGAAAGTAAAGTAATAGAATCGAGAGAACAGTTGTGACACTGAAGAGAATCACCGAAGTCACAAGTCCAGAAATGTACTTTCCAACAACCAGCACTTCACGCTTTACCGGACTCAAAAAGTAGTAGTGAAGGCTGCGGTCAACCAGTTCACCGCGGAACAGATTCATAAAGATCCAGGCGCAACCGAAGAAGACCACCGTCCTCAATATCAAGCCACCGTAAAGAACAGAATAGATAGTCCCGTATCGCGAAAAGTCGTGCCAATCCCTTGTTGGTGGTGCGAACACCGCGAGAACCAGCAAGGGAAAGACCGGCAGCAACGCCAGCAGGTAGATAAGGATCGACCTTCTTCCGAGAAAGTTCTTCTCGATCTCGAGACGAAAGATGGCCCCAACCTGGCGGGCCCACAATTTCGAGTGCGGCAGTTCCACTTCGGTCTTTTCCGGTTCTTTCAAGAGCTCAATCTCCTTCTGATTTTCTCTGACAGCGACAAGACCAAAGCGGGGGCCAGGCCCCGCACTCCAAAGTTAGTTGATCAGGTACTGGTACACCGCATTCAGATCGTCGTCGACCGGGGCTACGGACTCGATTGTGATTGTTCCCTCAGCAGCGATGCGATTCAACAGCAGATAAAAACCATCGGCATCCTTGGTCCTTACAAAAAGTCCGCCCAGGTCTTCATGAATCCTTGCCTCGACAACATGATTCTGATCAAAAACTCGAGCGGCGAGTTTTGAGGGATTGTCACAGCGAATAAGAATCTGGATCGGATGCTCTTCCATCTCGTCGCGAACCCCGTGGATATTGCCTTCGGCCACTACATAGCCGTTATTGAGCAACACGACACGGTCGGACATCATGTCCACTTCATGGAGTATGTGGCTCGAAATGATCAGGTGGAGACCTTCGGACGAGAGCGCGCGGAACAGCGCAATCGTTTCGGCCCGCACCATCGGATCAAGTCCGTTCAAAGGTTCATCAAGGATCAGCACGGAAGGATTATGAGCGATCGACTGGGCCAGTCTGATGCGCTGTCGCATTCCCTTGCTGTAGGCGGCAACCTTGCGATCAGCGGCATCAAGGAGGGCCACCCGTTCAAGAGCGGCTATTGTGGCTGTCGCCGCCTGCTCACGATCAAACCCATGGACCAGCAGGAACGAATGAATGAACTCGCGTCCGGTAAGACCACGGGGAAAAGAATCAAACTGAGTGCAGTAACCGACTTTACGAAACAGTCTTTCAGGGTCATCGACTGGAATGTCGAGAATAGAGATCTTGCCTCGAGTGGGACGTAAGAGCCCAGTCATCAAGTTCATCAACGTAGACTTACCGGCGCCATTTGGTCCCACCAAACTGGTGATGCCTGGACCAATCTTCAGATTGATCCGGTTAACGCCAAGTATCTCGCCATAGAACTTGGAAACATTCTCAAAAATGATCAACTGTTCAGCCATTAAGATAAATAGCAATTGGTCTTTGGGTCTTTGGTCTTTGGTGCTTGATCTTCGGGTGGTGCCGTTAACTAGCTAAACTCAAAGACCAAAGATCAAAAGCCAAAGACCAAAAGATCCTATTTTATTACCTCATACGCTTTTACTTTGCGTGAAAGCAAAGCAAGACAGACGGCACAAACGACAAACAACGCTGCCCAGGAACACCATAGGGGTGGCTGGGTCAGAACAATTTCACGCTCCATCGAGCCGTCAAAATAGACGGCTCGCCCGGTTACCTGTTCAAACGTGCCGAAGAGCCCGGAATAAACATTGCCGATCAGGGCGCCAAGACTGACGATGTTTCCCCAACGCGTCATAAACAGATTGTTGATGACTTCTCCAAAAACCGACGGGATAAAGAAGATCCCCAGCAGCACCGTACTTGCGATCACTCGCCATTTCACCAGTGCCGAGATTGCTTGCGTCAGCAACGTCAAAAGCAGGATCCACACAAGGCTGCCAATCAGAATCGCGTTTGCAAGCCAGAGGTTATTCACAAACCAGGTAGCTCCCTCGAGATAACTCTGAAAACCGAACAGCAACAACTGCGGAACCCAGGTAATCGCCGATAGTAGGATCAATACGACCGACATCTTCCCAAGTACGTACTCGGCTCGTGAGAACGGCCGGCACAAGTAGAGCGGCAGGGCATTATTTCTCAGATCACGTGAGACCAGTGGGGGCCCGATAAGCAAGGCTACAAAAAACGCAAACCCACCCTGGATACCCACGAAGGTCTGGAAAAACGAGCCGTCGATCGGCACGAGTTCAGTAACGTTGACCTTTAGGATGGCCAGCGCGTTGACGTTGTGATGAAGGTAGATCAGGACCGCTTCAACGAGCAGAGGCACAAAGCAGATCACAAAGAAGGCCGTAAAGAGCTTCGACTTAAAAACGTCGCGGAACGCATGATGCGGGATGATAAGGAACCGGCTCCATTCAGGAGTCAGCTTGCCCGCGTAGCGCTTGAAACTGCGCTCATAGACTGCCATGACCGTTCTCCATTGCTTTCAGGAAGATGTCTTCAAGGGAGTCACGCTTGTAACTGAGACGTCTGATCTGTACTTCATGCGTGGCCGCTATGCAGTATAGATCCCGCACCTCGATCCCGTCTTGCAACACCACTTTCAAACGGTGATCGCCTGTCAACGCATACTCGCATCCAAGGGCAGCGACCGCCGCGGTAAATTTCTGCTGGTCGCCACGGGTTTCAAGGACCAAAAACTGGCGGTTGGCCTTCCGCTCTTCTTCAAGATTGCAGTAGACGGCGATGCGGCCCTCCTTAAGGATCAGGATCTCTTCACAACACTCTTCGACGTCGCGCAGCAGGTGCGACGAAAGAACGATGTTGGCCTGGCCGCTGTCCCGAATATCCCGGATCAATTGCAGCATGCGGACACGCGCCGGGGGATCCAGACCATTGGTCGGTTCGTCGAGAAAAATCAGTCTGGGCCCATGAACAATTGCCTGGGCAAGCTTAGCAAGCTGCTTCATGCCGAGCGAATAAGTATCGAGGCTGCGATAGCGAGCTTCACCGAGGCCAACGTAGAAAAGGACTTCGTGAGCGCGTTCGAGTGCAGCCTCAGACGGCAGTCCCGAGAGCTCGGCCATCAAGCGCACGAAATGAACGGAACTCATGCGGGCAATAAACGAGTCGCGCTCGGGCATGTAACCAATAAACCGCTTGATCTGTTTGGGGTCGGCGGTAATGTCTTCGCCGAAGATGTAGGCGGTGCCGGCGGCCGGCGGGTGAAATCCGAGTAGTGTGTGAATCAGAGTCGTCTTGCCGGCGCCGTTTGGACCTAGCAATCCGATCGCCCGGCCGCGTAGTTGCCCCCGCAAATCGCTAAGTATGGGTCGGCCACCAAAGCTGACGCTCAAGCCATCGAGTGCGATGACCGGGGCGGTACCGGCCGGGTTAGCAGGTCCGACCGGTTCGTCAACGACATCATCTGTTGCCATGCACCTCTTTATATCGCCGAGTCCTGATAATTCCAAACAAATCCCAGACCGAATGCAGTTCCCATCAATACAAAAGCACCGATAAATGCAAACGCTTCCGGGGCCGCCAAAGTTCTACCTATCGAGAGAATTCCGATCAGGATTACGGGAACGTTCAATACCAGGGCAGAGGCGAGCGGGAACAATGCGGCAGGGCGGCAACCTCCAAGACGTTGCCGGAGCCAGAACAAAGAGGGCGCATAGGCCAAGGCGAACAGGAGCGCCACGATAATCAGAGAAATGATCGTGGCGCCTTTAACACCTGCCATGCTGAAGCTGTGACCTTCAACTACATTGAAAGTGAGCAGTATTGTTGACAAACCAAGCAACCACGAACCCAATGAAATCGAGATCAGCTTCATAAAACTCCTTTGGTCTCTGGCCTTTGGTCTTTGGCATTTGGTGTTTGGCCTTGGGCCTTGGGCCTTGGGCCTTGGGCCTTGGGCTTTTATGCTGGCACTAACTAAGTGCAAGTCACGAAGACCAAAGACCTAAGACCCTTTATTTACTTACTTCTTCATCCCTTGCTGCAAGATGTGCTGAATCTGGAACGAATTCGGCATACCCAGCAAACTGGCCGGACTTAATCCAAACGGTCCACCCTCCGTGTTTGCCGCAAAAGTTATACTGTCACCGTGGGCATATGCGTAGGCCAGGGTTGGTTGCATATCGGCAGCTATTGCCTTGATTGCTTCTTGCTGCTCCTGGAGGACGGTGCTTGTCGAGTTCGCCACGCGGTCAGCTATCGGCTGCACGAGTGGCGCCAGATTGTGATAGAACACTGCCGAGAAATTCGGATTGCCGTCAGCAGGCAGCCCGACTACGAAGCGCGACGAACGCAGCAGAGTCTGACCCGCCTCGTTCAAGCGTACCGAGCGATCAAGAAGCGCCCTGCTCGGTCCAACCAGCAGGTAGCCGTTGATGTAAGTAAAGTTAACTTCCACGCCAAAATCACCCGACTTCAACGTGTAGTACGTGCGGCCTCCAAGCTCGGCGCGATCCCATATCAGACCCGCCTTGTTATGTTTCGCCGCCTCTTTGTTAATCTCGACGACGACCTGTTCTAGAGTTCGCTGGAGATGTCCAGGGTCATTTACCTCGAACACCAGTTTCCATGAAGGCGTCGGCAGGATTGGGCCATCTATAGCAAAAGCAAACTCACCCCCCAACGGTGCTGCAAAATCACGCCGCAGGTCGAGACCATGTTCCGTCTGGAGACGATCAAGATTCTGACGCAGATCCGGCGAGACTGTTTCAATTGCGCCAATCAGGTCATCAACCAATGCGACCGGGTCTCTGACAACGAAGGCGGCCACCACATTCGCGTCGGGTGAAATGTATTCGAGCGAACCCATCGGTCCCGGTTTCGCCAGCCACGAGGGAATACCACGCTGGGCCTCGTTGAATGAGAGCACCGCCCGGGTATTGGTCTTGCCGGCGGTGTCTTTCTGATCGAGGACAAAGTATTTCACGCTCAGAACGCCCAGCCGTTCCAATGCATTTTCCCGTTGTTCACCGCCCTTACCATGCGTGCGGACGCCTTGAGTCTGTTCAATTACCTGCTCGAGGTTGGCTGCGATCACAAGGCCCGCACCCTCTTCATATACCTGCGCGATTCGATTATAAAACGGCGTGGCGGTGAAACTGCTCGTGCCGCCCTTTTGCAAGAGGTCCGCAACAGCCTGGAGTTGCTCAAAACGCGGGCTGGCGGCGAATAGGTCTCCGCTGATCCAAACATAGAGCTCTTCGATCCGCTTTCCAGGTTCGGCAACCGGTGCGGCCGCGGACAATGGGTCTTCAATGAACTTGATTGGCGGTCCGCTCTTGCCTTCGGACTGATGCTTAGCAATCTGTTGTTCAAGGAATGCACGGAAGTCCGAAGAAGATTTGAGCTGGGCCAGCACTAGTGGCGCCGTCGGCTCGCCTTTGCCGTCGATCGAGACTGAGACTGCTATCTCGTCCCCGAGGTAGTCGCCAAATTCCCGGATTGTTCCCATTACCCGATCTATTCCGGGACCTTTTCCGGCGTTCTCCTTCTGCCACCATTCGTTCAGGGCCGGATTCTGTTGCATCCGTTCCTGCATGATGCGGTGCGATTCCGCAAGCGTTGCAGTCAGATTCGGCAAGGCTGCGTAAAAGACTGTGTCGTCGGGCATCAGATCCAGCAGCCTCGTTGAGTTGCGCAGACCAGGTTGTTGCACCTTGCTCAATTCTGTAGACAGTTTCGCCAGCGCCTCGCCATAGGTAGCGGCTTTGCGGCTCCAGGCAATCTCGTCCTTAACCGGGATTGTCTGGATCGCTTTGTGGGTAGTCGCCTGTTCGCCGGCCCGCACCAGGCGAGTTGCGCCTGCATGGTTCAGGTTTACTTCCCCTTCGACGACAGACACACGCGATCCCTTGGTTCCGCTGTTAACTGAAAAGATAGTTCCGGTAACAGTGACGAGGGAATCGCCCGTATCTACGAAAAGCTTGTTGTCGCTCTGTTGGGCGCCCTCGACAACGATGCTTCCCCGGTTCAAATGTATGGTTGTCCCGCGCGCACCATTGGTGATCGATAGTTCTGACCGGTCGTTCATTTCGATAGTCGAGCCATCTCCAAGCCGAACCAGGGCATGCGCATCTTTGGCCGTACGTATTACTTCTCCGCGTCCCAGTTGCCCCCCAGTGGTTATCGGATTGCTCTCGGTATCCCGAATCTGAAACACCTGGCCTTCGGCAGCTTGCACTGTAGCTTCAAACTGCCCGCCGAAAGGCAGGTAACGTTGCAATACCGGCAACGCCAGCAGTCCAAAACCGATGATCACCGCAGCAGCGACCCCCCAGCGTAGGACCACCGGTTGAATGCTGTAACGCTTTGACGAGATCCCCACCTTCTTCTGCGCCGCGCTGCGCGACCGGGCATTCTTCATTGCCCTGCGACAGGGGATGCACTCATGAGTGTGATCCACCAACAGAAGCGAACGTGCTTCCGAAAGATTTCCTTTCAGGTAATCAGGAATAAGCGATTGAAAGTCCCGGCAGCTTTCGATGCGCTCAGATGCCGGCGCCTGCGCATTGAGTGCCGGGATTGTGCTTTGGGTTTCCGCGGCAAGGCGCGCCCAAACACGCTCTGCCGCAGCCGTAACCAGTGCTGGTTCGATCTTTTCCTCTCGAATCGCGCTGGTCGCCTTATCGAGGATGTTGTCCAATTCCTTATTGCTTTTCATGATGTTTCTCCAGATAGTGCCCAATCTCTTTACGTAGTTTTGTGCGAGCCCGATGCAGGACCACACCAACGACCAGGTGGGAAGTTCCGAGCAGCTTTGCTATCTCATGATTGTCGTAGCCTTCGTAATAGCGCAAGACAAACATCTCCGCCGCCGTGGTTCCCAAACGACCGACGGCTTGGCGGATTAGCAACTGCAATTCCCGATCTGCATGTTGTGCTTCGGGATTCTTGAAACCGCTGACTATTGCTTTTGAATCGACGTCATCCAGCGCCACAGACCTGGATCTCGTTCGGCTGCGCAAGAGATCCAACGAGGCATTTATCGCGGCCCGGGCCAGGTAAGCCTCGGGATTTTGTTCCAGATCATAGCGCTGAGTCCCCCGGGCCAGGCGCAGAAAGACGTTTTGAAGCACGTCTTCGGCATCTGCGGCACTGCCGGTAATGCGCTGGGCGGTGCGAAAAATGCGTTCGTGATGGTTTCGGAAGAGGGTTTCCAGCTCTCCCGGAGGGTCTGGAAGCGGTTTCAAAGTTCTAATGGCGGCCTGCACGGTGCCCTCCCTAAAGTCGTTTCCACTGACAAAACGCAGTTGGGAAGGGTTTATTAACAGCCGCGTTAAAGATTGGTGGGTTTAAATTCCCTGGCTACCAAGTTTCAGAGCAACTGGATTTGCGCTTCGTGTAACTTCGTGCGGCTTTACACGCTGCTCTGGTGTTCAAACGATCCACGAAATTACACGAAGTAAACGCGAACGTTCCCGTTCGTGTCGTTTTGTGTGATTGGGTGGATCGCTTCTTATCAAACGCGAAACTAAACTGGCGGGCCTTCGCTGGCGTCAAGCTCTTCAAACTCTCTCCAGGGTTCGGCACCAACGCGACTCTGCAACAACCTGACACAGCGATTCCAGCGCAGGATCGCGTCGTCGTTATTCTCAGGTCTGATCTTTTCTGCTTCCTCAAAGTACTTCATGGCCTCTTCAAAAATGGGCACCACCGTATGAGGAAGTCGTCCGGCGCGAAGTTGCGCCTTTGCCTTTCGCTCGTGAAGAATTCCGATGTGATAGGTGCGGTCGTACTCGTTAGCAAGACTACTAAACTGGTTTTCTGCCTCGGTGTAGCGATCACTCACTTCACCGCGAAACTGATCCGTGATCGCCAGCCCAAGCAAACGCAGCGCCGACTGATGTTCAGGTTCGATCGCCAGTATGTCACGACAGATCGACTCCGCTTCCCCCGGCTCATTGAGATAGCGATAGACCTCCGCCTTAGAAAGGGCTTCGGTGATACCGGTTTTCGAAATTGGCTTTAGCTTTGACTCCACTCTGAACCCCTTTCTTTTGCTTACTTTTATTGCTTTCTGATCTTTCTCAAAAACCAGCGCACGGGATCGTAATAATCGTCAACTACACGTTCTTTGAGAGGAATGATCGCATTGTCAGTTATGTGAATGTCTTCGGGACAAACCTCAGTGCAACACTTTGTGATATTACAAAGGCCGATCCCGAGATCTTCATTCAGCAGTTTGGTTCGAGACAGTGAATCCAGCGGATGCATGTCCAGCCCGGCAATGCGGACATAGAAACGGGGGCCGCCGAACTGCTCTTTCTTTTCGTGGTCCCGCAGCACGTGACAGACGTTCTGACAAAGGAAACATTCTATGCATTTGCGAAACTCCTGGACGCGATCGATGTCTCGCTGAAACATCTTCCATTCGGTGTCTGGAGCGGGTGTGAAGGGCGGAATCTTTCTGTTGACGCGATAATTCCACGACACGTCGGTAACCAGATCCTTGATGACCGGAAAGGTGCGCATTGGCTTCACCGTTATTGGGGCCGTCAAGGGGAGCGCATCAACGCGTGTCTTACAGGTAAGTCGTGGCCGCCCGTTCACTTCCGCGGAGCACGAGCCACATTTGCCTGCCTTGCAGTTCCAGCGCACGGCGAGATCTGGCGCCTGATGCGCCTGAATATAGTGAAGCGCATCCAGTACAACCATGCCAGGTGCGATTGGCACTTTGTATTCGACCAGCTCACCGCTATTTCGATCACCGCGAAATATTTTGAAAAGTGAATCCGCCATCGCTGAGTATTCTACCGTCTTTTCCGTGCTCTTTCTGATTATTACTTTGCTTCGAGAATGCTTTTTAACTCCGCCGGCATCTCGGGAACAGGCTGTTGTCTGAGTTTCATCTCGTCCATGGCGCGCACGACAACGCTATTCTGCCTGCCCCACATTTCGTCGTAGTCGGGATAATCAATGCGGCTGTGCGCACCCCGACTCTCCTTCCGCTCGAGCGCACTCAAAGCAACTGCTTCCGAAACAGTAAGCATCGCTTTCAGGTCCCTCGCCAGATGCCAGCCAGGATTGAAAAGCCGCGAACCCTCGACTCGTACTTGCGCAGCATGGTCCTTCAAACGTCGGATTTCGGAGATTCCTTTCTTCAAATCCTCCTCATTGCGAAAGATTCCGACATAGTTCTGCATCGTCTCCTGCAACTGCTGGTGGATCTCATATGGGCTGAAGCCATCCGGTCGCTCGAACGGTGCGAGAATTTCACCCTCAGCCTCCTCGATCTCCGCTGAGTCAATGGTGGATGGACCCACGCGGCGGGCTTGCTGCGCCGCCGACAATCCCGCTCGCCGGCCAAACACGAGCAGATCTGATAACGAGTTCCCTCCTAAACGATTCGCCCCATGCAGACCGGCAGCGACCTCCCCGACAGCAAATAGTCCCGGGACCGTGGTCTGGCTTGTTTCTGCGTCCACCCTGATGCCGCCCATCATATAATGACAGGTTGGCCCGACCTCCATCGGGCCGGTTGTAATATCCACGTCGGCCAGTTCGCGAAACTGGTGATACATGCTCGGCAATTTTCTCTTCACATACTCTGCGGGCTTATGAGAGATGTCCAGGTAAGCTCCCCCGTGCTCAGTGCCGCGTCCTTCGCGCACTTCAGTATAGATGGCGCGCGCCACAACATCCCGAGTCGATAGATCCATCTTCTCAGGATCGTAGCGCGCCATAAACCGCTCCCCATCTTTGTTTGTGAGGATACCTCCCTCGCCCCTGACCGCCTCAGTGACAAGGATTCCCTGGACACCGGGCGGCCAGACCATTCCGGTCGGGTGAAACTGCACAAATTCCATGTCCATCAATTCCGCACCCGCATCGTAGGCCAGCGCCATCCCATCACCCGTATACTCCCAGGAATTGGACGTGATGCGCCACGCTTTGCCGATGCCTCCGGTGGCAATGACGACCGACTTTGCTTTGAAAACCACAAAGCGGCCATTCTCACGCCAGTATCCGAAAGCACCCACCACCCGGTCTCCGTCCTTCAAGAGCCGAGTGATCGCACATTCCATGAAGACATCGATGCCGAGATGAATGCCGCGATCCTGAAGGGTTCGAATCAGCTCCAGTCCGGTGCGGTCTCCGACATGGCAGAGGCGTTTGAAAGTATGGCCACCAAAGGCGCGCTGCAGGATCTCACCGGCGTCAGTTCGGTCAAACAACGCTCCCCATTGTTCGAGTTCGCGAACACGTTCCGGTGACTCCTGCGCGTGGAGCTGGGCCATCCGCCAGTTATTGAGGAACTTTCCGCCGCGTAGCGTGTCACGAAAATGCGTAGGCCAGTCGTCTGCCTGGTCGACATTTGCCATCGCCGCAGCAATGCCACCTTCAGCCATAACCGTGTGGGCCTTGCCAAGCAGCGACTTGCAGACGACAGCGACTGACGCTCCTTGCCCGAGAGCCTCAATTGCAGCGCGCAGACCGGCGCCACCCGCGCCGATAATCAACACGTCATGTTCGTGGGTTTCGTATTTTGCCGTCACAGCAATCTCACATCCTGAATTGAGCCTGAGGCAACCAACCTGACGTAAAGATCAGCAAGGCCAACCGAGAACAGACTGAGCCAGGCAAACAGCATGTGATGCTCATTCAGGAAGCTGGCACTACGCCAGATAGCACGACGCGAACCACCAAGACCGACACATGAGAAACAGTCGACTTTTCCGCCGACGATATGCCGAAACGAATGACATGAGAACGTATAAAACGAAAGCAGAACGATATTGGCTAGCAGCGCGAGCGAGCCTATCCCGATACCAAAGCTTCCGTCGAACCAGAAAGCAGCAATCGCGTCATACCAAAGAATGACCAGAAAGATGAGGGCAAGGTAAAGGAAATAGCGATGAAGGTTTTGCAGTATAAGCGGGAAGGCAGTCTCTCCCCGGTAACGATGCCGTGGTTCGCCGACCGAACAGGCCGGCGGGTCGAGAAGGAAGGCCCGATAATACGCCTTTCGGTAATAGTAGCAGGTGGCGCGAAAACCGAGCGGCGCCCACAGGATCAGTATTGCCGGTGAGAGGGGCCACCAGTCGGGCTTAATGAGCGGCGAATAGAATGGTGAGAGGTACGGACCCCATTCATAGTGTTGACCTTCGAGTGCTCGCCACGTCGCGTAAATGCTGAAGCCACCAAGCACTATTATTACGGGGAGAAGTTCCAGCCACCAGGCATCACGCCGCGAAGTTGCTCCAAAGCCGGTCTGCTCGATTCTGGTTCGTGAGTCAGCCATTGGATATCAGGTAGACATCACCCAAAACTACATGAAGAAGAAGATTTTCTGCTACTTCGTAGGTCGCGTTTCAGATTGCGACCAAGGCCGCGCTGTTCTTACTCTGTCGCGTGGTTCATTCTAAGCATAAGTCCCAAAATCTCAATCTTAAAAAGTTCAAAAGAGTGCGCCGCCTTCACTGCCCGTCATAGCCTTACGCACAAGTGGTATTGGCGGGCCCCCGTAAGTTAGAAACTCATCATGGAACCTTTGCCACGACTCTCGCCCGCCGTGCGCTGCCGTCCAATCCTCACGCAACTTCCTGATCATCAGCTTGCCCATTGTGTAATTCAGATAAGCGGGGTCAAAAGTGCCCCGGGCGGCTTGCTGGCGCGCTGTTCCTGCGTCCTGATAACCCTCATCACGAAACATTTGTTCGGCTTCCGCCACGGTCATCTGGCCCGTGTGCATGCCAATCGCAGCCAGGTAACGAACGTTCCGCAACAGCGCGTTGAGCAGTTGTCCGATGTGCGTTTCAGGATCGCCATCGCCAAGTCCTGCTTCCCACATCATCTCTTCAGTGTAATGAGCAAAGCCCTCAGCGAAGGCATAACCCACAAATACCTGACCAAATTTTGAGGGAGACCGTTTGGCGTGCAAGAAATGAAGAAAATGGCCCGGCCAGACCTCGTGAACCGAAGTGAATAGCAGGTTTGCTCGGCCCGGCAGGTACGCAGCCCGCTCCTGGGCAGACCAGGCGGGATCGGGTGGGGCGATGTAGTATGTGGACGGCAGTCCTTTCTCGTATGGACCAGGAATGTTTATATATGCAAAGTTCCAGCGACGATATGCAGGCGCTTCAGCTACGAGTGCCTCTTCAGTTCCGGGAATGCTGACGATCTTCTTATCAATGAGAAACTGTTTTAGTTCCTTTAGTTGCTCGCGAGCAGCCTCAACGGACCCACCTGCAGGCTTAACCGATTCCGCTTTTTCTACGCAGGTTCGCAGCGTTTGACCTGGCGCATATTTTGTACACGCGTCAGCCAAAGCTTTCTGATTTCTTTCAAGGTCGCGACGGCCGGCGGTTTCAAGCTCATCAAGCCGCACTGTTACTCGTTCAGTCGCCCGTAACATTTCACTGAACTTCTCTGCCCCGATCGCGAACCGATCCGTTGCCGTAGCCTCCTGCGACTGAAGCCACGCATCCAACTCCTTCATTGCTTTCGCAGCGGTTGCGTTGGCCTCGCGAAACTCCTTCTGCAAAGCTTCATCTTTGACGGACTCAAATACTGCGGGCACGTCATTCTCATAGAACGAAACGAGACCGCCAAAGGATATGCGACCAATATCGACGTACGTTCGAGGCAAGGGGGTTCGCAGGTTTTTGCGAATCTGTTCGAGGACGGCGGGCACAGCTTTCGCGTAAGTGGTGTAAGCGCGCAACCGTTGATCGAGCGGCGCGTAAGCTCGCGAGACGAAGACGTCGGGGTCAATTGCCTCGGCATAGAAGTAGGGGTTGCGATACGGCCATTCAGCCGATTCGAGCCAGAAGAGATCGTGATCGATAACCGCCTGGACGTAGTCACGTTCGAACCGCTGGCGCTCATCGAGCGTAGAGTTTTCAAACTTAGCGACCCGCTCTTTCTCTGCTCGCAGTCGCTTAATCTCATTGGCGATCCCCTCAGGAGTGTAATCCGGGAGTTGGCCATCAAATTCGTGACGACCAGCCCGCACTGCGAAGTCGGGGCGGGCGACAAAGTAGGCTTCAAGGAAGTCGTTGACATACGAATCCCAAGACTGCTGAGCTTCATTTGTTGGAGGAGAAGCTGATTGCTGCTCGACTTTCTCACAGCCAGCAAGGAGAAGGAGACATGAACAGAGAATGAGACTAAAGATTAACGAAAGCTTGGGAGCCATGCGCGAATCTTCCCTTCAGGCGTTCTTAAAGCTAAAGCTCGACAGTTTAGCACGGGGGCACCACCGTAGTCCCCAACTGTAGTATACTGTGCGGCGCATGCGCGTCCTCGGCATCGATCCTGGTAGCGAAACTACCGGTTGGGGCATCATCGAAGGTGATGGCCGGCGATATCGTCTCGTTGAATTCGGCGCCATCAGAGCGCCGGCTAACCAGAAGTTCGCGTCGCGCCTGCTGAAGATCAGTAACGGCATTGAAAACGTGATTTCCTGTCACACGCCGCAGGCCTGCGCGATCGAGGATGGCTTCCTGGCTACAAACGTCAAAGTCACCTTGAAGCTTGGCCAGGTTCGTGGCGTGGCAATGCTTGCCGCAGAGCGAGCTGCGCTGGAGATTTACGAATACTCACCTCGTCTCGTGAAGCAAACGGTCGTTGGCTATGGCAATGCCGAGAAGCATCAGGTCCAGGAGATGGTACGACTGCTACTCTCATTAAAAACTGTGCCGCACCCGCACGATGCAGCCGACGCTCTGGCCGTAGCGATTTGTCATTTTCACCATGCCGGGCTTACCCAACGCATCCTCGCTGCGGACCCTGGCGTGAAGTTCGCAACCTCACTGATGCGCCGGCGAGCTACTCGCTGAATTCGGCTGTCAGCTTTCGTCAACCTCATCTTGCAAGGAGGCAAGGTCATGAACGCACCCCTCACAATCACCTTATCAATCATTTTCTCTTTCTTTGTCATTGCATACCCGGCTTCTGCACAAAGCCGCAGGACAGCCGTCGTTGTAGACGAGCGACTCGCGGCATTGCGGGCTGAGCCCTCTCTTTCGGCAAAACTGCTTAAACGCCTGAGTCGCGGGCGTCAGGTGGTTATCCGAAATGAGCGACGCAATAACACAGGCATTATTTTTTATCGCGTCAGTGTCACCCGTAGAACGGGCGGTTGGATTCAGCGCGAGGCTGTGGTCTCCGCCTGGCGATCTGGTGACGATC
Source organism: Pyrinomonadaceae bacterium (assembly GCA_035512935.1). GTDB lineage: Bacteria > Acidobacteriota > Blastocatellia > Pyrinomonadales > Pyrinomonadaceae > PSRF01. The sequence goes on along the minus strand of DATKDA010000122.1, from coordinate 76,001 downwards.
AAAGGTTATTTAATTTGATCGAGACGTCTACGGAATTCGATCGTATCGTCCGGAGTCGGATCTTTCTCGACACATTCAAACGCTCGGCTTACCGTCCGGCTGTTTTGCTGATGTTTGGCGATGCCGCCCAGGATGCCGCGAAAAAGCTTTCGCAAGATGCCCAGCGACGACTTGACCCCCAAGAGATGGCTGCTGGAGGCCCGATAGCTAGTTACTTTCTCAACTATGTTGGGCTGGATCGTTATAACCGGCAGGGAATTCGCTATGTGTTCGATCAACAGGCGAGGCAGTTTCACTACGATGGCGCAAGCTGGCGCGAAATCATCAGGCGCTACCCTCGTAGCCCCGAAGCATCGATTGCCCGCGCACGACTACGTGGCTCCTCATCTCAGGAACTGAATAAGATACCTGTTTAAAGTGTTGAAAGAGCCTTTGTGTTTCCATGCGTACTGAACTCGCAGCGTTAAAGTTCTAAGGTCTCAGCCATTGTATACAGCAAGGCTTACTCCGGAGCGGGCACTCGTGTCCCCGACCACATCCCCCTTCGGTTCTCTTGAAATGTTCAAACGCGCAATCTGAAGCTTTATCTAACCTTCACACGAAAAGGCTGCGGATCCCAGGCAAGAGATTACCCCCAAAGGAGATTTACAATGTATCCTCAAGCGGCCTCCCAAGCTTCTATTGCTTTCGGTCTGATGGAGCTTGATTCATCAGGAACGGTGATTCGGTATTGCTCCGAAGGCTGCGAATCGATAGCAGCAACCAGAGAAAGTGTTATCGGAAAGAACTTCTTCAATGAAGTCGTCCCAACAGGCCCCGGCATCGGGCTAAAAACTCAATTCGACAGGTTCATTGCCGCAGGCCCCCACATGTTCGAGAAGATTGAGCGACAGTACAAACTGGCAGGTCAAAAGATACGAGTTCAATTATTGCTTTCTCGCAATGTCGCGCGCAGTTCGGCAAAAAATGGGTTTCTCGTGCTGGCGCGCGTCACACCGAAACCATGACTCAGTGATTTTTACTTTGGGACTTTGACCTTTGGCCTTGGCGGGCGGCCTTGGGTCTTGGGCCTTTGGTCTTTGACGTTTAGTCTTTGGCGCCGCTCTTTGCTAATCGATTTCGCTTTCGGAATGAGACTCCAAAAAGGCGAGACAGCCCGCAAAGTGTCAAAGACCAAAGGCCCAAGACCAAAGACCCAAGACCCAAGGCCCGTCTTTACTTAATCTGGTCGAATTTACAGGCGCGAGGTTTCTTGTCCGGCCGCCATCTCAAAAGCTTTGTTCCGTGACGAAACCGCCCGCCCGTGAAGTGGTCGTACTGAATCTCCACAACCAGTTTCGGAGCAAGCGGTTCCCATTCACCAGACCTCTGAGTACTCCAACGACTCGGCCCACCTGGTTTGTTACCGGTGAATCCAGGCGGTTGAATTAACGGCTCAAGCTTCTTTGTAAGTTCCTGCTTTTCTGTCTCCTTAAACGCAGCGGTGAAACCCACATGATGCAGCAAGCCCTTGTCGTCGTAGAGTCCAAGTAGCAATGAACCCACGACCCTCTTGTTAGAAGCGTACCTGAATCCCCCCACTACGCAGTCGGCCGTGCGCAGCTTCTTGATCTTCTGCATGCCAGTCCGTTCACCTGATTGGTAGGGAAGATCCAGACGCTTGGCGACGATTCCATCAAGCTGTAGCCCTGAACTCTCAAGCCACTGGCGCGCCACCGCGACGTCCGGTGTCTGCGGGGAAAGGTCGAACCTGGTCCTGCCTTTCAGATATTTTGTCGCAAACCGCTCCAGCTTAGCGCGTCGAAACTCGAGAGTCTCATCAAGCAGTGAAGTACCTTTTTCATCCATCAGCAGATCAAAAAGAATCAGCATAGCGGGAAATTCTTGAGCCAGTTTCTGAACGCGGCTTGGGGCCGGGTGAATTCGCTGCAAGAGATCGTCAAAAGAGAATGCCTTGCCCACCGGAATCACCAGTTCCCCGTCCAGGCCGAAGCGGGTGGCTTTCGTTTTCCGAACAGCATCGACAATTTCGGGGAAATACCTTGTCAGCGACTGCCCTGATTTAGACTGAAGTTCGACTTTATCCCCGTCTCGGAAGGTAATGCAGCGGAAACCATCCCACTTTGGCTCATAAGCCCATTGTTCGCCTTGCGGTATCGCGGTAACCAGGAGTGCCTCCATCGGTTCGAAATCCGCCTTTGCAGTGGCATCCGAAGCTTTTCGCGGACTCTTCTTTATGACCCGGCACCTCCTTTGCTGGATATAGCCTCGGACAAGGTAACTCAGACGGCGGATCTCTTCCAGTGAGTAGTAAAGAGACACGGAAGCTTGTGCCTTTGTACGGGATGCTTACACCGGACGTCATGAAAAATAGGAGGACGAGATGGAAAGTAAGGCAAAACTGTTTGGCCACGCCATACATCCGATTCTAATTGTGTTTCCTTTGGGACTCCTGACCACCTCCGTAATCTTCGATATAGTCTACCTGCTCACCGCCAATTCAGTTTGGGCGATTGTTTCCTTCTGGATGATAGTGGCAGGTGTCATCGGTGGTCTTGTAGCCCGTCTGTTTGGCCTGATTGATTATCTGGCGATACCCGACGGAACTCGCGCTAAGCGGGTCGGGCTGTGGCACGGACTATTAAATGTGATCGTAATAATCCTCTTCGGGATAAGCTGGCTTCTGCGCGCGGGAACTCCCGAAGCGCCACCTGCAACTGCGCTTGCTCTATCGGTATTAGCCGTGATGCTTGCTGCCGTAGCCGGCTGGCTCGGCGGAGAGTTGGTTGAGCGACTGGGGGTTGGAGTGGATTCCGGCGCAAACTTGGATGCCCCGAGCTCGCTATCCCAATCCGAATTAAAAAGACCGACTGCGAGCCCCCGCCCGACATAGCAGAGTTCTGAAGGGTTGAACAAGAAAGGCGAGCCGTTCTCCTCTCCCCGAAAACGTACTCGCCCTCCTGGCTTTTCCCCCTTGTTGTTTTCCCCCTTGTTCTTTCAAAGTCTTTATACATGCGATAAATCCCAACTCTTTGGCGTGAGTGTGGCTAAAGTGTAGCGGCGAACCCGGCCAGCTGACTATTGGAGTAGCAAGTCAATTTGGCATTCCTGACAATATTGACGACTGTGGTTGCTTCAGTTAGTCAGAACTTTTGTCGAAGGCGTTCGCAATTTGTCCCTTACAACATTGAGGTCGCGATTTTGCACCAAAAAGTAACGCAACATGGCATGACAGTTGCGCTTTCCGACTGCGAACATTGTTACAAGGCCACTTTCAGAGCAAGGAGAACGGCCATGAATATTTTAAGGAGTCTGTTCAAGAGCGAACTCGCGATTGATCTTGGTTCGGTAAACACTCTTCTATATGAGCCGAGCAAGGGAATTCTACTGAATGAACCCTCGGTTGTAGCGATTGAAAAATACACCGGAGAAGTTCTTGCGGTGGGACTGGAAGCCGCAAAACTCCTGGGTCGAGCACCACGCGATATTCAAGTGCACCGGCCAATTCGTTGCGGAACAATCTTTAACTTCGAAATAACGAGAAAGATGCTCCAAGCATTTCTTAGACGCGTCATTGATGCTCGTTACCGGTGGGGACACACGGTAGTTGGCGTGCCCGGCTCAGCAACAATAGTCGAGCAACGCTCGGTCAGAGACGCGGTGAAGGATGTTGCGGGCGGTCGAGTTGATCTGATTGATGAAGGCCTCGCAGCAGGTCTCGGGGCAGGCTTGCGCTTTGAGGATGCGCGGGCATGCATGGTTGTTGATATTGGCGGCGGCACAACTACGGTCGCGGTGATTGCCTCCGGTGGGGTTGTTTCATCAGTCAGTCTGCCGGCGGCCGGAGATGCGATGGACGATGCCATACGCGATTACGTGAGAAGTACTCACTGCATTCAAATCGGCGAATCCTCTGCCGAGCGTGTCAAGAAAGAGATTGGGGCCTCTCTAAATGACGAATCCGGAGGGCCACAAAAGTGGGGGATTGTTGGCAAAAACGTCCTCGGCGGCGGAGCAACCGCCGTTGAGATTGAGGCTGAGGAGATAAAAGAGGCGTTGGATCCAGTAGTGGCCGAGATTATTGCCGGCGTCAATCGTGTAATCGAGGATTCTCAACCCGAGGCAGTCGCCGATATTTACTACTCCGGGATAATTCTGACGGGTGGAGGCGCACTGCTAAAAGGAATGCAGAAGCGTCTTCAAATGGAGCTCCAGTTGGTGGTGAAAGTACCCGAAGATCCGGTAACGACAGTCGTGTTGGGGGCCGGCAAGTTACTGGATGAGCCCAGTAAACTCCACCGTGTTTCGATTCGTGAGAACCTGCCGGCTTGGCAGGCCTCAGAGGAGCTGGTTGCAAGCTGGTAGGACATCGCACGTCCAGCGTACGGAGAGAACGACTTGTGCGGGAGATCGTGCTACGTGCAACTTCCGCAACATTCCCCGATTAGAGTTGCTAAGTAATTTTTCGGAAACATTCAAGGAGGGATAGAAATGCCAAGAAGCTATCGCGATAAGGATTACGGCTTCGAAGATCTCGATTACGACCGTGATCAGTCTTCCGAGCGCTCATGGCGCCGTCGTCGCTACAACGCGTCGGACTATGAGCCCAGAAGAGACGAATCATCTTACGACTATTCGTCTCGTGATCTTGAACCTGAGTCCGGGCGTGACTACGGACGCCGCCTGTCAACGGGTTGGGACTATGGCACTGCTTTTGGGGCCCCGACGAGCCCACGCGACTATGGTCGCGAAAGTTACGGCAGAAGATCGATGGAAACCGACCGTCCATCTTACAGTCCTTATAGTAGAGAGCACGGTACCTACGAACGGGATTACCCGATAGGCTCTACGCGCGGAGAAGGCTATGGCCGTCGCGACTTTCGCGGTCGTCCCCGCGGATATGGCTATGATCCCGAACGTGAGCGTGCCTACAGGGAACGCGGCTGGTGGGACCGTGTGAGTGACGAAGTAGCCTCGTGGTTCGGTGATGAAGAAGCTGAGAGGCGCCGCCGAAAAGACGAGGCTAACGATTACCGGGGCCGAGGCCCTCGTAATTATCGTCGCTCGGATGAACGAATCAAGGAAGACATAAATGATCGCCTGACAGACCATCCGCAGCTCGATGCCAGTGACATCGAAGTAAACGTTAGCAACCGTGAAGTGACGCTTACCGGCAGTGTAAACAGCCGCTTTGCAAAACGGCTGGCTGAAGATATTGCTGAGTCGGTGTCAGGTGTTTCAGATGTGCAGAACAACATTCGGGTGAGCCGGGAGACCGCACTCTCCGAAAAGACCGCGAGCAGCGAAACCGCGACGACAGCAGGCTCTGATAAAGCGCGCGCAAGATCTGCGTAAGCCAGGGTTCCTGGAAGAGGGCGAACCACCGCCTCACATCAAGCAGCAGCAAAGGATTATTTTGTTTGTTTCTTGAGGTGAGGCGAGGGGTTCAACTCGTTCGGTTTAGGGAAGTGTCGCACCGAATCGAGACATTATATGTGTAAGTCCCGTACAACTCGGTAGGATTACCTGAACTCTTTAGGACCTCTTTATAGAACTGGCCGCCGGCCGGCAATGAGATTCGCAATCACCATGACTAACCCGATTGCAAGCAGCCAGTGAGTAAACTGGCCTCCAATCTGCACAATAAGTCCAACCATCCACAAGAGTAGCAATATCAATGCAAAAACCCACAACATTCTCTAAATCACTCCAAAGCACAATCTTGACGCTGGCTGCTAAACCTGTCTTTCTTTCGAAAGAAAATCACTTCTGTGAAACCTGATCTACGAGCTGCTAATGCTTAGTTAGTCACTTTGTAACAAGTCTCATACCAAATGTGTTTCGAGCTCAGATTCTGGTACCCATTGGCACCTTTTTTGCGATTCATTAAGCGCAATAGAATTAGTTGGAAAATGGTTCGCCAAACCCCTCAAGGCAGGCGAACGCAGTCAGAATAGATAAGGGGGAAGTTATGAATAAGGCACTAACCTTAGCCGCAGGCATTGGACTCGGGACTGGAATTATGTATCTGCTCGATCCGGATCGCGGCAAGCGACGGAGGGCCCTCGTCCGGGACCGAATTAAAAATGTAGCGCGCAAAACCAGTCACGGAGTGGGTGTTACAGCACGCGATGTGACAAATCGGGCACGAGGGCTCGGAGCCCAGATCCAATCCCGGCTGAAGAGAGACAACGCCGAAGTGGATGACGACGTACTCCGGCAGCGGGTCAGGTCAAAACTGGGAAGGATCGTTTCCCATCCGAGTGCAATCACAACGATCGTTGATGGCGGCAAGGTCACTCTGAGCGGTCCCGTACTCAGACATGAGGTAGATGATCTGTTGCACGCCGTAAGAGGAGTTAAAGGTGTCGAGGATGTCGAGAACCAGCTCGAAGTTCACAACGCACCGGGGGATATTCCCGCACTACAGGGTGGGCGAACTCGCCCTGGTAACCGGATGGAATTCATGCAAGAACACTGGTCACCGGCAGCGCGGTTCGCAGCCGGTGCGAGTGGCGCGGCTCTTGCGGTCTACGGGGGCAAACGGCGCGACGCCGTAGGAGCTGGAGTTGGAGCAGCGGGTTTACTTCTGCTTGCGCGCGGTTTGACTAATCTTGAACTGAAGCGGCTGACAGGACTCGGAGGAGGACGAGAAGCGGTTACTATCCAGAAGACTCTAAATGTTGACGCGCCGCTTGAAAGAGTGTTTGGTCTCTGGAGCGATTATGAAACCTTTCCACTCTTCATGAGTAACGTCGAGGAGGTCCGATCGATCGGTGATAACCGTACCCACTGGAAAGTCGCCGGTCCGGCAGGCGTACCTATTGAATGGGACGCAGTGACGACCCGGCTCGAGCCTAACCAAATTCTCGCCTGGAAAACTGAGCCCGGCTCAGTGGTAGATCACGCGGGGTTGGTCAAGTTTGAAGCTAACGAGGATGGTTCAACCCGCATCGACGTCAAATTAAGCTATAACCCGCCTGCCGGCGCCATTGGTCATGGAGTCGCCGCCCTGCTGGGCGCCGATCCTAAGGCAGACATTGACGATGATCTGATGCGGATGAAGAACATGCTTGAGACGGGACAGGTGCCGCACGACGCCGCGCAAACTCATGCAATGTAGACCTATGCATTTGTTCAGGTTCCTTTGCCGTGGTCTCGTCAGCCATGCGCTGACTAGCTCGGTGTAGAGTTGGCTGAGTGGCTCGGTGTAGTGTGGATTCTGGCGCGAATCTATAGGTGCTCCGAGTCGCTCTCCCAACAGTCAGAAAACGCAAGGGTTCTGCAAAAGTCTAAGCGGGGTCATGCCGCAGCGATATCAGCCTCGCTGATATCGAAATTGGCAGAGACCTTCTGCACATCGTCGTGGTCTTCGATGGACTCCATCAGCTTAAGCATCTGCCGCGCCTCCGGGCCTTCAAGCTTCACATAATTCTGTGGCACCATCATCACTTCCGCAACCTGAGGTTCAATACCAGCCGTCTTGACTGCCGCCAGCACGCTTTCAAAATTTTCAGGCGCTGTAATGATCTCGAAGTTCTCTTCGTCATCGCGAAGATCGTCCGCGCCGGCCTCGATTGCCAACTCGAAGAGTTCGTCCTCTGCTTTCCTGGCTTTCTCAACTACGATGTAGCCTTTCTTATCAAACATCCAACCCACGGATCCGGATTCACCCAGATTGCCTCCGTTCTTTGAAAGCAAGTGTCTGACCTCTGCAACCGTGCGATTACGATTATCGGTCATCGTTTCGATAAGCAGGGCCACACCGCCCGGTCCATAACCTTCGTACGTGACCTCCTCATAGTGAACGCCCTCTTCTTCCCCAGTACCGCGTCTTATTGCCCGCTCGATAGTATCGTTGGGCATGTTGCCCGCCTTAGCGTCGGCGATCGCCTTACGCAACCGGGCATTGCCGTCGGGATCACCGCCTCCCGAGCGGGCTGCAACCGTTATTTCTTTGATGAACTTCGTGAATAATTTTCCGCGCTTGGCATCGAGCGCGCCTTTCTTGTGCTTAATACTATGCCACTTCGAGTGTCCTGACATTTGACTTCCCTTTTGAGTTTACGGCAATTTGGCGCCGGCTTTGGTAATCGTAATTGAAGGTTTGAAATCTTACCGCACGCTAATCGTAAGTTGAAGCCCTCGCAAACATACACGTTCCTTCTCGAGCCTTATGGCAACGGTAAATCGAAGCCTGTAGCTTTCCGGACACTGGGGACTCGTCGGCTTCCCCACTACGGCTATAAGTTTTCCTGGCAGTTGAACTGGTCCAACGATGCTCTGGAGGCGCCTTTGACAGACACCCTCTTGAGTTTTGAGCCGTGCCCGGCAAGGATAACGATGGCTTTTGCAGGAACGCCAAACGCCCGAGCCATCAAGCGCTCCAGTTCATCATTCGCGGCTCCATTGACCGGCGCTGCTGCAACCCGCACACGTAGCGCGCCGTTGTACTCTCCAACAATCTCACTACGAGAGGCGCGTGGTACCACTTGCACTTTGAAGGTGAGCGCTCCATCTTTTTCAGTATGTTCGATCACCTTGGTCCTTTAAGCGATGAAGTGAAGTCTCAAACCTCGAAGGAGAGTTCCCGCCACTGCGGACTGCAATAACCAAACAATAACGAAGGCAACAATCGGCGAAATATCGAACATTCCCAATGGCGGGATTATCCGGCGGAGAGGCGCCAGCAAAGGCTCAGTAGCATTCACCAGGAATTTCATCACCGGGTTGGAATAGCTGACCATGCCCCACGAAAAGATGATGCGTATGAATATCATCAGCGAATACAAACCTAGCAGGCCGTAAATTACATAGCCAACTGCCGCGACAAGATCTTGTCTCAACGCACTTTCGAGGACGCCAACCAGGGTGTTCACAATCCCGCCAACAAGCTGTAACACAAACCAACCAAGTAGGATGGTAAGCAGGATCGCAACTATGGGAGCGAATTTGGGATCAACACTGAGGGCGATGAGGCCGCGTCGCACTGGTAGAAGCAGAGGATCGGTAAGGCGTCTGATCGTCAAGGCAGTCCAACTGAACGGATTGATATCGAGCTGGATCGCAATCAGGCGCAAGACCATCAGCGCTACCGTGGCGATGATTGCAATTATCACCACCCAGTAAACAAAAAGGTACGTACGTTCAATGATCAGCATTATGTTCGGGTATTCGGCTCAAAACTTCCTTAATCTAGTTTCTCCTTTATACGTTCGCCAAAGATTGCGGTTCCGATTCGAACCAGGGTCGCACCCTCTTCAATCGCCACGGCAAAATCATGACTCATTCCCATCGAGAGGTCGCCAGCTAGATTCCGAAAGTGGCCTCCGGCTGCAATTTGGTCGCGTAGCTCGCGCAGCCGGCGAAAATATGGACGCACCCGCTCCGGGTCCTCGAAAAAAGGCGGCAGCGTCATAAGCCCTTGAAGATCGAGCCGCGTACAGCGCCCCACAACCGCAAGGAGTTCATCAAGCTCGCTTTCGGTAACCCCGGTCTTAGTATCCTCGCCGGCCAGGTCAACCTGAATCAGCACTGGAAGAGTTACTCTGCTTTCATCAGCGCACAAGCGATCGAGCCGTTGGGCCAAGGAAATCGAGTCGAGCGTGTGAATTACGTCAAACAGCTTAACTGCGCGCCTCGCTTTATTGGCTTGCAAGTGACCGATCAGGTGCCAGCGTATACCATCGAGTCCAGCCTCAACGATCTTTATCTCGGCTTCCTGGACCCGATTCTCGCCAAAATTCGTCACGCCCGCCGCAAACGCCTGTCTGACAGCTTCAACAGGATGGGTCTTACTGACGGCAATGATCGTGATCTCCTCTGAGAGGCGATTGCACCGCCGGGCGGTTTCATCAATTTTTTTCCGAACATCTGCGAGACGCTTACGCAAACTGCTGGCGCCCAAGGCTGTATCGACCATTCACTCTAATCCCAACTGACTGCCAGATCCTCATTTTTTGCTTACCTTAACAGATCACGTCGGCTGGTTGCACCGTCAACTTGGTCGCACCACAGGGATGAGACAGAGCCCGCCCGTACTCTGACCGGCTTCTGCCCTTCACAAAGGTCTGCCAAAAAAGAGCCCGGTACTTGTCCTCGGGGGATTCCAGTATATGCAGTGCGCTTTCTTGACACTCAAGAGGGCTGTTCGCATAATGACTTTTCCCGTTGCGGATGTGGCGGAACTGGCAGACGCGCAGGTCTCAGAAGCCTGTGATGGTGACATCGTGGAGGTTCAAGTCCTCTCATCCGCACCAAAATCATCGGTCGAGCACGAGGCGAGCCTGTTAATCGGCTCGCCTTTTTGTTCGTTCAACTAGTAACGAGGCAACCCCACGAAGAAAAACCGCCTCTCGAAAAGTATAAAAACCTGCCACAGGAACTTGGGGGCCGGTGTTTTCGTAGTAGCAGTGGTTATTGTAAAGGGATTTGAACAAAGGGGTATAATCAAATGAGCGCTGAAGCATCCGCCGTAGTAGAGCCTAACGAAACCTTCCGATCACAGGCTGACGAGCCCGTAAAACTACGAATAGCCCTGCATCCGGTTCGCGACCGCATGGAGCGACTGGTGGACCTCGCCGCGATGTTATTGAGCGAGGCAGAGAGACTTTCGCAGGACCGGGCCTTTACTGAGGAATCAACCCGCCTAAGGTCGATGAACCTTGCCGAGGGTATCGATTTTTACGATGAAGTTAAGCGTTTTGAGAGTGGCTTGATTAAGCTCGCGCTGGAACGAACCCGCGGCAATCAGGCGAAGGCCGCCAGACTGCTCAATATAAAACCGACCACACTGAACTCTAAGATTAAGCTGTATCAGATCGAATACTAGGCTCGTCCCTAGTTAACTGATTCGGAAAAACTCTGAGTCTCGACTTCACGGCCGTCAGACACGGTTAAGGCTTGCTCGTCAAACAAGTTCGAGTCGACGAGCGTCTGCACCCAGTACTGACCGGCAGCAGGGAACGTTACATTCACAAAAAAACTGATGTTGTCGGCAAAGCCGCCCTCGGCGATCTCGAACCGCGTCGGCTGGGAGACGACGACAGGTTGCTTCCGATCCGGCGTGAGAATGCGCACCTCCGATAGATGTACACCCTCGCCTCGCCAATGGTTCACGACCGCAAATTTGATCAGGGATACAGGTAATTGCTGCACCATAATATTCTGAAAGACACCCATCAGTGACAGTTTGTTGCCGACTTCGAGCCGGACGTCATCACAAAACAGAGTGTATAAAAGCTGCAAGCTTCGTTCTTTTTGCTGCCCTTGCATTTAAGACTCCTCGCCGTCAGGCTGGCTCATGACCTTCTGCTCGTCTCACTTTAATCATACCCCAACATCTCCCGGAGAGCCTTCTCGTCCAGAACCGGAATCCCAAGTGACGCTGCTTTATCCAGCTTTGAACCGGCATCTTCACCGGCAATTACGTAACTTGTGCGCGCACTGACTGACGACGTGACCCGTCCGCCACGTGCTTCAATGAGCTCTCGTGCCTCGTCGCGCGTAAACGTCTCCAGCTTACCTGTCAACACGAATTGCTTCCCTGCGAACCTCTCATCGGCAATCGAGGCAGCCTGGCGTTCGATTTCAGTGCGCACTCCGGCTGCACGCAGTCGTTCACAGAGCTCCGTATTACCCTCGTCGTCAAACCAATCGCGAACACTCTGCGCTACAGTCAGGCCGATCTCCGGAATATCATCCAACTCGACAAGACTGGATTCCTTCAGGCGATCGAGCGAGCCGAAATGTCGTGCGAGAATCGCTGCAGTCCTGTCACCTACATGGCGAATACCAAGCGCGTAGACGAGGTTCGAAATATCCCTGGCTTTACTCGCTTCGATCTGGGCCAAAAGATTCGAAGCCGACTTTTTTGCCATGCGTTCCAGACCGGCAATCTCCTCCAGCTTCAAGGCATAAAGGTCCCCTACGTCTCGCACTAGCTTCTTTTCGACCAGTTGGTCCACCAACGCACCACCGAGACCCTCAATCCGCATGGCGCGGCGCGAAGAGAAGTGCAGAATGCGGCCCTTGAGCTGCGCGGGACAATCGGCCGCAACACAACGAGCTACAACCTCGCCTTCCGGCCGGGAGATCGCGCCCCCACACTCGGGGCATTTGCGGGGCATCTTAAAACGCTGCTCGTTACCGGTACGTCGCGATTCAATAACCTTCAACACTTTTGGAATGACATCGCCGCCCTTTTCGATCAAGACCCAATCGCCGATCCTAATACCGAGCCTTTTGAGCTCGTCAGAGTTGTGCAAGGTGGCACGTGAGACGGTGGTGCCGGCCAGGAGGACAGGTTCCAGATTTGCCACTGGTGTCAGGGCGCCGGTTCGGCCCACCTGAACGACTATGGACTTTACTTGCGTGGTAGCCTGGCGTGGCGGGTATTTATAAGCGATCGCCCAGCGTGGCGACTTCTGGGTCGCACCAAACTCGTCCTGCAACGCGGTCGAGTTGATCTTGACGACTACACCATCAATCTCATAGCCGAGCGCATCGCGTCCGGCCTCCATTTGATTACAAAAATTGATGACATCGTCGATAGACTGACAAAGCGCGCGGTGACGATTAACGTGAAAGCCAGCCTGCTCGAGCCAGTTGAGCGCTTCCCAATGCGTCGGAAACGGTTTTCGATCCGCCGCGATCAGATCGTAGGCGAACATATCGAGTCTGCGAGTGGCGACGATGCGTGGATCGAGTTGTCTGATAGCGCCTGCGGCGGCGTTACGGGGATTAGCGAACTTTGGCTCGGCTTGCTCTTCACGCTCGGCATTTATGCGCTCGAAAACAGTTCGCGGAATGAATACCTCTCCCCGCACCTCTAAATCTTTCCCCACCGCTGGTCCGCCACGGCGCAGTTTCAACGGGACGCTACGAATCGTACGCGCATTATGGGTCACATCCTCACCAATGCGCCCGTCGCCGCGCGTGATCCCTCGCGCCAGAGTTGCGTTTTCGTAATGAAGCGAAATTGACAGCCCGTCGATCTTGAGTTCGGCCACATACTCAAAATGGCGCCCGTCCGCAAGCCGTCGACATCGTTCATCAAAAGCACGTAGTTCGTCGATGTTGTAGCTGTTGTCGAGAGAGAGCATTGGCCGCCGATGGACGACTTCCGGAAAGCCTTCGGCGGGCCGTCCAGCAACGCGCTGGGTGGGGCTGTCAGGAGTTAATAACTGCGGGAATTGCGCTTCGAGCTTTTTCAAGCGCTCTATTAGCGCGTCGTATTCGGCGTCTGATATTTCGGGATTGTCATTAATGTAATAGAGCTGGTCATGGCGCCTGATTTCGGCTCTAAGTTTCTCGATCTCTTTCTCAACTGTTTGCGGTCTGGCCAATCCTTTTCCTCTGACCTCCCTGCTGATGATCGAGATCAACCGCGAGAATGGACCACGGCTGCGTCGCCCTTTATTTCCCGACTCTGTATTGATCCGGTGCTGTTCTTCGCTCGCGGTTCGCCAAGCCGATGAATCAACCGCCCAATAAATTTGATGCTTTGTAGAAAGTCATCCAGGCGAATGTTCTCGTCAGGACCATGCGGGTTCGACCCGGAATAACTAATGCCGAAAGAGGCCAACGGCGACGGTGGATCGGAGGCGCCGCAGACAGCACCGACAGGGCCGCTCGACGGATCCATTGGATAGACCAATGGTGGCATCGCATAAACATCCGTAGCGGCCGCGATGGCAGCCCGGGCCACTGCGGACTTCGGTGAAGATTTTGCTAAGGGTGCGCTTCCGAGTTCAATGATCTCGATGTCCTTAAAACCCCGAACATCGAGATGCCGGCGCAAAAGTTCCAACACGAGCGCCGGCGTAAGATCGGGAACCAACCGCAAATCCAGTCGCGCCATGGCAGTACTCGGCAACACCGTCTTTGCCCCGGCATCGGTGTGTCCGGTCTGGATCCCGCAGATCGTACAGGTTGGACCAAAGATATGCTCTTTTACCAGCGCCGGACCTTTCAACGCGCGACTCCAACCGGCGATGCGAAATTCGCGCTTAAGCCCGACTTCGTCAATCTCGATGGCCCTCAGAGCTTCGGCGTCCTCTTCACAGATCGGCGCAATATGTGAAGAGAAACCGTCGATAGTGATTACTCCCTTCGGCGAGGTGATTGTTGCCAGCGCCTGAACAAGACGCCATGCTGGATTTGGGACAATTGCGCCCCACTTTGAGTGAAGGTCAGCGCGGGCTCCATGGGCACGGAGCTCCAGAAATGTAATGCCTTTGAAGCCAAGACTAATGACGGGCCGTTCCTTAGTGTCGCGGTAGCCCTCGTCCCAAATGCAGCCGGCGCCGCGAATCAGTTCAGCATGCTCGCTCGTGAACCGATAAAGGCTGGGGCTGCCCAAACCATCCTCTCCTTCGACGACGAACCGAAGAGAAACCGGAATCTTCCCATACGTTTTCTGGTAAGCCTCGATTGCGGCAATTCGAGCTACGAGATCGCCTTTACTGTTTGCAGCGCCGCGGGCGTACAGTTTCCCGTCAATAATCCCCGCTGCGAATGGTCCCACCGACCAGTCTGTCAGATGGCCAACCGGTTGCACGTCGTAGTGACCGTAGACCACAAAGGTTTGCGAGCCGCTCCCGCATTCCCCGTAAATGATCGGATAACCTGTTCCCATGCGGATGGATCGCGTGCCAATTCCGACTCTTTGCATCATCTGCTCGACTGCTTCAGCCATCGCGCGCATGCCGGTACCCCGCGCGGCGACTGACGGCATTCGACACAGTGCCTGGAGGCGCTCAGCGAAAGTGCGCGCATGCCGATCTACATAACGATCAAAACGAGTAAAAGGCATCTCAATAAGGCAAGGAGTCTGGGTTGCGAATTCTTCAATTATGTTTTCACTAAGTGAAATCGTTGGTCCGCTCAAAGAGCAGGTATGATGGGCTCTCCTGTCCCCGTTCAAAGCCGGCGCAGATCAGTCCCGTCGAGAAAGCAAGTATGAATTCAGCGCGGACCCGAAGCTGCTCAGCACGCGCGCGTGCCGGGTTCTCTTTCACAAGTCCGGCCCAATCCGGCGGTATCGATATCTTTAGCGTTGGTGTTGGCGTTGGAAGCGGCGACGGAGCAGAACCGGCTGCCAACCGCATCACGCGGTCAGCGCGCAGGTCCCAACTTGCAATCACGCGATCGCTGTCGATATTGCTTCCGCGCTGTTGATCGGGGTCGGTAACGTAGTCCGTCCCATAAAAATTCTCGGCATAGCTGCCCGCTGTCACACCAAGCCGATTGAGATTAAAGTGCGCATTGCGCGCTTGCATTGGATCCCAGGTCCATTTGACAAAGCTACGCCCTTCGGCCAGCGCTCGCTCCCGTTGTGCCCACTTCAGCCGGGCTCCCACACCATGGTTTTGATAATCGCGGGCCACCGCCATCATGTGCGAATAACCTGAGATCTCATTTTTGCCGTTCACTGCCGCCAGATGATGTACAAAGCCTACAAGCCGCTCACCCGCAAAGGCGCCCAGCGTCCAGCCCCCCGCCTGCCGGGAAACTATCAGATGGCGGCGGGGTGAGATCTCGAGATCCGGTAGACCAAAGATATCTCGTTGCAACTTAACGCAATTGTCCAACTCTTCAATCGTTACACATTCTCGGATGAGGATCGGTTCCATCCTTCTCTACCCCTTCGCTGGCCTTGCCGGAAGCTGAATCTGAACGCTAAGACCATCCTTGTCACCGTTTTGAAGCACAACCTTGCCACCCATTACATCGAGCAGTTGCCGGCCGATGACAATCCCAATCACGGCGGCATCATTTTGCGAACTGGGACTTCCGTCCGGATCAAATAGATGCTCGACATCCGTTACCGGAGGACCCGAGTCATCAATCCGGATCTGCAACAAGTCTGTCTCCACAAACGCTCCGTACATGTATACTGAATCCCCAGCTTTGCTTCGGGTCAGCGACCAGGAGAGAAAGTTGTACAAAACCTGGCGCAACTTCCCTTGATCCGAAACCACAGTGGAGATTCCGGGCGCGAGATCATATTCAAGCTTCACCTGCTGCTTCTGGGCAAACCGGGCGACGGCCGCGCAGCAGTCACGCAGTGTCTCGCGCAGAGAGAACTCCTGGAAGAAGAGCTCGGTGCGGCCGGCTTCCAGGCGAGAAAGATCGACTAACTGGTTAAGACTTGCTTGTAGTTGCAGCCCGGAGTCTTGGATCTTTAAACAGAATCTACGTTGAGCCTCGGTCAACTGCTCTTGCTCGAGGAGAATCTCACTAAATCCCAGAATCGACGTCAACGGCGTGCGAAGTTCATGGGACATACGCGCCAAAAAAAGTGAGCGGTAATGGGAGATACGGCGCAATTCGCGGTTCGCTTCTTCCAGCTCCGCTGTTCGTTCCTTTAACTGCTCGAAGATGTGCTCAACACTCGCCTTGGGGTTGACACTGTTGAGCGAAACGTTACCTACTTCACCGCCATTGGCTGTGGATATATCACTGCCCTTCCTGGCTTCGTCATCCATCTAAAGCGAGAGCAACCCCTTTGAAAGCTAAAGCCGACCAACAATTTTAACGCTATCGTATAAGTTGTCTGTAACCATCAATATAGAGATGCATTTCAAGAGTGTCAAAGCCCTACTTCTTTTTTACCTTCATCGTGCGCTATGATGAAAAGAGCTCGCTTTTGAGAGCATCAGCCGGAGTTTGTTTCACGCCAAATGAATGGTCAATTAGGCGAACAGCCGGTCGCCGAACTAATTCGGGAGATTTCGAGCAAGAACTTTTCGGGCACGCTTCGGCTCGAGCGGGAGCGGGTCAGGGCTGCGCTCTATTTCGACACCGGCAAGCTCATCTACGCGGCGGCAAACATCCGTTCACTGAGACTGCGCCAACTGCTGACTGCGAAAGAGCTGATTTCAGAGACGGAACTTTCAAATCACAACCAACAATCGGATGTGGAATTGGTTACTGCGCTGTCTAAAAGCGGAGTCCTGTCCGCCGATGCGATTGCGGGCGTCCTGATGAGCCAGGTCAAGGGGGTACTTGGTGTTGTGCTGTTATGGGGCGATGGCTCGTGGAACTTTGACGAACGTACTCGACTCGTCGATCCGATTCGCGTGGACCTCGGCATCGAACATTTGTTGATGGAAATTGCGCGACGAATGGAACCTGCTTTCATATCTACTCGATTTCGAAATCCTCAGGAACTCATTTCCCCTGTTTTGGAACCCCCGCAGGCAATTAACCTACAGCCTGCCGAAGGATTTGTCTTATCTAGAGTCGAAACGCCAATCCGACTGCAAGAGCTGATCTCAATCAGTGGATTGGGGGACCTCGAAACCTATCGCATGATCTACACACTGGCGCTCGGGGGATATCTCGAGCGAGAGGGATGGGATTCGGTCTTTCCTGATCGGCCGATGCCCACACGGACCGAGCAGCCGTTTCCGGACGTGAAACCCGAGGCGCCGCCAGTTGCCCCACCATCGGAGAGTGATGAAGAGAAACATCTGGAAGATTATTTATCGAGGATCGGTGAGGCTGGCAGTCACTATGAAGTCCTCGACGTTGGCACCACGGCGCAGTTGAAGGAGATCAAACGAGCTTATTACATGCTCGCGCGGCGCTATCACCCGGACCGCTTTCGCGTGAGTGTGTCGAAAGAAGTGCACGCTCGAATGGAGTCAGCTTTTGCGCGTATCACTCAAGCTTACGAGACCCTGACCGATCCGGGACGCCGGTCGACTTATGACGGAAAGCTTGCAGCTCAAGCCCGAGCACGGCAGTTTGCAAACTCGGCGCCCAAATCCGGTCGCGACGCTTTCATCGATCCCCTCGGCGGAACGGAATCTGAGCCCGAGTTCCAGGGAGCTGAAGCTAACTTCAAAGAAGGGTTCGCAGCACTCCAGCAAGGACAAACAAATTTGGCAGTAACACTGCTGGGAGCGGCAGCCCGTAAAGAGCCAAAGGAGGCTCGGTATCGCGCCTACTACGGTCGTGCGCTTGCCGGAAATGCTCGGACACGCCGGCTTGCAGAGGCAGAGCTGCTCGCGGCAATCAAGCTTGATCCGAATCAAGCGGCCTATCGACTAATGTTGGCTGAACTGTACTGCGATCTGGGGTTTCTGCTGCGAGCCCAAAATGAGGCCGAACGAGTAGTTGCGAGCGAGCCCGGCAATTCAGCGGCCCAGGAGTTATTTCGGCGGCTTAAATCAGACACCAATTAAGCGTTAGAATGGCGCTCTTTAGAGAATCCATGATGGCGGCTGTAACTAAACTACCGACTGAAGCGCGTTCGAGTGAGGTCTTTTTGCAGCTTGCGCTGGCCACGGACAAATTCGAACAATACCGAAATTCGCATGCGACTCGCATTGCGGCCATTGCCGATGAAATTGCGCAGCGCTTCAACGTAGCCCCGCACGACCGTGAGTCCTTGCAGGTAGCAGCACTACTTCACGACCTCGGTGAAGCAGCAATGGAACGCCAGTACATCCAGCGTCCCGGATCGCTCACGGACGAGGAACGTATCGATCTTGCCCGCCATCCAGTGATTGGTGAGCAAGAAGCGGCTCGGGCTGGCGCGGATCGATCGGCGCAATTACTGGTTCGCTGGCATCATGAATGGTGGAATGGTTCCGGATACCCCGATACGCTGCGACGCGAAGAGATTCCACTGGGAGCCCGCATTTTACGCGTAGCGGACTCCTACGCGGCGCTCACCGATGCTCGTCCATATAGGCCGGCGCTGACCGAAGTCGAGGCAAAACACGAATTGATCACTTGGGCAGGAATCGAACTGGACCCACATGTGGTCAATGTACTTCTCTCCCTCGGTCACTTGGAGGCTCTCGTGGCGTTTGCCGGAACTGGAGCGCAATTCAATTCCACCGAACCGGTCAGTATCTTTTCTCATCTAGGCGATGAGTGATGAGAGTGAAGCGTTTAGTGACTTACAACAATTCCGGAACATACCCCAACGGGTGGCTAGCTTTTGAGTTGAATGTACTTCGCCGGCTCAAGTTTTCCTCTATTGCGTTACCCTTTTCCGGCGAATCCGACCTTGGCATGCATCTGAAGCGGTGGCGCGTAAGAGTGGCGGCTAATGATCTCTTGTTGTGGGCTTTCGTTAAGGCCACAGCCCTTGTAGAAAACCATTCCGAACAGCTCGTTGATGAAGATATCGATACGATCGTCTCGGACGCATACGTCCCTCGTGACAAACTCGACAATCCAGCGCTTCTTAAATGGTTTAACGAAACGGACGCATGGTGGTTTGACAATGTTCGTTTTAACTCAGAGCGTCTGCGCTCACCGTACAAACGGGCATTGGCTCTAACTGTTGGCATGATGGTGGGAGATTACGTCCTCTCCTTTGGGACGGAGACGAGGAACCTGCGCCGGCCGCTCTCACTGTCCAACGTATTCAGACAACTAAGGGAAACCTTGCCCTATCCTTACGACAATGCGTTACGCAACAAGAGTACTAATCAGGAACCGCAGAGTTTTATTGCGGAGCGCCATCACACAGATCTCTTGTTTCTTAGATTACCGGCTCCGGTGATTCAATCTGAGGCAACGACACCAGGTCGCTTCACCTGGCGTGAAGAGTGGCTGCGGGGAGGCGACGACTTTTGGGTTCCACTCGAGCAACAGCAGGCAGCCAAACTTGGTGCGGCTGTTCAGAGTAAAAGGCAGTATCTGCGCTGCGTGGAAGATCTACTCCGGACCGCTGCTCACATAAGGCTCTGGGCAATCGCGCACACGGAAAATGGTTTTATCTCCAGCGACGAACTCTCAGAGGCGGTGGGTCAGGTACGAAAGGTTGGCGCCGTGTACACGAAGGACTTTTCCGACCTGCTTGGCGTCCGGTCATCACTAATCACCGCAGGCAATTAGTCTTTCTCAATCTCTGTCGGGTACTCTCAACCCTAAACATCCGCGACACTTCGATCTGTCACTTCGGCAACAAACCGATAGCCAATGCCTCTTACAGTAAGCAGATGTCTGGGCCGCGAGGGTTCATCCTCTATGTACTTTCTTAATCGCACAATGAAGTTATCTATGGCCCGGGTATCAGTATCTTCTCGCAAGCCCCATACCTCCTCGAGCATCTCCTTGCGTGAGATAACTCGACCTTCATGCTTTATTAGATAGCGCAAGAGCCCGGCCTCCATCAGCGTCAGTCTGACGGTCTGCTGCGGCGTGTGCAGTACCAGAGCTCCAAAGTCGATCTTTCTGCCCGCAAAATCAAAGACATCATCCGGCTGCTGTTTTGCCTCTTGCCGGTCACGATCGAGGTTGTCCTTATTAAACCATTCGCGCCGGCGGATCAGGGCGTGCAAACGCGCGATCAGAACCTTCAGTTCAAACGGCTTGGGGAGATAGTCATCGGCGCCCGACTCGAAACCCTGGAGGACATCTTCCGGGCGTCCCCGCGCAGTAAGCATGAGAACCGGGACGTAGAGACCCGCCGCGCGTAACTCGGCTGCTACAGTGAAACCATTCTTGCCCGGCAGCATCACATCAAGCACAACGGCGTCGTACTGGCGGCGGTCTCCGAGCAACAGACCAAGCGCCACCTCACCGTCGCCCGCGATATCGACCGTATACCCTTCTGACTCGAGGTTGAAGCGCAGACCCTCGGCCAGATGCTCCTCATCCTCAACGATCAGCAATGAATTCATCTCTCAAGCCCTTGGAAGTTGAATTGTGAAAACACTCCCCTGCCCAAGTCCCGGGCTTTCGGCAAACACTCGCCCACCGTGTTTTTCGATTACGGAGTTAACAATGAAAAGGCCGAGGCCCGTTCCCTTCACCCTGGCCATCACGCGCCCAGGCACACGATAGAAACGTCTGAAGATTCGCCTTAATTGACCGCTGGGAATACCGATGCCCTGATCTGCAATGCGCACCGCAACACGCTTTGCATCGATGGCCGCCACTTCAACCGACACATGCACCTCCGTCTCCGAATACTTGACTGCATTGTCGAGCAGATTCGACACCGCGGCGCGCAGTTCGTCCACGTCACCGGCAACATGAGGTCGTTCGCCGTCGAACGTCTCGGTGTAACTGAGTGAATCGGTGGCGAGGTTGTAGCGAACGCGGGCCAACTCGAGACATTCCTGGACCATCTGCCCCAAATCAATGATGGCTGTGTTTATGCGGCGGCGACGATGTCCTGCTTGTCCGGCGCGCAGGACCTGCTCGACAGTTTGCTGCAAGCGATCGCTGTCAGCGAGCATGATGTCGTAGAACTCGCGGCGTTGTTCTTCTTTTAGATCCCGGGTTTTCAGCGTTTCGAGGTAGAGACGGATGGAGGTAATTGGCGTCTTGAGTTCGTGAGTAACAGCATTGATGAATGCATCGTGTTGCTCATTGCGCCTGATCTCACGAATCAGGAAGGTTGTATTAAGCACGAGTCCAAAGATAATCACCAGAAAGAAGATGATCCCGAGCACCAGGAGCGCGACTTCACGCCAATTGAGCAGAATCCAGCCAACATTTAACGCGATTGCAAGAACAACGAGGCAGGCGCCTAGAGTGAAAAAGAAGATAACAGATTTGCGTCGGCTGGTGACGGGCATGCCGGCATTGTACTATGAAGGCGTCCGACGAACTTCAGTTTGGCGCGTTGGTTGCTCAGGTATTCTCGATCCAAGGATTCTTGCCCGCCGGTTTGTCACCTTGGTCACCCAGGATTCTCAGTTCAAGCAATGCTTTGACCGGTTGACTTCCAGCTAAAGCGGTTTTCAAGCTGCGCG
Organism: Pyrinomonadaceae bacterium; assembly: GCA_035512935.1. Lineage (GTDB taxonomy): Bacteria > Acidobacteriota > Blastocatellia > Pyrinomonadales > Pyrinomonadaceae > PSRF01. The sequence continues at coordinate 54,270 of DATKDA010000122.1, read as the reverse complement.
ACGAAGCTCCCTATTTTCCAGATTTGATCTAATTTGTGCGTCGCTCACAACTCTGATATCTCTTGCCAAACCGAGCCACTTCAAGGTGGCAATGCCCCACCAGTTGACATCAATCTCATACCACCTCAGCCCGTGCTTCGCCGCCCGCGGAAAGGCGTGGTGGTTGTTGTGCCAACCCTCGCCAAATGTCAGCAGTGCTACCCACCAGCTATTCGTCGAGTCGTCACTCGTCATAAACCGCCGGCGGCCCCAAAGATGAGTTGCCGAGTTCACCAACCACGTAGCATGAAGCCCCACTGTGACCCTTAGAAATATGCCCCAGAACATCACTGACCAACCACCGAAAACAAGCAGGAGCAGACCCAGAACAATCAGGGGCACGAAATAGAGACGGTTAAGCCAGAGATGCACAGGATCCCTCATTAAGTCTGGAGCATAACGTCGCAATACCGAGTCTTCATGCTGCTGAGCTGTCCCCCGCAGAATCCATCCCATGTGCGCCCACCAACGCCCGTCTCGGGGCGTATGCGGATCACCGGATCTGTCTGTGTTTGCATGATGAATACGATGAGTAACAACCCAGTTGATGGCGCCGCCCTCCAGAGCAAGCGTTCCGCAAAATGTCAGAAAGTACTCGATCGCTTTTGGGGTCTTGTAGCCACGATGCGTGAGCAAGCGGTGAAAGCCCATGCCGATACCCAAGCTCCCCGAAATCCACCAAAGCATTAGGGTGACAGCCAGCGCTTGCCAGCTAAACATAAATAGTGCCGCTATCGCGCCCGCGTGAAAAATGAGCATGAAGCTGGTAGTTACCCAATTGATTTTATCCTTTTGTACAGTTGGCATTATTACTCCGAGTCAACAAGATTTTCGGCGGGAAGCGGCCTCGCAAACTATCCTATCAGCTTGCCGATAAAGCCTTTGTAATACTTGTGTAAGCTGCGAAGTGACTCGCAGCTTTGCCGGACCTCAACTTGCAAGTGTCATTCAATTAGTGCATTATCGGGTGGTAAAACTCGCGACATTACTTCAGCAGAAAGGAATCTATGGAAAAGCCGGTTTACGCGATTGGTGATCGCGTCGAAAAACTGTGTCTCGTGTGCCAGGAGGAGCGGGGCCACGTTGTCGCTTCAGTCACCAAACGCGGTTCGATTTCACGCGTCAGTTGCCCCAAATGCGGTACCAGGAGTTCGTTCTCAAGCGGCACAAAGCTAACTGGAGGCAGGACAAAAGCGGTAGTCAGCGAACCCTATGATAGTAAACGGACTTATCGAACGGGACAGGTGATGGTTCATCCCATGTGGGGGCCGGGGGAAGTAACCGCGCTCATAGAGCCCAAGAAGATCGACGTCCTGTTTGCTGACCGCATTCGGCGATTGATTCACTCTCGCGCCGACGCGTAGGGTATCCACGTCCTGGTCCTCACTCGTTTTCGTCCTCGAGCAAACGAATTTGCTGCTCGTGTATTCATTCAATCCTTGTTTCCGATAACAACTCGTTAGACGCGGTTGAAGTTCGACTTCCGGGCGGGTTCAACCTGCGCGGGAGTCTCACTGTCCCAGTCGCGAACAGCAGCAACCAGACAACTCCTGAAGTTGCTGAGAGTAAGCCGGCGATGATGGTCAGTGTCCGCGGGCTAATGGCTTGAAGGGACCAGCCGGCAACCCCTGTTGATAGACTCCAAACGAGCAGTTCGGTCGCTCGATCAGTAGTCGATACCCGGCCGCGCAAATTGTCCGGAACGAGACGCATTAAGAGAGTTTCCTGGACAGCATATTCGGCGCCGAGGAGTACTCGCGAGATAAACAGCAGCACGCAGGCCAGTAACAGCGCCGGCATCACTCCGACCAGAGCAAACAGAACTCCCTGGACGATCAACGCCCACCCCATGAATGCCACTGTCCTCCCACGGAGTTGGAAATAGATGCCAACCCGGCGAGCGATCATCATTCCGATAAACAGACCCATCCCCGCGGCGAAGTAAAATGCTGCTACAGCAGAATCGCCGCTAATCCCGCCCTCTCCCGCGAAGACAACGCCGCCAAGCCTGTCCGAGATCAGATTGGTGGAACCTCCGCCGGTGGCCCATAGAATGTTTGTAGCAATGATTGTTGCGACGGGGGCGTGTGTGATTATGTAAGACCAGCCCTCCCGAATATCGGACCAGTAACCAAGGAATGGACTCTGAGACTGCCGGGTATTTTCTGAAGCGGGGCGTTGCTCAGTGGCGTTGCCGGGAATTAGCCAGATCGAAAAGGCGGAGATCAGAAATGTAATCGCGTTGACAACGAAAGCGGCCTGGTAACCCACCACAGCCGCAGTCCAGCCGCCCAGGGCCGCCCCCAGCGACATCAGCAGAAACCGCGAGGAGAACATCAAAGCATTTCCTGGCAGCAGATCCCGGTCACCGGTGATATTGGGAACTGCGGCATTCTTGGCGGCTTCGAAAAATGCGCCAGACACGGCAAGAAGCGCCGTGCAGGTGTAGGCGATCCAGAGATCCTCAGGCCGACGAACCAAGAGCAGCCCCAACACCATAAAGACACGAGCGATGTCGCTAACCAGCATCACGGTTCGACGGGACCAGCGATCGACAAAAGCACCGGCAAACGGCGCGAAGACCGTGAAAGGCACGAGCCGGGAAAGCAAGAGGATGGTTGTTACCTCGGGCGCGGAATTTGAGATCTGCCGCACTAACCCGAGCGCAGCAAGAAAGTTGAACCAATTACCGAGTTCAGAAACGACCTGACCAATCCAGAGCCGTCGAAACGGTTGGTTGCCGCGCAATAGTTGAATGTAAGTTACTGAGGTCATGAGCTAGGCAAAAAAAAAGCCGCCAGATAGAACCAGCGGCTCGCAACCTCTTCGATTTTTACTTTCGGAGATCAACCCCCAACAAATCGTGGCGGCCGCTTCTCGATGAAAGCTGCGACACCTTCTTTAAAATCCTGCGTGTGGCCGGATTGGATTTGGACCACGCGTTCAAACTCTAACTGAGCCGCATAATCATTCGTCGCACTGGCTTCCAGCAGCTCCTTTACGCGTCCCAAAGCGGCAGTGGGCCCATTTGCGAGTTTCCCTGCCAGGGCTTTCGCGTGGTCCATTAACTCGGCATCAGGAACGACGGAGTTAATCATGCCCAGTTCCAAGGCTGTTTGGGCGCTGATGACTTCACCGGTCATTAAAAGCTCCGTTGCCCGCCGCCAGCCAATCAAACGAGGCAGAATAAAGCTTCCGCCGCAATCTGGCGAGAGCCCTACTCTGACGAAGGCCTGGTTGAAGCGGGCGCTTTCGGCAGCCACGACGAAATCGCATGCCAGCGCTAAATTGCAACCCCCACCTGAAGCAGCGCCGTTCACTGCCGCGATAATTGGTAAAGGCATCCGGCGAACCAACAAAATGCATTCGTTCAGCAGTCGCAACGGCTCGTCGAAAAAAGCATCAACCCGGCCGGAATGGGCTGCAATCCGCTGCATTTCTCGAAGATCCCCGCCCGAGCAAAAAGCCCGGCCTGCGCCCGTAAGCACCAAAGCACGAATATTCTTTGCCCGGGCCTCAGCAACTGCTTCGAGGAACTCCTGGCCTACCTTCGCCGTGAGGGCATTCAGCGACTCGGGCCGGTTCAACGTTATCAAACCGACCGCGCCTTCTGTTTCAAGTTGAATAGTTTCGTAGCTCACAGGCCCACCTGTAACACCGATGGCAGGTTATGACCAGCCTCATTAAGTGGTCCGAGACCGGGAAAGGAGACCAAAGCTTCTTGCTTAATGTAGAAGCCCACTCTCACGTGCGCTGAGGTGCGGACCGATTCGCGCTAAAGCAATCTCCACAGAGAACTGGTCTGCCGGTCGAAGGCTTAAAAGGTACCGTGTCGATCTTCCCACACTGGTCACACGTAATCTCGAACTTCTGCCGCTCTCCGGCGCCTCTCGAGCCTCCGAAATTAGCACGACGCGCTTCCCGGCACGGTTTACATCGCTTCGGGTGTGTCAAGTTTCTTTCCTTATAGTATTCCTGCTCGCGTTCGCTGAAGGGGAAGGTGCTTCCACATTCCGCACATGTGATTTCGATGTCAGGCATGGCTCTTCTCTCCATGAGAGCAGGTGCGAATCTGGCAGTGCTCTCAACTTATCGGAACGGCGGGACAACCTTCTCTATGGCCTCACCTTGGGAGTTCGCTGTGGTATGAGCTCTGACTCTCTCTCATACGCTTATCTGAGGCTACGTTCCGAACAGGTTTTAGGTGACCTGAGTGTACTCCAGCGCCAGCCTGTGTTCAACACTTTCGGCTCGCGCGAGACAGCGACTAAGGGCCACTATGACTATTCAAATGCCATCATTATGAAGTTTATTGACGTGAACGCGAACAGTATGGCCCAGAGTGTCGAGATTGTAGCCACCCTCGAGGCAGGAGACTATCCGGCCCTGGCAATGGTCTTTCGCCCAATCGATCGTGGCTTGCGTCATCTCTTCGAAATCTTCGTCTTCGAGCATAAGTTGGCCCAGCGGATCGCCGCGGTGCGAGTCGAAGCCGGCGGAAATAATAATCATGTCAGGCCTGAAGCTGGCGGTCATCTCCTCGAGCGCTGCACTAAAAACTCGCTTATGTTCCGGCGCAGGCGTGCCTGCGCGTAGGGGAACGTTTAGCGTGAACCCGCGACCACGACCAGTTCCTGTCTCGCCACGCGCGCCCGTACCGGGATACCAGGGATACTGGTGCACTGAAAAGAAAAACACAGTCGGGTCGTCATAGAAGATCCCCTGTGTGCCATTGCCGTGGTGGACATCCCAATCGAGGATGGCGACTCTTTCAATCTCGGGATAATGTCTCTGGGCGTAGCGCGCGGCTATCGCAACGTTGTTGAAGAGACAGAAACCCATTGATCGTTCCGCGGTTGCATGGTGACCTGGAGGCCGAAGGGGAACAAAAGCATTCGCCGCCTTGCCGCTGAGTACCAGATCAACTGCCTGGCAGGCAGCGCCGGCTGCATGTAATGCGGCATCGAAAGATTGCATCGAGACTGTAGTGTCGGCATCGAGATAGCCCACGCCCTCACGCACGGCGCGCTCGACATTCTTATACAACTGACTCGAATGACAGGCTTGAAGGTCACCCCGGGCTACCGGCGGCGCCATTGACTCCAACAGGGCCGGCCAGAGCTTAGCATCGGAGCGAAGCGCATCTATCACAACCGCATAGCGAGACGGACTCTCGGGATGATTAGGTCCGGTGTCGTGCTGACTGAACAACGAGTGATGAACAATTGCGGTGGTCATTTGATCAGATTATGTGATCTGAAAGTAAAGCGGTCAATTAGCGTTTTCAATTACGACTGATTGAAGGAGAGCTCGTGATAAGACTGTCTCAATTTAGACCGTAGAGGTGAATGGAAACCGAAAACGTACGCCCTTCGCGCAAGTGTCATGTCCTATCAAGTCATCAATTCGCAATTAGTTAGCATGGGATTCTTTAAACTTGATTGTTAAATCATTGCGTTTTCAAGGTTGTAAGTTTGGGGAATAGGCCTTGCTCCATCCGCAGTGAGCTTTGAGAGCTCGCAGGTCTATAACGAGTTGCGTTCGAAAGAATTTAGATGACTGCGTTAACCGGGTTCTTAAAGTCGTTAATTCTATACGGTTATCACAGAAGGAGAGAACAGATGGCTTACGACGAAGAGCAAGCGAAAAGAAGCAGAGTTGTAGTAGAAACACCGAACACGAGACGCGAGGTGGTACATTCTGAAGCCGTTCGTGGTCCCGAGGGCGACGGCGTGTCGAGCACAATGGTCGGCGTACTTGTCATCGTTGCTATTGGACTAGTGACGCTGCTGGTCCTGTTCCTTATGACTGGCCGGACAAACGAATACGGCAACGGCGATCTCGCAACTCAACCTCCTGCGCCCGTTCCGCAAACCACGATAATCGAGCAACCGGCCGCGCAGCAACCGCCCGTTATTATTCAGCAGCCGGCGCCAGTCCAACCGGCCCCGGTTATCATTCAGCAGCCGGCGCCAACCGGCGGGGAAGTTCAGACCGATGCACGAATCCAGTCAGATATCGATCGTCAAATCGCGGACGATGAGGTCTTCTCCACGCTTGGCATCACAGCAACCGTGTCCGGTGGAAAAGTTACGCTGATGGGTACAGTGAGATCCGAGACGCTAAAAATGGAGATCGAGCGAATGGTCAGAGCTGTTAAAGGGGTACTACAGGTCGATAATCAGATTCAGGTTGTCAGCGGGTAAAGTGAGAGGATAACCAGTTACGCACTCAGAACATAGATCCACGATTTGGATTACGCGCCACTTCGTGGATCTTTTCTATCAGAACTCATAGACCTTCATCTCACTTGTAGCCAGAGACGTTTCAATTGCCAGGCTGGCCTCGGCGCCACTCACTACCAGCCGTCGTTGATCGCCGGCAGCAAAGATATTCACCTCGGTAATCGTACATTCCAATGTGGCGGGAACCATGTATTCGAACTCGCGATCCAACTCTCCTTTGATTAGAGCGTCACTTTCGGACTGGATCAGTCTCCGTGTCTCCTGGCTAACCTCGAGCTCACTAATTGCCACAGACTGCGGCAAGAGGACCATCTCGCCATCAAGATAGATCTTCCAGATAAATCCTATGTCGACGAGCACATAGAGTGTTTCATCAAGGATGGCATAGCCCATGACGGTGGCGTCAACCACGTGGGCAATCACGTGATCCTGATGAGTCGTAGTGTCCAGTGGTTCCCAGGAAGTTGTCATTCTGCCCCACGCATTAGCTTGCTTTAACACCACTAGCGTACCTGACGCCGGTTCGTTAAAGCGAGCCACGTATGTGCAAGTGCGTCTAAATAAAGATAGCCCCGAAACTGATCTGCCTCAGCACGGGGCTATTATTTAAGCCAGGAACCAAAACCGAGATTCACTTACACTTCGAGTACCCGCAGTCCCGGCAGAAGTCACAGCCGCTGGCGTGTTCCAACTGCCCTTTGCATTCCGGACATATACCAATCATCGAAGACATGATGGCGCCAGTTACCCCAGGCCCCTGTTTCTCAGGATTTGACGCCTGCATCTTGCCAAGCGCCCTTGCTGAATCGGGATGATTCTGGAGGCGCCGGTTCGTGATCATGATGCACTCCGCAACTGCCTGCTCGGGTGAAGTCAACAGTCGCTCATTGAACCAAACGGCATGCGTACCCGTAACCTTGTTCAGACTGTAAGCGACTTCAGCCGCGTCAAAACCTCCTCGCAGCATCTTCGAAGCAAGCAATCCCACGCCCCCGCTGATTGGTCCAGTAGCAAACACTTCCTGGATCATCTGACCGTCATGGTTTACGGTGACGTAGAGGTTCTGACCATCGAACGGAATCTGCCAGGTAGCGCCACGCAGTTCACGCGGACGTTCGATGCGCAGCGCCGTCGCTGCGGGCGCGCTGATGCCATCCGCAGCATGTGCTTTCGCGCGGGCGGCTGTCTCCTTCACCATCTCTTCCGCATCTGCCTGTTCTCTGACTAACGCGCCCGCTTCCGCTCGCGCCAGGCCCTCTGCTTCCGGATCTGCTTCCAATGACAATTCATCGAACGCAATGTCAGCCGCTTCCGGATTACAGGCAGTCTCGCCCTTCTCCTCGACCTTCATCGAGGTAAGCACCTGATTCTCGCGTGAACCATCGCGATAATAACTGACCGCTTTACAACCAAGCTGGCGAGCCAGCCGATATAAGCGATCCACCGACTCAACGGTGTCATCCACGGCGCCGTTGCAGGTCTTTGAAACGCTGTTATCTACGTTGCGTTGGGCGGCTGCCAATACATGCACATGCTGCTCGGCACTGATGTTCATTGCCGAAATAAAATACTCAGGCAGCTCGTGTTCGCGTTCGACGACATAAGCGGCTGCCTGATCGATTGACTCCTGATCGGTCTGATCGACCTCGAGTCCCAAAGCCTGGGCCGCGAGGGTGTGCACATAGGTCCGTGTCCCCAGCGTATCCTTGCGCACGTAGGCCCAGGAAAAGTTAGGCTCGATTCCGGACGAGGTTTCCGCCACCAGCGAAATCGTCCCGGTAGGAGCAATCGTGGTTACTTCATAGTTGCGCGGTGTTAAAGGAACATCTCGTGGGATCCCGATCTGGTTGTAAAGAAAGTCTTCATAAGCTTCGCGGTTTGGCTCGAACTCACAAAAAACTCCCTTTTCGGCGCCAAGTTGAATACTTGCATTCCAAGCTTCGCGACGGATGAAGCCCATCATTTCGTCCATCAGATCGATCGAGGCTGATGAACCATAGGTGACTTGCAGATTCAGACATAGATCCGCAAAGCCCATAATCCCCAATCCGACGGGGCGTGTACGGTGAACGACATCGTTGATTTCCGGCAAGGGCCAGGCACAGGTATCGATCACATTATCCAAAAAGCGCGTGCAGAGGTGGGTTACTTTGCGCAACCGATCCCAGTCAACTCGCTTTTCCGGATCGTAGAATTTGTTCAGATCGATCGAGCCCAGGTTGCATGAATTCGAAAAATGAAGGAACTGCTCGCCGCAGGGGTTGCACGAATAGATCGGCCCCATCGACTTCATCATGTGATTGTGTCTATTCACTTCGTCGATAAAAGCGATTCCCGGCTCGGCGTATTTATGCGCACTGGAGATGATGCGGTTCCAGACATCGGGAGCATAGACCATGCCAGGTCGTGGCGGTTCTTCGACGGTATATTCTGAAAGGTCGGCGCTCAGGAAAGCCTGACGATCGCTGAAAGTCACCGTCGAGCCATCGGCTCGCCGATAGATGACATAGTCTGCGTCACTGACGGGATCGTAGATAGCCTCGGTCCATGACTCACCTCCGAACTCGAGTTGAAACCAGTCGTTGTTATCGACTGCTCTCAGAAACTTGTCCGTCACGTTAACGGAGATGTTGAAGTTCGTCAGTGAGTGCTGGTCGTTTTTTGCGTGGATGAACCGCAGCACATCAGGATGGGTAACACGCATCATACCCATATTGGCGCCGCGCCTCACTCCACCCTGCTTAACCACATCGGTTACCTGGTTCACGATGTTCATGAAAGAGACGGGACCCGACGCGACTCCTCGCGTGGAACTAACCATCGCGCCAGCCGGCCGCAGGAACTCGTAAGTCATACCCGTGCCACCTCCTGTCTGATGGATGGTCGCGGCAGCCTTGGCGTGTTCCATAATTCCCATGATTGAGTCAGGGACATCCAGCACGAAACAGGCTGCCAACTGGCCATTCGTTTTGCCCGCATTGACCAGACATGGCGTATTGGGCACAAACTCACGGGCCAGCATGACCTCGGTCATGTCGGCAAAAAATTCATCGCGCTTTGCAGAACTCTTTTCGGCGGCCGAAACATGACCAACCACCCGACGCACAATATCCGGCCATTCCTCGAGCGGCCTGCCTTTAGCATCTTTCAGAGAATACCTCTTGCTGATTACACGTTTAGCATTGAGCCCCAACGGCTGGCTCTTGCGTGCAGGTGTGGTTGAGGGAGATGTGTTCTTTGCAATCTGTTTGCCGATAGCTGCGCTCATCTCACTTCTCTTCCTTTCTTTTGGGGAGACCAGTGCGAACCTTATTTCTGGCGTCAAAAAACGGGTTGGCTACGCGTATACCTTCGCGTTGCTATAACTAAGATGTTTTGCGGATACCCCGGTTGGCTCTATGCGAAGCGAGAAAACTCCATGGAAAGCGACTCAGAGGGCCTGCCGCTGCTTCCAACTAAAATCCGCCTCGACTCAAGCGGAGCGCACTATACATCTTTGTAACATGCATGTCAATATATTGTGGTCATCTTTTTTTTCAGTGCAATAGAGTGTGTTTGTTCATACTCCACCTTAACAACTAAGTTACTGATAAACGGTCGCTTCAAAGTTGTTTTTTGATGTGGCGACATGCTGTCCAGCCTGCATTCGGGAGGCTAAAGATCTTCTACCGAAGCACGCGGCTAGATCAGCTTTCCGTCAGAAATTTTGGTATGTGGCTTCCGGTAAGGAAAGTGTTTCACACGGGAAACTCCCGAGATACATCGAGGGGCGCACTCGAAGGGACTGCCGAGTGGGCGAGGTGCCTGCAATCTTCCGTTATTTTGACGAACCGCTATTAGACAGGAGTAGCTCGTAGTTCGCGAGATCGCGATTGTGGCTGTCAAGCGCGGCGAAAGTATCGGACGTCTCTTCGAGCATCTGCTTAGTCATCGCAATCGAATCGCTAAGCTGTTCGAAGTCCAGTGAAGACACTCGTTCCGGTGTCGGCAGAGTTACCACCTGATCGTTAACAAGTCCGAAAAAGTTCTCGATTGATTGCAACTGGCCTTCGACCAGTTTTACCGAGCGCTCGATATCGTTAAACGCAGCAACGCGGCGGCGCAGGATCTCGACGTTAGCCTGTTGAATCCGTTTTTCGCGTTCGTCTTTGGCAATTTCCACGGCGCGCTCAGCCTGGACTAATTGATTCTGCACTGCTTGGCGATTGATGGATCTAAGGTGCTGTTTCCGGCGTCGATAGACGTCGAGTAGATCGACAAAATCTTCCCAGCGGTGATCAAGACTCTGAATGTTAGGTGGAACCTCTTTTGTGCCGGTGAACTTCTTGTAGTTCGAATAGATCTGGTTCTTCATCCAGCGCAGATACTCGACAGCTTCACGTTCGCGCGGATCGAACCCTTTAATCAAAGCTTCTCGCTGCTGATCTCGCAGCTTAAGGAGTCGCTGCTTCTCGCGACGATCCACCAGACGACGATAAAGTGAACTTGCCGGCACGGTAGCCAAATAGAGAGTTTCTGCTCCCAGAGCAAAGACTAGCGGAGTTACATCCTGAACATAAGCGGCAGCAACTGCAAAACCAGCCATCCCCCAAAAATTGATGGGTTCCTTGAAGGCCTCTTTCAAATACTTGAGATCAAACTTAGGGAACTCAGCCATAAACTTGCCGAACTGAACAAACGGACCATTTCAGATCCACCCTCCAGATTGCCTTTCAATTAGAGTGGCTCTCATTCTTCACGACCGCTTCATTAGATTGCGCGGCGCCAGACTCCCCTTCAGCAGGCAAGGCCTGGGGCGTAGAGGCGCCCGCTGCGGGCAGGAGCCCCATATCTCGCTTATAGGCGAGCAGCTTGTCCTGCAACTGCATATCCATCGCCTCCCGCTCGATGTCCTGCATTTGGGAGTCTACGGAAGCCGAGCCAAGCTGCATCTTAGCTTCGGCAGCAGCAGCGCGACGATCAATCTTATCCCGCATCTCGTTAAAGGTCGAAGCATCGTCTCCAAGCTGAAACGACTCCATGGTCTGCGCCAGTTGCTCCTGTAGCTTTGACTGCTTGGACTGGTTAATTAGCTGCATGGCTTCGGCCGTGCGGCGCTGCATCTGTAACACATAATTGTCCCGCGCCTTGAGCGCCTGCTTGGATGCGAGGTTTGCATGCTCCAGTTGCTGAGAAGTCTTTTGCAGATCCATTTGCGCCTGCTGTAACTGGCCAATATAAGCAGTGGCTATATCGTCCCGTCCCATCTTGACCGAGGCCCGGATTTTCGAGTCAAGATCGACTACCTGCGACTCCAAACGCTCCCGACTCTTGGCCAGCAACTTCTCAGTCGCCATAACCTGGGCCACTGAGTTATTCAGCTCGGGAACCCGATCACGCATGTCTCGGATCGTCTGCTGAAGTATCAGTTCAGGGTCTTCCGTCTTTTCGATTACGCCCCCAAACAGCGAACGCATTGAACGCTTAAATCTGCTCCAAAGTCCCATCTTTTTCGCTCAGCCTCCAGCACTTAGATGTGCGAGCTTTTTTCTCTCAGTTAACTGCTAAATGACGTTGCCAGCCGCCCAATGGTCTGTACGACAGGTAAGTTCCTTGGGTTTCGACTCCCAGACGGAAAGTAAGTCAAAGTATAACAGCACTGTTCCACGAAATCACACAGATGGAGTGCGGATTACCGGATTGTTAGGCCTGACCGCGTGAAGCTTCAGAGGCTTCCGGCGAATCCAGTCACATTGCTAGTCTCAGGCTCGAGCTAAGGTTCCCGGAAGCGCCCGATGTCACGCCGATACTGCATACCGGCCCACTTAATTGTTTCGCATGCGTCATAACAGCGATCCAGGGCCATCTCGAGCGAGCTACCCGTCGCGGTCACACCCAGAACGCGTCCGCCGTTGGTCAGAAACTGCCCGTGATTGGATCTCGTCGTACCGGCATGAAACACCTCAACGTTCTCGACTCCCCCGGAGCTATCTAGGCCCTCAATCGGCAACCCCTTTTCATAGGAGCCGGGGTAGCCCCGGCTGGCTAGAACTACACAAGCCGACGACTCATCCGTCCAATTCACTCTCATTTCTCTTAACTTCCCCGTCCGGACCGCGTCAAATATCCCGACCAGATCCCCCTTGAATCGAACCAGAATCGCCTGCGTTTCAGGATCGCCAAAACGCACGTTGTATTCGAGCACTTTGGGGCCGCCGGTCGTTAACATCAGTCCGATGAACAGAACCCCTCGAAAGGGGAATCCGTCTTCACGAGCACCCGCGAGAGTAGGTTCAATAATTTGAGCGTTAATCCTGGCCAGCATCTCACGATCCAAGATCGCCGGATCTGTTACTGCCCCCATGCCACCTGTGTTTGGCCCCGTATCGTTCTCACCGATGCGTTTGTGATCTCTGGCAGCGGGCATTAGCACGTAATCTTTTCCATCGGCGAAGACTAGCACTGAGGCCTCTGTCCCCGTCAGCTCCTCCTCAATAAGCAGTTGCCGGGCTGCCTCCCGTTCCACCAATTCTCCAGCCATCAACTGCTCCACAGCGAATGCGGCCTGCAAATGAGAGCTTGCCACAATCACGCCTTTTCCAGCTGCAAGCCCATCAGCTTTAACAACAACGGGGGAAGAAGGGGATCCAAATTTCCCGCTGCGAAGAAACTCCAGCGCTTCCCCCTGGGAACTGGCTACCTCATAGGCGGCTGTAGGAACTCCATGTCTTACCATGAACTCCTTGGCAAAGACCTTGCTGGCTTCAAGCTTCGCCGCAGCCTGATTGGGACCCGCAATCGCCAACCCTTCGAGTTCAAACTGGTCGACTATTCCATTAGCCAATGGGGCTTCCGGTCCGACGATGGTCAGGTCTATAGTTTCTGAGCGCGCAAACTGAATCAATGAAACCGCGTCATTTGCGCCGATCGGAACGCAACGCGCAATCGCTGCTATTCCGGCATTCCCAGGGGCGCAAAAGAGCTCGACGGGCGCAGCAGACGTCTTCTTAAGTGCCCAGGTAATCGCGTGCTCTCGACCTCCCGAACCGATAACTAGTATCTTCATTGGCATCCTGAGTTGTGATGTGTTGCTAAGATCCGAATGCAATTTGTGGCAGCAATCATGTCTGAGGCCACGGATGCTGGCACGATGGGTTCTTTGCTGTCAAGAATCTCTACTCAAACAAAAGTCAGCTAGCTCTTGACACAGTTTCGACATAGATATACTTTTCCCACAGAATTTGTTAAACGAGGGGGCCGGAGCGCCTTAATTCTCACCCATAAGAGAGTAACGATCTCACTGAGAGCGTCACTTTCTTGTTTCTTGACTGCCTTTCAGTTCGATCGTTTTTGAACGACCCAAGGGAGCGTTGAGCATGTCACAAATCGAAGCAGCCCGCGAAATCGAGACATCCTCCGAAACTCAATACCAGGATCGCAGTATAAAGTGCGTTGATTGTGGTGAAGAGTTTACCTGGACTGGCGGAGAACAGGTTTTTTTTCACGACAAGGGTTTGAAGAATGAACCTAAGCGGTGTAAGCCATGTAAGCAAGCCAAGAACGAAAGGCTGGCAGCAATAGCAGCGGCTCAATCGTCAGGAGTACGTCAGCGCATCGAGGTTTCTGTTCAATGCGCCCAATGTGGACAGCAAACCACCGTCCCATTTTATCCATCGCAGGGACGCCCCGTTTACTGCCGCACATGTTTCCTGGCAGGCCGTACGCCCGAGGCTAGCGCTGCGCAGGCTTAGAGCAGACCCCCATCCTAAGAAATTTCACTTCTCAGCCTTCGCTGAGGGCGTTACCTCACCTTGCAAGATCCCTTACGCAGGCTTCTCCTTCATTGTCTTGATCGCAACCTTGGAAGGTTGACCGGGCGTGCGTGAGAGTGTCGAAGAGGGTACGTGTGCGTGTCGCTCGAAGAAAGAAAAGAAGCAGCCAAAAACAAAAGCGGGCGGGGGCCTCCCACTGCCCCCACCCTAAGGCCACGTGTCCTCACCCCACGCGACCACTTCGTCCACCGGGGAGGTGAACGCAGCCGGATTATGCAACAGTCTGCTTAAACTTTCAACCGCTTCTACAATTAAAGATCGCGAAAAATCGCGGAAAATGCCAGCACCGTTTCACAGGATGAGACGCAAGGCATCTCTGGTACTTTAAGGTCGTTTCTTCGGAGCAGAACTTATTCCGCTTCCAATCGCGGCAGCGTCATCGATATCGGTAATCTGACTTGCTGGTCTACTGCTTGGCCCAAGATCGTCAAAGGCTACTACGATCAATAATCCCGTCACACCAAGCGTCGCGAGGATGTAAAGCACGGCGGTCAGCTCCCAGTAGATTAAAACCGTAACCGTAATACCAATAACCGCAATCCAACCATAGGTAAACAGCTTTCTGCGCTGACGTCCTGTATTCTTCATCAACTCCCTCTTTAAGCTCTCTGAAATTCTTTCAAAACTATCCGATGCACATCAGCTAATAGATTACCCTCGTAGGGATCGCTCCACCCATGGCGGTGAACATGTTGCCCAGTCCGCCGGTAACTGCGCCGAGCAATGTTGATCCAATTCGCTGGCTGGAAAGCATGCCAGCTTCAGGCACTTCAATCACGTCATAAGGTTGCAGCAGCACATCCGGCTTCTGGTTCTTTTTGATTGCTACCAGATCCGCAGTAATGGTTTCCTGATCCGGAGAGCCTGGCTTTTGACGATAGATTCTGATGTCGTTGGTCTTAGCCTCCCTTTTCACACCACCCACCATTGCCAGGGCCCTGCTCAAGGTTAACTGGTCCCGCATGTAGACTCCCTGCGGAAAGTGTACGCTGCCTGTGATATAAACTGGCTCTGCCTCAGTCACCATGACATAGTCACCCGGGCGGATGACGGGATTTGCTTCAGGTTTTCCGGCGCGAAGTTCTGAAATCTTGATCACCTTCATGGGAACCCTGGTCCCATCAATCGGAGCTGCGTCCTCCTCTTCACCGAGCCCCGGGCACATGAGAGGTTCAGTGTGAAGAATTTGAATCGTGCCGGACGCACGTTCCGTAAATCCTCCGGATGCGGCCATTAATTCATTGAGCCTAACCTGACGCTGCATCTGAATCCGGATCGGCTGGCGAACAGCGCCAAAGACCGTAGCCGGCTGCCGGCTTTTTCGCTCAGTTATCCGCACACTGACCTGCGGATTCTTGAGATACTTTCCGTACGCGGCGGCGATATCCTTCTGCACTTCCTTTTCGGTTCGGCACCTTGCGGGAATCGGCGTCTCCAAAAACGGCAGCGAACTGATGTTTCCGTCGCTGTCGATTTCGGCAATGGCATTCAAGTCCGGCTGTCCAAACACTCTGACATCGAGAAGGTCACCGGGGCCAAGGAGATAATTCTTGATCCCATGGCTATCGACGGAAGCTGGTTGTTGCATACTCGGTCCCGGTCCGGGAGCTTGTTCGGTTTGTTGCGCGCGAACTCCGGACGCCGCAATCAGACAACCCAGAACCACCAGTGGCATAATTTTTTTTGATTTCATAAAAGGAACCTTTGTGAGAGCGAAATCACTGTTTCCGGGGGAAACTTGGGAGACATTGGCTTGCTTTAGCCCGTCTTTGGTTCGACATCAGACGGCTTTGTCACGTCCTTTTGCGTACCGCGTTTTCGGCGTCTTCTTACTGTGCCGGGTATAGCAAACCCGGTGAACAAGAAGTTGCAATGATCGCATAAAAGATTATGAATGCCAAACAGCCTTACAATCAGAGGCAACTGCCTGTAGCCGCCTCGAATACGCGAACTGCCACACTTTGGACAACGTTGTGAAATCACGGCCTGTATCTCTATCGCTTGTTGCCGCCAACCTTTCTCTCCCCCCCTTTAGGACCTTCGCTTTCCACACTTGCTGACAAACGAGCGCGTAAGATGCGTATCTCCCGGCCAATGCGGTCAGCACCGGCAATCTTTACTTCATCCTTGACGCTTTCTCGAAGCAAGTAAAAAAGCGCGTCCTGATACCGTAAAATCGCGCGCCTGTAATGGCCCTTAAAAGCTGAGCGTTCAGCCAACTCAACCCAGTGGGCCACTTTGACTGAGGCAATGAACTCTCGAACGGCAACCTTTGATGCATTGACTTCCGGATCATCGGGGAAATATTTCAACGCCCTGTCAAGACACTCAAGAGCCCGATTGGCAGTTTCGATCTTATCTGTGATACGAGCGCGTTGTTGCGCTTCACGGGTCATTGCCCGCGACGCATCTCGCGCCCATGTCAGTAGGTGATGTTTCTGAAGTGCCTTTACTCGTTCCTGGCCCGCGCGGAGAGTGATTCTTTGCTCCGCAGAAAGGCCATTGGAACGGAGTGCATCTTCGGTGCTTGCAACGTAGTCCTGACAAAGATTAAACAGTTCCAGATGGCTCTCATAAGAAGTGCCGGGTGAATCCAGCTCGGCTGATCGCTGCTGAAGCGCCCGCAGAGTTGATGAATGGAAGGAGGAAGAGAATGACTTTGGCGGCCGCTTGGACTGAGAACCGGCTTCGTGTCCCAAATGCTCGCGACCGTCCTGGTCCAACAAGTATCGGGTCCAGGCTCGGCGCATAACAACCTCGCGTGCCGAAAGCGCTACAAGCAATACCACACTTGCAGCAAGCCCCGCAGCCACCCACGGGGCCTCGTCTCCACCACTAACAAGGATCCACCAAAGACCAATAAACAGACTGGTGGCGACAGCAACCGCCCCTAATAGATAGCTCTTACTCGAGGGCGTGCGCGCCCGAGTTGAGCGCCTTCGGGGGCCATTGGTACGGCGCGAGGTGGACCGCGCTGTACGAGGAAAGAACTGATCTGCTGAGTTCTTGTCCAAAGGCCTTTCCTTTCCAGGGGGATGTCTCAATACGTGATGGAAACCGCTCGGCCAGGCATGTGACGGATAATTCTTGATTTCCACAAGAATTAACGGCGTAATAGTCAACCTTTTATGTGGTCTCTGTCAATATAACAACTAATTGAGTAAGTTCGACCTGAATTCATGCAAGGGGAAACCAACCATGGAATACGAATTCAACGAAAAGGTCGCGCTGATTACCGGAGCGACATCAGGCATTGGTCAAGCCACCGCCCTTCGCTTTGCAGCCGCGGGGGCAACAATCGGGGCCGTGGGACGTGACGAGAATGCCCTGGCGAGGGTGACCACTGCAATCGGCGAACGAGGTGGAAAAGCGATACCGCTGTGCGCGAATCTGGCCATTGAGAAAGAGGCAATCACCGCCGTATCGGAAGCCGTGAAGCAACTGGGTGGAATCGATGTACTTGTAAATGCAGCCGGGCACATCGCTTCAGGCACAATCGAGGACACCTCACTGGAGGCTTGGGACTCCATGCTCAATATTAATCTGCGCGCGGTTTTCATCATCACTCAACTGGCGCTTCCAAGTATCATAGAAAGACGCGGCAACATCATCAACGTGTCAAGTGTTACGGGACTGCGATCATTCCCGGGCGTCCTCGCCTACTGTGTCTCGAAAGCAGGTGTTGACCAACTAACGCGGTGTGCAGCCCTTGAGTTGGCTGCGAAGGGTGTTCGTGTAAATGCTGTAAACCCAGGGGTCGTCGTTACCGAGATTCACAAACGTGGCGGGATGAATGACGAGCAATACGCAGCTTTTTTGGAGAGGTCCACCCAGACCCATCCGCTCGGCCGAGTGGGTGATCCAAAGGAGATAGCTGAACTGATCTTTTTTCTCGCGTCTGAACGGGCTTCATGGATTACGGGGGCTACTTATTCCATCGATGGGGGTCGGGCATTGACCTGTGCTCGCTAACGAAAAAACGAGACGCTACTTTTAACTGTTTCCAACCTCGACATACTTGAGGCATTATTTCCGACAATCTAACGAGAGCAGTCTCGTAACCTTTCCAAATAGTTTGACGGAGCTGCTGATTAATGATGAATTCACCGAACCAGACACCGGCAAGTCTTGCAACTACCGTCTCAATAGGAAAATCGCGGAGCCGCAGCGCGATCCACGTCGTTCTGGCCATCACGGCAATCCTGATCGCTCTCTTGCTGGGACTCATAGTGCTGTTATTGATTGGCGTTGAAACCGGTCCAGTCGCGCTCTTGATTGGCCTGGTAGCAGCAACGCTTCCAGTTCCCCTCTATGTAATCCTCGTGCTGTGGATCGACAGATATGAATCTGAACCACTTTGGATGCTTCTCACTGCTTTCTTTTGGGGGGCTCTGGTCGCTGTCTTTTTTGCCTTCTTAATCAACACGGCGAGTGGTGTGATTGTTTACGCTTTAACTGATAGCCTCGAAGCAGGCGAAGCGTTTGGCGCCGTCATCTCAGCTCCCATCGTAGAGGAATGCGCGAAGGCAGTGATTCTCTTCATGTTCTTTTTCGCCAAGAAAGATGAGTTTGACGGAGTGGTCGATGGAATAGTTTATGCCTCGATGGTTGGTCTCGGATTCGCAATGACAGAAAACATCCAATACTACGGCCGCGCGGCGCTTCAGGGCGGTGGCGGTGGTTTGACTGTAATCTTCATCATTCGTGGCATGATGGCGCCATTTTCTCATCCGCTCTTCACCAGTATGGTGGGGATTGGACTTGGTCTCGCGCGCCAGTCGCACAACACGCTGGTCAAGATTGCCGCTCCGATTGTGGGGCTGCTGGGCGCTATCTCTTTACATGCGATCTGGAACGGTTCGGCAGTGATGGGAGGGGGACTAGTCTTTATCCTCACCTACTTTGGCATAATGGTTCCCGCATTCTTCATCATGATCCTGGTTATCTTTTTGGCGCTCCGGCGCGAAGGTCGAACGGTGCGCGAGTTTCTTCTGGCCGACCTGAACGGCGGTTTTTTGACGCCAGAGGAATACAATCAACTATGCACGGTGCGGGGCCGCATGGGGGCCTCTTATAACGCTTTCTCGCGAGGTGGGGTGGGAAGCTGGCGGGCCTGCATGCAGTTTAACCAGATGGCCAGCGAACTCGCTTTTCATCGGAGCCGAGTTGCGAGAGGCATTTTGCTAAGGGGAGAAGCGCCGGAGGACCGGGAGGCTGCGTACCAACGGGCGCTACTGGATCTGCAAAAAATATTGCGTTTGAGCTGAAATGGGCCATGCCCCGAACAAAGTTCGCGGCCTGGCTCACGGTTGGCTTATACTACCCCCGGCCCGAACGAAGATCATTTCATTCCGAGCTTAACGTGAGAATCCAACTCTTACCAAGCACGTTTGACGGCCACGGCCGCGCAACCCTTGAGCAACGTCTAACATGCTTTCTGATTGACGATTGTGTCGCTGTAGATGCCGGCAGCCTCGCTATTGCACTCACCAGCGACCAACGTGAACAGGTCAGGGACATCATCGTTACGCACCCTCACATGGACCATATAGCCAGCTTGCCAATCTTCATCGATGACCTTTATCCCACTTTGAAGAGTCCCATTAAGGTTCATGCCACGCCCGAGGTCATCGAGCTGCTCGAGCGTGATGTCTTCAACTGGA
Organism: Pyrinomonadaceae bacterium; assembly: GCA_035512935.1. GTDB lineage: Bacteria > Acidobacteriota > Blastocatellia > Pyrinomonadales > Pyrinomonadaceae > PSRF01. The sequence goes on along the minus strand of DATKDA010000122.1, from coordinate 34,512 downwards.
ATGTCTATCCGCGATTCTCAGGTTTGAAGAATGACTTTGGACCAGTGATGGAGTACGTTCCGATCCCGCTGGGAAAGGACTTTAATGTGGCCCATTTAAGCGTGATCGCAATCCCTGTCAATCACATCGTCCCTACCGTTGGTCTAGTTGTCTCCGATTCGTCAACAACCGTCGCCTTCAGTTCTGACACTGCGCAGACGCAGGAATTTTGGGACGTTCTCAACCGCGTCAAGAAAATAGACGCACTTCTGATAGAAGCATCTTTTCCGAATTCGATGGCTAAACTGGCAGACGTCTCACGCCACTTTACGCCGGCATCCCTACAGCAGGAATTGCAGAAACTGAACCATAATGGGATCGACATTATGGCAGTGCACATCAAGCCCGCCTACCGCGACAAAGTCATCGGGGAACTAGACGAACTTAATATTTCGGGATTAAGGGTGATGGAACCGGGTGAGACCTACTCGTGGTGAACGTAGACGGGTGAGGGAGTCACTGGATGCGTTCAAACTCTCCTTCGGCATGTTCACCTTCCACACCGTCGAGTAAAACCCGACCGCTGGGCAGAATCTCTTTGATCCGATAGGTTCGGTCATCAGGTTCCCGTCCCGGCATCAACTCCGCTCTAAAAGTCACACGCATTCCGGGTCGCGCCCACACATCTGCGGTGTTTGACGATCTTTGTTTTTTTAACCCCATGTTCCTCTTCTTTGAAAAGAATGCGCCAGCCGCACCGAACGCTCCGGCTGCCACCGCCAGAGCGCCCAGTAAACGTATTGTGCGCTTCTTCATTGATTAGCTATTCGCAAAGGGGATCAAGCCGCGCCATAATTGTCGGCAGTCCGCTTAGCGCCCTCTCGGCATTCATCTGCGTATATTGTGCCCATTCCGCCGGGACCTTGTCCTCGGCAAAAATTGCCTCGACAGGACATTCGGGAACACACGCGTCGCAATCTATGCAGGTCTCTGGATGAATAACCAGCATATCGTCATCAAGGTGAAAAGCCTCAACCGGGCAAACCAGCGCACAATCCGTATAACGGCAGTTCACACATGGTTCGGCAACGACGTAAGTCATTCAGATGACCTCCTTAGGATCTGAGTTGCGCCGAGGGACAGTTGCATCAGGTTAAATTTCCTCACCCGCGGCTACAAGAACTCGCAAGCTCTATATTAATCATTAATTGCGGAGTTTCAAAAGTGAGGAGAGATTTTTCCTGGCAGAACTCCCGTGTGGTTGTGGGCGACCACCTCATGTAGCAACTGTCCAAGGCCCAGAGAGCGGAAACTCGGCTTTCTTAGCATTTAGTAGTGATAACGCGCTTTCGACGTTTTTCGGTGACCGGAGAAGGTGGGCCGTCTCCAAGAGAACTCGATAACCCAGGTATCTGAGTCTCTTCGCTCCTCCAGTGAGAACTGTTTGCATTCAACGTTTTCTTTGTGGTCCATTCATGATGGCGTTGTCCGGGCCACAAGTCGTATCAAAGCTTCTATGTCTATCTTCACAAAACCGATCTAGGTGAAAAGCTGGGCGTGCTAACGCTGGAAAATCTTGACCGAATATTGACCACTTTAGGGACGCTTAAGGCGGAAGGAACGGACGAGGGAAAGAGCACCGCGATGCGGGAACCCGTTACAAATCATAGAAATGAAGGTTTCTCCCTGTTAAGTGCTTAGTTATGAAAATGATCTGTCCAAGGTGCATCGAGAAATGCTCGGTCACGTGGAAGATAGCTTCCAGGGCCGTCACCTCCATCCCCTGAATCATCCGGCGCTCGAGAATCCGATTTGAATCGAACTGTATCAGCACCTGCTCGACCTCCGCCAGGGTGCTCTTCAGACCGGCAAGCAGTTCTTCTCGTGGGATCACTGACCGCTCATCGAACTCTTCCTGACGATGGCGTTGGTCGGGCGCACTACCCAAGCCACATACGATCCACTGGTTTGAATTCCCGGACAGATGAAGCAACAGATTTCCAATACTGTTCGACTCTGGATTTGCCCGCCACCACACCTGCTCGTCCGAGAGTTCCTCAAGGCAGCGCTCAATTTTCCCGAGATACTCTTGAGTGAGAAGTTGCCGCGCATGGGCAATAAAAGCCCTGACAACTTCCTCTGACGGTGAGTTAGGTGAAGGCGTCACGTGATGACTAAACAGTGGCTTTATGCGCCTATACTAATCGGTGGATTCCTGCTCAAACGCCTCTTCTGGCCTACGCTTATGTTTTGCCTTACGCCCTGCCGGCCGCGCTTTGTCAGCAGGTTTGGCGCCACCTAGCGGATGACCCGGCGGCGCAGAAGGCTTTCTGATGCTATCGAAGAGAGGCCGCAGTTGAGTTTTACCGGCCTTCTTGGTCGTGGATCCTTTTGCCATCTTCAGCCCGTCCCATGTTCAATGTGTTCACGCCAGCGGGGGTTAATCAATGCTAGCCCCGCGTCGTTGCCAGTGTCAATAACATCGTCGCATGCAACCTTGCAGCGGAAGCGATACATTCTAAAAACTTAATTTTCGATTGGGAGAGTCGGCAAAGGGGGAGTGAAGATGCCTAGGCTTCGTTGGGACGAGGAGTTTCCGATAGGAGCTTGATCGCCACAGCAGTTTCCGCTCGGCGTCGTTGTTTGAATTCATCTACCCAATTGGTAACAGTTTGTACCATATCGCGCGCGGTATTAGGTTTGGGCGCCGCGGGTTCTTTTCTGCCCCGCTCATCTTTTTTGATGACCCGAATTGTTTTTTTCTCGTTCATGATTATATTGCTCGCTTTATTACTAATTGCTTTCTTTACCAAACGATTTCTGTTTTTAAGAGTTCCGAAATTCTTATGACTAGAACGAATTTCGACTAGATGACTTGCAAACAAAGGGCCAGAACCCTTGCGGCCTACCGAATATCGCTGAAATCCGCGGGAATACTAAGCCTGTGATGGGTTTGGTGTTTGATAATCAGACTCAGTTAGATGTGGATTGGGTCTTAAAAGTACAGGTCCAACTTGGGGTGGCTGCGCAATATCGCCCAGATTTCCCGACCGTGAGTCAATCGCCGCTTCCCGTTTCTTCTTCATATCGAGCGCCCAGATTGTCTTCTGAGTTTTGTAAACCAGAAAACATAGCCCGATAACCGCTCCCGCATTTACATACTTCAAACCGCTTGCCATGTAGCGCGTACCGAAGAACATCACGAGGGTGTTGATAACCACCAGCGCTAGCCTGAACTCCGTCGGACCAAACTTAAAGAAACTGATCTTCAGCCGGTCGGTAGCAGCAAAAGCCAGGAATGTGCTCATGTCGTAAGCGCCAAAGATCGCGAGCATTACCAAGAGTTGGGAATGCGACCGCTCCGGCAAAATGAAGGCATAACCAATGAGTACTGAACAGAGAAAAACGTAGTCGAGCAGGTGGTCCATGTAGTACCCCCATCTCAACAACCCGGTCTTCCGATACTTGCCAAGTTTTCCGTCGTAAAAGTCAGTAACCCAATGCAAGACGATCATCAATGAAACCATTCCCAGCCACTTGATATCTCCCGCAGCCAGGTAGCTGAACAGGATTATGAACAGCGACCAGACGAGCGTCAGCATTGTCAGGTGGTACGTTTCAATCCACCGTGGAATCCTTGGTAAAACGACTGGGGCAAGGCGACGTTCCAATGGTGATAAGAACGATGAGTTGGTTTTGGTGGCGCCGGCAAACTCTGGATCCATAATTGAGCTGTTCTGACAGTAATAGGTTTTGATCAGCAATGAGGAGTTTGGCAAGCCAGAGGCCAGAGACTGGAGGCCCAACTTCCGCCGCTTTTTTGGTAGGTCGCCGCTTTGAAGTCCTGATACCAGAAAGGCTGGTCTGTCAGTTGAAAGAATTTTGCGCTGCCAACAGCAGGGTATTATTGCCTATATGAAGACGACGGACTGCGAGCTTGGAATTTCAAATCGCCTTCGACAACTCTTACACGAAAGCAGATCGTCTACTCGAACCATGTAGTCACGCGATTTTTGAAAGCGTAGGCGATCCTGCTCGTTTGCACCACGGGGCGGTCCTTGCTTCTTGGTTCGTTTTATCCACCGAACATCATAGTCAGCGCGCTGACGGCAGTGGGGACAGCTAAAGGTCGCCTTCTTGACCTCTTCCTTTTCGTTAAAGAAATCACGTTCGTTCATAATTGTAACCACTCGAACTTCTCTAATGTTTTTCTTCGTCACACAACTGACGCAAATACCGAAAGCTATAGATACCTGTTTCGTGGCCGTCGCTATAACGAAAGTTGAGAGCATAGCGCCCCACCAGATTGATGTCTTCCAAGGTCACATCTTCGGAGACTGCTTCCGGCTTGAGAACGCGTTCGCCTGTCCACTCATTGACGCACTGTGCACAGGGACAAGCGAGTCTGAGTTGAGGGGCTCTGTAGGAACAGACCTTGTCGTCAGCCCAGGTGATCTGCACCACAGCGTCGCCGTCCTGCTTTATCTGACGCGGCTCAATCGCCGGCCCACGTCTCTCAGCGGCATCAATCATAGAAGTTAACAGGGTTAGTTTCCTACTCCGGAATGTGTTGCCTAACGACTTCTGCCACTCTTTCACCGCGTATGTCAAAATGCGAGGCACTCCAGACAGCCTTCCCGTCGCGAAAAACGATCACCTGAGGTGATTCGTGCCCAATCCCGGTACGTTCCTCGATTTCGCGGGAAACATCGCGAGCCCTTTGCACTTCAACCAGAGCGACTTCACCACCAAATCGCATCATCTCTTCGTGAGCCGCGGCACTAGCTGCACAAGTCAAGCTATGTTTGAAAAGGACCACCGGCACAGTCCGTGAGCGCGCCAACAACTCATCTAATGATTCTGTATTAATGATTCTTTTGAAATGATTTTCCATGAAATCAGTCCTAATACTCTGAGCTCCTTGATATTAGCTCACCGGCTCGGTTAAGCCAAAGACAGCACTGCTAACAGATGATTAGTTGGTCTCCTGTTTTCGACTGATATGGCTATTGACGAGAATTGAAAAAGAGCTTATTGTCTGCCCCGCTAACTGAGACCGCATAGGCTGACCTCACAGGCCAATCAATAGCTTGCGTCACCTGTTCGAATCTCTCGCGAAAGTTTCTCGGGGCTTTTACTGACCGAAAAGCTTGATTCCTAACCTCATTAAGGAGATCACACATGTCTAAACTATCCTCACTGAGCCCGGCATGGCTTAAGTTCCCTTTGGCATTACCACTTCTTCTGCTTATGTTGCCGATGCCGGCTCAAGCCGATGAGATCGCAGTCTGGAACTTCAATAACTCAGATCTAAGCATCAGTCACGGCGCCGGCACTCTAACGACGAACTTCAATCTGGCCAACGTGCTGTTCAGTTTCGGAGGAACGGGGGTCAACGCAAGGCTCGGCGATACCGCGGGGCAGTCACTGACTCTTCAGGGCGGGACCAGTCTGGCCAATAACGGCCGAGATCTCACCTTCAGCGTGAGCACGGTTGGCTTTACGAATATCATTGTGAGTTTCGCGGCGCAGGCCACGTCCACGGGTTTCAATAACAATCAGTTCCAATACAGTGCGGACGGGGGCGCCACCTTTACCACGTTCGGTGGCGCCTTTGGTCCTGGGATCTCATTCAGCACGCTCTCGTTCGACCTGAGCGCAATCACAGTACTGAACAACAACCCCAACGTGGTCTTCCGGATTCTCTTTGACGGGGCATCGTCATCGACTGGTAACAATCGGCTCGACAATATTGTCGTGGAGGGAACTGCAAGTATGACGCCTGTTCCGGAACCGGCAACGATCGCACTCCTGGGAACCGGATTGGCGACCCTCGCAGGAAAATTACGGCGGCGGCGCAAAGCAATTGGCAAGAATTGAGCGTTTGTCAGCGCGGCTGGACGGCTTCTGTAGAAAGGATGCCCAAGACCGGCGGCGGATGATCGGGAGGCTCGGAAGTTTTTTCCCGAGCAATCATCCGCCGAGGGACTTGGTCTAATCGAGAATCATCCTTGCTGCCAGTCACCGATTAAAACAAACGGCGCCCAATAGAAAGGGGCACTGTACTTCTTGGCGCCAATCATCTGGAGTTGTGCGGCGCGCATTGCTGCTGAAGGACTCAGTTGTTGCTGGGTTCCGGGAACAAGCAGACGCTTATAGAAATCGCTCATCAGATCGGCAGTCGATTTATCGGCGACGGACCAAAGACTGACGCCGACAGTGGGGGCGCCTGCATACATGAAAGCTCGGGTCAAACCCAATACCCCCTCGCCCCGTCGCTCTTTGCCAAGCCCTGTCTCGCAGGCAGACAGCATCACCAGCGGCGAGCCCAGGCGAAGATTGAATACTTCATCAGTTCTCAGAAAACCGTCCCCACGTTTGTTTCCAATGAGAGATAACACGAGGCCGGTGAATTGCGGTCGCTCGGCATTCAAGAGACCATGCGTGGCTATGTGGACAACTCGATAGTTCTTTAAATCGCGAGCCTCAAAGTTCTCTTCGGCGGCGTCAAGGTCCAACCAAAGATCTGTATGAGCACCCGACTGCTTCGCGAGTTTTGCAATCTCTTCCGCCTCAGCTCTGGTCCCCGCCAGTCGAGAGAGTGGCAAGCCCTGCATCTTCTCCGTTCCGGCAGGGCCTGAGGCAGGCGAACCTGCGACATCTGCTAGGGCACTCTGAAGCCCCAATCCCCTTGTCCCTGCGTCAGCTTGTGTCGTACTGGAGACTCCACGTGCCCGGGTGTCCAGTGAATTAAATACGGGATCGGCAACTACCAGAAGGCCCTTGCCAACGGTTCGACTTCCCTGCGCTCGAATAGCGCCGATGACAGAGGCAGATGGCGCGTACGCCACCTCATTGGTTTTGATTAGATAGTCGAGGGTCGAGTAATCACCGGGAGTGGCTGATTTAACCAGGGCCTCAAATGGTACGTAATTAAGCGCGCCATCCGCCACCACTAAAATGCGGTTCTCGGCAACCATAGGAGCGGCGGGCTCAATCACTGCTTTATAGAGAGCGTGGGAGGCTGCGATAAAGGCAGCAGCACCATCCCCATGGGGTGTGGAAGAAATGCCCAATCCCCGTGCAGGATCCACTACGTCGATGCCGACGATGCGTCGCTGGAGCTTTGAAGGTATTAGCTGAGCGCGCATTTCGGTTGCGAGCTTGTCCAATTCCGGCCGTGCCGGAAGCTTGTGCAAAGCAACTGCTTCCCGGCTGACGGCCCAAAGGTACGAGGCGTCCGTGCCGAGGCTATAAGCCATCAGAACGGTCGAATCATCGAGAACCTTCTGCTGTACCTCCGTCAGGGAGAGCGGCTGGCTAGCGGTTAACTGGGCGTACCGTGGACTCGAGGTACGAATCTGGTTTTCGATTTGGTCAAACTCTGTTTGTAATGTTTCTAGTTCCGTTTCGAGCTCGCCTGGCTTCTTCTTCTGTTCAGCCGTTGAGATATTGATACCCGTAAGAACTTCGGCAATTTCCTGCTGGCGGCTCAGATTCTCTTGTTTTCGCTTTAGCAGTTCTACGGGCACTCCTTCGGTGATAGATCCTCCACTTTCGTTAAGCAGATCCAACAGAGAGCGTGCCCGTGACTGCTCGTTGATCTTAAAAGCCTCGGCAGCATACTCGAGAGACTTCCCTGTTAACGGAGTTCCGGTCGCCGAGCTGCTCCGCAAGGCCATTTCAGCAAGGCCAGCAACAGCTTCATCGAAAACGTCTTTGGTTGAGGCGAGGAATGTAGTGCGGGCTTCGTCAGCACGGAGACTTCCTTGTCGCAAAGTTTCAATCGTAGAAAGGGCGTTCCGGTAATTGCCTATTGCCGATTCCATCATTGATTCAGCCTTCTTCGGATTCTTCTCCTGCTCCGCCTGAAGCCACAGGCCTCGTCCGAGTCCACGTTGCGCAGGCCACATCAGATCGAGCCGCTTATCATCCTGAGCTCCTTTGACTGCCTCCGTATAAAACTTCGTAGCATCTTTGAATTTACCTTGCCGCAACGCTACATCCCCGAGACTAGTCCTGGCTGCCGCTCGAAAACGACGTGTTTGTCCCAACCCTGCCAGAAACGCCAGACTGCTACCTGCGGCATCAAGAGCGTTTTGAAAATTCTTTTTTGCCGGCTCGAGCTCGTTGTTGAAATAGGCCAGCCGGCCCATTCCCAACTGATAACTGGCGTAAACAATTGAGACTCGATACTCATCCAGTTCCTTCTTCGCTTCGAGGGCCACCGTCAAGGCGCTCGTGGGCGCTGCCACTGAAACATTACCGGTTGAGATACCGCCCACGATGGCTCCGAAGCCTCCAAATCTCCGGCCGACCTTAGCAGCCGCGCTCTCCGGTTTCTTTGCCTCCATCCTGCCATAGGCTGCTCTTGCTTCGTTGTACTTCCCAAGACGGAAATTGACGTCTCCGATCTTGGCCAGCATCAGATTGGCATTGAATTTGTCGTCTGCTACGCCGATGGCGGCAGTAACTACATCCTGCTTCGCTTGCGCTCCGATAAAACCGTCCAGAGCCTTCTGATAATGGTCCAGCGCGACAGTATGTTGACCCTGACGCAGATAGAGGTCGCCCAATTCATTGTGAGTCGCCGCGATGCCCCTGTTGTTCTTGGCCGCTGTGTAAAGGCTCAGGGCTTTCTGAAGCTGCACAAGAGCCTGATCCGACTGCCCACGTTTAAGCAACTGTCTGCCTTCTCGCAGCGCCGTTGCAGCCTGATCCGATTGCTGCTGCGTTTGAGACGGCTGTTGCGTACTCCGGGCAACGATAGGCGCAGCGGTAAGGTTGCAAAGAAGCGCACTTGTGGCAAGCAAGGTAATTAGCCTCGCAGAGGTAGATTTCATAAAGCAACTCCTCTAGAAATAAAGACAGTAGTGTCGGGGGACTTCCGTAAATTAATCAGCGCTACTGTGTTACTTATGAGTCAGGTCGAGCGCTGTCATCAGGGTATTGCGATCTGACGAAACCGTCATTAGCACGAGCGACGGTTCCGGATCTTCCTTGCTTAGTCCGATCCCTCGCGTGGTAGCCTCGCGTTCTCCCGGAGTCTCGGTCTTACCGTAACTCTGCGCTTTGGCTACCTGCATCGGCTGGTTCACTTCGCGTTGGATCCTTGCCCAAAGATCAGCCTCCGGCTTAATCGGGCATGAGCTTTTATTCTCTGCACAAAAGGAGATCAACCCTTCTTCGAGCGGAATTCCTGATAAAGGTTCCCTCGAGAATACAAAATATACTCTCTCTCTTCCCGCATGCTCGTCAAACTGAAGCCACCGCAACCGTTCTTCAGCGGCAAGGCTCGAAGGGATCTCAAAAGGAACATGCGATTGAACGTAGTTTCCGCCTTCATCGAGTTGGGGATCAGGGTAGAGCATGACCGGCGGACCTTCGTTGGTAGTATTGAAGATATAGAGATAGCCATCAGCGTTTGTTTCAAGCAGGACACGGATGCGATCACCCTCGCGAAACTCGCGGGTGGGATCGACCCTGACCGCCATGCCGTTCGAGTCTCGCATGAACAGAGTCAAACCAAGACCGATGCGCTGCTCCCGGATTCGGGGAGTCCCAGTACCTGTTGTTGGCTCCGCCTTGACCGGCGTTGTTGTTGCAGGCGTGCTGGTCGCAGCCGGCTTGGGACGGCGGCGGCTGCGCGCTGGTTTTGGACTGGATTTCCTTTCTTCAGCTTTTGGCCGGGTTGTGAGAAAGGCCCCGCGTACATTCTCTTCATCCTGCGCCAAAGAGAGTACCGCTCCGGTAACAATTAAGACAGCCACCGAAATGGCAGCAAAAGTTTTTTTCATCTCATCCTCCTTGCACAGTCCACCATTATCTCCCGCAATCGGAGAAACTACTTATGTTGAATACGAATCTCAAAGATAATCGGATTCCCCTCGGCCTCTGCTTCGGGGAGCTTAATAGTAACAAAAGGCGCCGTTCCGTCTCCGTTGTTTAGTTCGACAACTGGTTTGGTCACCTTCGATTTCGAGAGGAAGTCGTTCCAACTATCAAGTTCTTTGCTGCTTAGGGGCTCGCCCGTAGCTTGAGAGGCAAGAAAAAGGGGGGACTCAAGCGGCACGGGCGAAAAGAGCACCGTATACGTCTCAGTACCGGGCTTCTTATCCAGTTCTACCCAATGTTCGTCGCCTTTCGGGAAGCTGAAATTGGCTCCCCGGGTGACCCGATTCGAATCCAAACCCGATCCCGCAGGCGGCCTGGCAGTCAGAAATGCTGTAGGTTCGTTTTGTTGCCCGGGACCTACAATATAGAGATATCCATCATTACCAAAGACGAAATGAAACTTGAATGCCTGCCCAGAAGCCAACGGGACGACGCCAGCAACCCGCACTGTTTGACTATCGGGCTTGTTAGACCACAGTTCGAGCCAGTAGTGCCCAACCTCACGTCGTGTAGTCACTTCAGTAGCAGGGTCAACGACCGCAACGTTCTCATTCCCAGGAGTGTTGTTGCCAGGCTCGGAAGTCAACCAATTGAATGCATAGAAACCACCCAAACCCATAGTGACAAGTACAACCAGGCCAACGATTGCGCCGGCAACAATCAATCCTCCCTTCCGGCGAACCCGTTCTTCGGGGCGGCTCTTAATTTGCGGAAGTGCTGTAGTGGCCGGCAGTGCTCCCGAAGCGGACTCGGCGATAGTTGCAAAATCCGGAGAGCTTGACGCGGCAGGGGAACTCACATACGCGGGTCGGCTTTCGGCACTGGGAATTGGTTGGGGTGAAGGGCTCGATTGCGGGACCCCTGGACCAACGGTTGGCATCGCCCCGTTTGTGAGCACCGTAGGAGCATCAACGTCTGATCGTGTTTGTCTGGTTTTCGCAGCCTCAACAGTCTCGGCTCTTGATTGTTCGAGCGGTGGGATGTCCGGAAATGTAGTATGGGCTGCCGGCGCAGTCATTCCTGTCGCGAGCCTTAGTTGCGCCGCCAAGTCACCCGCAGTCGCGGGACGGTCACCCCGATCTTTTGACAGCGCCCTGGCAATTGCTTCGCTGAACTCACGTGGCACGTCGGGAACGACCTCCTCCAAAAGAGGCGGCGTAACAGACAAATGTTCTCTTCGCAGTTCATGAAGCGTCAGGCCGGAAACAGGTCGCTTACCTGTGATCATCTCGTAAACAACGAGTCCAAGGCTATAGATGTCAGCGCGGCCATCGATCTCGGAATTACCGTCTTTTGGCAACTCACCCCACTGTTCGGGGGACATATAGTATGGAGTGCCAAGCACCTGTCCAGCCAGCGTAAGCGCAGTAGTGCCACCCGAGTCAGAGCCGGCAACCTCACGCATCTTTGCTATTCCGAGATCCAGTAACTTGACGCTGGGTCCCTCGCCCGTGCTCGCCTTTCCGATCATGATATTGTCCGGCTTAAGATCGCGATGCACCACTCCCATGGCGTGCGCCGTATGCAGCACACTCATGATTGGCTCCAGAATCGCCACGGCTTCGTCGGGAGTGAACCGCCCACGTCTCTTGATCTCGGCGTCAAGCGTGTGCCCTTCCACATACTCCATAACCATGTAGATGGTGCCATCGCCGGCGGTGCGGAGATCGTAGACTGTGACCGCGTTTGGGTGCCGGAAACGGCGTGCTGCCTGACCCTCGCGACGAAAGCGACGGAGCCACTCTGCATTGTTGCGAACCTCGGTCGGAAGAATCTTGATGGCTACCCGGTCCCCGAGCAGGATGTGCCGCGCGCGATAAACCGCTCCCATCCCGCCCTTCCCGAGCAGCGCTTCGATCTGATATTGCCCGTCGAGAACCGTACCGACGATCGAGGACGGATCGTCCTCCAGAACCTCCCCATCGGCGGTACAGAAGCTCACATTGTCTTCGTATTTAGTTTTGCAGACGGTGCAGTATTTCATGAAGAACCATCTCAAACGGTTCCCGATCACTACTATTCCGAATGATCGAATAACGAAAGGAAGCGCTGAGACTTCGGCAGGTAGTCTAACACACCGGAACTAAGGATCATTATTGTCTAGACCCACTGGGCGCCGGGTTTAGTGAGAGTCATTATCTGGATTCCTGTATAGTCGGCGGGCATACTCTTCGACCATCCGGTCGCTGTTATAGGCGGGAACCAGAGTGGCGATCGAGCGCTTCATCATCGAGATCCACTTTCTCGGCAGGCCATCACGATCGCGGTCGTAATATAAAGGGATAACCTGATCCTCCAACAGACAATAGAGGGATTCAGCATCGCTCGCGTCAACTTCAGCATCATTCTGAGGCGCCGAGCTATCCCCGATTGCAAATCCGTTTTTCCCGTCATAACCCTCCAGCCACCAGCCATCCAGAACTGACAGGTTCAATCCACAGTTAATGGCTACCTTCTCGCCGCTTGTACCGGAGGCTTCGAGAGGCTTCCGGGGAACGTTCAACCAGACATCAACTGCCGATACAAGTTGCCGTGCGATCTCCTGATCATAATCCTGCAAGAAAACCGCCCGACCACCAAGATTTGGATCGTGCTTCCACTGCGCTATCTGCTGCAAGATAAACTTCGCTCCCTGGTCCTGTGGATGGGCTTTTCCTGCAAAGACTAATTGGACCGGACGTTCGCTGTTATTTATCATTTTCAGAAGTCGCTCCTGATCCGTAAGCAACAGCCCCCAACGTTTGTAGCCGGCAATACGTCGCGCAAAGCCGATCGTGAGAGCTTCGGGATCGAAGATGATCCTGGCAGCTTCTGCGTACTCGACGCTCTCGTTGCGCGCAAGCCGCGCGTGAAAAGAGCGGTGCCGAATAAAAGCCACCAGCCCTCGTTTCAAGAGTCGATGGGAATTCCACAATTCTTCGTCTGAAATTCGGGCTATCCCCTTCTCCCATCGGCGCGGATCACGAACTTTGTTGGTCCAATCCTCACCCATGGAGGCTTCGTAGAGCGATCGTATAAGTGGAGCCACCCAGGTAGGAGCATGTACACCGTTGGTTACGTGGGTTATTGGAACCTCTTCAACCCGTAGTTGCGGGAAAAGTTTGTGCCACAGTGCCCGGGACACTTCTCCATGCTTTCTACTAACGCCATTGGTTGAGCGACACATGCGAATGGCAAGCGGTGTAAGCCCAAAACGCTCTTCGTGGTTTGTCGGGTCGATGCGGCCCAGAGCCAGGAATTCATCGTGAGTTAATCCAAGTTCCTGCTCGAGAGCCGGGCCAAACGAGCGCCGGATCAGATCGGGATCGAATTCATCGTTGCCGGCAGCAACCGGCGTGTGCGTGGTAAATATGCACTGCTCGCGCACGAGTTTTGAGGCCTCCGCAAAGCTTAGTCCCCGGGAATGTATCAACTCGCGCGCTAGTTCGAGAGTCAAGAAGGCAGAGTGACCTTCGTTGAGATGATAGACATGAGGCTCGATTCCGAGTTTGCGCAGCAGGCGCACGCCCCCAATCCCGAGTAACATCTCCTGGACAATGCGAGTCTCGCGATCCCCACCATACAGGTGGGCGGTTACCCAGCGATCCGTCTCTTCATTCTCAGTAATGTTTGTATCGAGAAGATAGAGGGGCACGCGGCCAACTTCTGCGCGCCAAACCTGGGCCCGCACCACACGATCTCTGATCAACACTTCAATCAGAAGCCTCGCGCCCTTCTCGTCCTTGATCAGATGTATTGGTAACTCCGACGGATGAGTCTCGCCGTAGTATTCCTCTTGCCATCCATCGCGCCGCAGGCTCTGCCGGAAATAGCCGTAGCGGTAAAGGAGACCGATTCCGAGCAACGGTAGCTTGAGGTCGCTCGCTGATTTGAGATGATCGCCGGCCAACATTCCCAGACCACCCGAATAAAGCGGCAGCGAATTGTGGACGCCATATTCAGCACAGAAGTAGGCAACGGGGCGCTCTGGCGTGATTGGGGAGGATCCGGACTCGTCTTGCCACAACTTGGACGGCTTCATGTAATCGTCAAAGCTGTCGGCAGCCCGACGGACGCGGGAGATGTACGCAGGATCGGTTGCCATCTGAGCGACCCAGGATTCAGAGGTCCTTGCAAGCAACAGACGAGGATTGTGTTCTACTTCCTCCCAAAGATCCGGATCGAGAGACCGAAAGATACTTGGCCCCTCGGCTGACCAACTCCACCAGAAATTCCATGCAAGTCGCTCGAGTGGAAGCAGGGTATGAGGCAATTCAGGACCTTGTTCGACCCGTTTATTGTTTGTAGCTTCGCTTGCTTCGATCATCTTGGCTGTATCGTCAACTTCCATTATGCATCCCTGGTCAAAGAGCCAGCACGAGGCCCTCCATCAGCTAAATGAAATCGAAACCGAGGTCAACGTTTCGAAAACCGCTGATGCTTTAGGAATTCGTCAGCACTCTCGGGCTGAAAAAAGACCAACCGTACCTCGTTTATGCTACTGACTTGATAAATAGAATCTTCTATCGCTTGTGAGGCGATTGCCGCCGCTTCAGATTGCGGATATCTGAAAACTCCGGTTGAGATGGCGGGAAAAGCAATGGAGGCAACAAAGTAATCATTGGCAAGTAAGAGAGAGTTTCTATAACAGGCTGCCAACAATTCTGCCTCCTGTCCGTCATGCCGGCCGTACAGCGGGCCAACCGTGTGAATCACATAGCGGGCAGGTAACGAGCCGCCTGATGTAACCACTGCTTTTCCGGCCGGCAGGCCATCAGGATATTTAGTACGACGGATCTCTTTACACTCTTTCAGAATTTCTGGTCCGCCGGCGCGATGGATTGCGCCATCAACACCACCCCCGCCAAGCAATGACGAATTGGCAGCATTAACAATCGCGTCAACATGCTGGCTGGTGATATCCCCGACGAGAACCACAACACGACCGTTTAAATAGGTTTCGATGTAAGGCACCGGAAATGTTTTCGCGACTGACATCTAAACAGCCGGCTCTTCGTCGTAGCGGGGTTCGACCTTAATATCGTCAAACATATCCTGTCGCCGGAGCGCCTCGGCAACTCCCTTTGCTTTATGTTCAGTTAAAGGGCGTTCAGGATCGGCGCTGGCAATTTCAAAGACCCGCTCATCGAGCATTAAAACTCCCAGCGAGCCCAAAGTAACGCCCGGCGTAATCTGTATTTCATCCATGTTGTGGATTCGAAAGCGCCCGGTTTGTTCGACCCAATCTTCGATAAATGGGTCACGCAAGGCGTGTTCAGCCTCGGATTCGGAGAGGTAAGCCCCTTCGACGATGAGACAATATTCGCGCACTTTGCCAGTCTTCAGAGCGTAAGCGACGGCCCGCAAAAAAGCTCGATCAGACCATTTACTCCGGCTTTGCCGTGCAACTTTACCATCGCCTTTGTTTAGGGCCAAGTGCAAATTCGGCCCTTCAGAGGACGCTTTGACACCTCAAAAACAAACCCGTGTTCCCGAAGATTCCAGGGGGAAACGGCGGCCCGGCTCGTGAAGCGATTGCGCAACAAAAAGAAGCGCCATCGAGATCAAGTTCCCCGATGGCGCTTCCTGAAACAGATAAACGTTTCGGTTATCTGGCCCTTGCGTACTGATCGTTCAATGTCTCTCGCAACCGGGCAAAGTAGGAATCGAATGTCACGAAACTGGTGCTGCCCTGAAAGAACGCCTTTCCGCCAGTCTCATTTGCCAATCGATTCAGCGAGCTCTGACCGTAACTGGCCGCCAACCGGCTTCTGCTCGTCAGGCCCACCGAAGGCGCATAGAAAGTGTAAACGGACACGTTGCGTCGCTGCGCTTCATTGATGGCCCTTTCGAGATCCAATGTGCGACCTGCTGCCGTCGAGTCAAAGCCACGACTTGTATCGAGCCCATCTGAAATCAGCAAAACAGCATTTCTCGCCGTTCCTTCCTGATCGAACTTACGCAGCGCTTCAATAACCTCAACATAAGGATTGTAAGCCGACGCGGCTGTGGTCGCCGCCGGAATGCGTAACGATCCGGCCGCCTTCTCAAGATCAGTAGTGAACGGCTGGCGAACCTGCAAAGTTCCTGTAGTGATGTAACCAACCATCACACGTGAACCCGCCGGAAGTGAACGGATAAAATCGCGGGTGACATTTAACTCATTCCCCACCCTCGAAATAAGATCATCCTGGATTAAAATCGCTATATTTAAGGGCGCCAGAACGCGACGATTACGCTGCTCCTTATCTGCATTGTCCGGTGCGGCAAACGCAACGACGCTAGCGCTAAAAGCGAACATTAAAGTCACAAACAACGTCATCAATCTTTTGTAAATCATGTTTATTTCTCCCAAACTTCTATCCACCCATGGACATTTCTAGGATGCCCAAGCGTTAGCAAAGGATCGCCGGTGGTCCTTCTTAAGTCAGTAATCGCTCATGAACGGCTAAACGATCGCTCCATAGTTCGGATTAACCAACAAATAGTGTCCATTTGGAATGCAGGCCATACGTTTTCGTTCAAGCTCCTGTGCGCAGAGAGCCAACTATCGAGACATTTGCCAGCGATATACGGAAGGTCGCGGTTCAGCAGGCTTAACTTGCCTTTACCCTTGACGCTCGGATAAATTAGTTCATCACCCGAGCACATCCTGCCAAGTTTAGAGGAGACTTCTTATCGAAGCGGCCGGGTACCCTTCGCCAAATCTTGTATGCCCGAAAGGAATTATCGTTATGAAAGCTTATCCTACTGAGTCGATTCGCAACCTTGCGGTCATTGGACATGGCGACGCAGGGAAGACGCAACTGATCAGTTCGCTTCTCTACGTCGCTGGAGCAACTCCGCGCTGGGGTAAAGTTGATGAAGGTACAACGGTTACGGACTACGAAGAGGATTCAATAGCTCGCAAGATAACCCTCAATACCGCCCTCGCTCATCTGGAACATCGTGATACAAAAATTAGCTTCGTCGATACACCCGGATACGCGGCCTTTGTGGCCCATGCTCGTCCGGCTCTGCGAATTGCTGATTGCGCGCTGGTGGTAGTCGATGCCGTCAAGGGTGTCGAAGTACAGACGGAAAAAACCTGGGCCTATGCGAACGAATTTATCGTCCCTCGGATGATGGTGGTGACCAAGCTCGACAAGGAGCATTCAGATTTCGGTGCTGCTGTGAACAGCGCGCAGAACACTTTTAGCCGAGCAATTATTCCTTTCACATTGCCGATTGGAAAAGAAAAAGACTTCAGTGGCGTGGTCGATGTTGTTCATATGAAAGCATACGAACTCGGCGCCGATGGTCAACCTAAAGAGATTGATATTCCCAGTGAAAGCCGGGAACTGCTCGAAAAGACCAGAGAGCGGCTGGTGGAACTGGTAGCCGAGTCAGATGACGCATTGCTGGAGAAATATTTTGAGCGGGGCACTTTGGACGAAGAGGACATACTTCCAAACATCAGTCGGGCAATTGCCCAGAGCAAACTTTGTCCCGTATTCGCTGTCTCGAGTTTGAGTCTCGTAGGATTGCGCGCATTACTTAACGGACTTGTCGACTATGCGCCCAACCCGGCAGCTCATGAAGCCGAGTACGGACATCCGGTCGACTCAGGTCCGGACGGCGAGAAGATTCCCCGGCGTTACAGTGATGAAGAGCCTTTTTCAGCATACTGCTTCCGCACGGTTGCCGATCCGTTCGCGGGCCGCATCAATGTTATGAAGGTGATCAGCGGTCACTTACAGAACGACGCTACCGTATTCAACTCGACCAGAGGCGTGATGGAGCGTCTGGGCGCCCTCAACATCATGCAGGGAAAGCACCTCGACAAGACCTCTGAGGCTCACGCCGGCGACATCATTGCCTGCGTGAAACTCAAAGAGACCCAGACCGGCGATACCCTTTGCGATAAGCAGGCGCCAGTTGTCTATAAACCTGTCGAATACCCTGAGGCCGCAATTGCATTTGCAATCGAACCAAAGTCACGACAGGACGAGGAGAAGATCAGCGTCGCCCTTCATAAGATTCTGGAGGAGGACTCCGCCCTTCATTTTACGCGCGACGCGCAGACAAAGGAATTTTTACTTTCCGGTTCGGGCCAGTTGCACGTGGAAACCGTGGTGGAAAAGCTGAAGAAACGCTACAGCGTCGAAGTAACGCTTCATCCGCCAAAAGTTCCCTACAAAGAGACGATTACTCAACGCGCCGAGGTGCAGGGACGGCACAAAAAACAAACCGGGGGTCGGGGACAGTTTGGCGACTGCAAAGTAGTGTTCGAGCCCATGCCGCGGGGTGGCGGCTTTGTCTTTGAGGATAAGATCTTCGGTGGCGCTGTTCCTCAGCAGTTTCGACCAGCGATCGAGAAAGGCATAATCGAAGCGGCGCAGTCCGGCGCCATCGCTGGTTATCCTCTGGTTGATTTCAAAGTTCAACTCATAGATGGTTCCTATCACACCGTCGACTCTGATGAACATTCTTTCCGTGCCGCCGGGCGAAAAGCGTTTCGCGCAGCCATGGAAAAAGTAAGACCTTCGATTCTCGAACCCATTATGGATGTCGAGATCCTGGCGCCACAGGAATACAGCGGTGACATTATGGGGGATCTGAACTCTCGTCGAGGCCGGGTGCAGGGAATGGAGACTACAGGGAACCAGCAGGTCATCAAGGCCCAGGTGCCAATGGCAGAAATGCTGAACTACCAATCGACACTGAACTCGATCACGGCGGCCCGTGGATCATTCCACATGCAGTTTTCTCACTATGATCCCGTGCCAGGGAATCTGGCCCAGAAGATCGTCGAGCAGTCGCGCGCCGAAGGCCGAATTCGCGGCGGCGAAGAAGAGGATTAGTTTTTTGCTTCGGTGTCTTTTCCGGAGAGAATGCCGCGGAGAAAGACCCGATCCACGAATTCACACGAAGCTACACAAAGTATTAGAGAGGTTCGTGTAGCTCGTGCGCCTTCATGGATCGGCTCCTTGTTCGGAACAGGCGTCCCAAGGCCTATTGTTTATTCGCCGGCTTTTCCACCTGGTACTTTTGAACCCGGACCGCTGCATCCTTTACCGCATAGTCTCCCGGCACTTCGAAAAGTGAAGGGTCTGGTTCACTTCGATTGATGTTTGTCAGACGATAAATCGTCTCGCCGAACCTCGGGTCGCGATGAATAGTGAGGACGACCGTTTTCAACTCCGGCGAAAACCAACGCTCGGAGACGACCTCAATCGGACGCTCATTGCCAATCTCGCCGGCGGGAATCACAGACGTCTGCCGCGTCCCCTCAGCCGTCACGCCTTCTATGATCTGACTTCCCAAAGGCTCCGTGTTCACTTTCGTCCCCTTCTTTGCATGCCAGAGTACAACCGGCCCTTGGTCGGGACCCGGATGAGACAATCGGTGAGTGAAAACTGCACTTCCTGAGGTTACCGTTTTTCCTTCCTTCGAGGGAGTCTTACCCTCGCTCTGCACAGTTACTCCGCCCGACGATCGAAATGCCACCACACCAGTCCCCGTGCCGGAGCTGGAAGCAATTCTACGTGAATATTGCATCGGCTGCATCTTGCGAGCAATACGAGTATTCGGGTCAAGCATGTAGCTGACTCCGGCCACCGGATCATTGATGTGAATGGTTTTCGGCGGCTCGCCGGCAGTGGCAAATGGACCTATGGCAGCCAATGTTTGTTCTCGACGAGTTCGACCTTCACTGTCACGGTACACCGCCGCCGATGATTTCCTGACAATCCGGTTTCCATCACTTAGTGTCTGAATTGCTTCGGTGGTCGCTTCAGCCGAATAAGGCGCTCCTTTCACCGATTTCGCATCGAACCCCATCTCGGATGCCACAAATACAAAGGTGTCCTGACCAATTCGCGGCAGATGTGTCCCAACCGGGCCCTGCATTACTCCGTAAGGCTCGAAGACTACCTTACGCTCCGGTGCGGGCTCCTGCTCCTGGCCAAGGCTCGTACCTGGTAAAAACGTGATCATAACTGCGAGACCCACTAGGATCGCCCATTTCAATTTCATGACTAAAATTCTTCCTTTCAATGATGTTCTCAAACTTGGTACTCACTGCACAAAACGGATGGCGCGTGCTAGTCCATCGGCGCCGATCACCACATCCGCTTTGACCCTCTCATCGACGCGCGCCATATTTACAGGCAGCCCAAAATTCAGAAGCGCCGCACGCGGCAGTTCGACGCGGACAATCTGACCACCGTCCTGGAGATTCATCGGTCCTCCATAGTTGACGGGCAGAAAGTCAGTCGCAATCTCTATTTCCCTGTAATCGAGATCGTCGCTACCCCGTCGTGTTTCGACGGCTGGATTCCTTTTTCCGCGACGCTTGCGGGGTGACTGACGAGCAGGCGGAGTAGCAGCCGCCTCAAGCTCTCCTTTTTCCATAACCTTTTCCGCAAGTTCCTCGGGAATGGAGTCATCAGATAAAGCTGCGGCCACAGGCTTAGTTGTGTCACTCGACTGATCACCTTCCTCATTGACCGGAGCGACACGCCAGCTCGCCAGTACAATGCCAAGGGCAATGAGAACAGCCGCCGCCGCAGCCGTGGTCCAAGGTCGAAACACCCCGACCTTCTGTCGAGTATCGAGAAACTCACGGCTTCGAAACGCAATCTTTAGCCGCTCTTCCAATTCTTGGGACGCTCGCATTTGATTCATGCGCTCAGCAAGCATTCTGAGTTTCGCCGTCAACGCCAGTTCCCCGTTGAGCCTCATTCCACAGCGCTCACACTCATGAGCATGGTTGAGCGCCTCCTCACGAAGTTGCGCTTCCATGATTCCATGGCGCGCCAAATCAGTAACCAATCCGGCAAATCTCTCGCAGTTCACGCAAAACACCTCGCTGATTTCACTCCCGGCCCGGGGTCACTCTGACGAGCCGGTTGGAGCTTTTCCAATAGCATGGCGCGCCCTCGATGCAGCCGCGAACGAACCGTCCCGACGGCGCAACTCAATACGACAGCAGCTTCCGCATAACTCAGCTCCTGCAAATCACATAGCACAACTGCCTCGCGGTAATTTTCCGGCAAGCTCAAGATGGCCCGTCGTACTGTCTCGATCACCTCGTCGCGCGAAACCTGATCCAACGGTCCTTCGCCAGCCGCAGGTCTCGTTTCAGCCTCTACATCGATTGGCACGTAATAACGGTCTTTGTCGAATCGACGCAGAACGTGATTTCGCGCGATCCCCAAGAGGAAAGCTCTCAGAGTTCCCCGGCCCGCGTCGAAGGAGGAAGGATCGCGAATCAATGCCATGAACACTTCTTGAGTAACGTCTTCCGCCTGAGAAGTCGAACCGGTCATCTGCAATGCGAATCGATAAATGCTTGCCTGATGACGCCTGTAAATGGCGCAGAAGGCGTCTTCATCACCGGCCGCAGCCCGCCTGAGCAGGTCGCTATCAGATTGAGCGCTAAATGCTGTCATTGCTGGCTTCAGTCGCGAGCTGTCACTACTAATTCGCGCGACATCCACGGAAAGTTCCCGAAATGACCAGGAATTTAAGGCTGGCTGTCGTCAGGGAAGTTGTCGGTCGCCAAACTTTTGAAGAAATTCGGGAGAGGTGCTACGCAGACTCAGCCAATCCGCAAAAAGCTCGGGTTGTTCCAACCACACTCGCATCCACAGAGCTATCTCTCTGGCTTCAGCACGGGCCGCAACGTCCGCGATTTTGCTTCCCGCAATGACCAGAACATCCCGTCGATACTCCGAGGCAAGATCAAGCAGGGACTTTAGCCCAGGCCCATCGCTTCTGGTCCCGATCTCTGTCCGTCGCAACTCGAGCCGGTACAGCGATAACGCCGCTGACTCGAGTGACGAGAACTCCAAATCGTCGATCTCGCTGAACTCTGAAGCGTGTTCAATGCGCCATTCTGAATCAAACTCGAGGACTTCCGGATGGCGCAGCACAGCCCCCTCGTCGGCGAGCGTGCGCGCGATTGCCGCCGGACTTTCGACGGCGCCGCGACCGAATTTCTCCTCGATTATCCTTTGGATCTCTTTTAGTTCAGGCGCGCCGACCGACTCACAGTCCAATGCCTCCCAAACCTCTATAGCCAGCTCATCTCTGGTCTTTGCGCGCCAATTCTTTCTGTTCATCATTATGATCGGCTGGTGTATTGATTTCGCCGAGACATGCGTATAATGCTTGACGCTACCCTCGGACCTTCAGAATCGAACAGGCATTAGTCCCTGTTCAGTGTTGATCAATGTTCCTGGATTCTCAATCGGACCAATCCGGCTCAGGAACGGTAGTCGCGGAAGCAAGGGTGCGGACCTTTCTCGCTGAGGCGGCGCGCGTTTTCGTGCACAAGCCTTTCACGCCTCATCCACTCTTCATTAATGGACACGCCCAGACCCTGATTGGCTATGCCTGGCCGCGACGTTTCCGTTTACGTGCAAAGGAGGATAAGGACCGCTTATTTGAGGTTGCGCCGGGCGTGCAAGTACTGGCGCACTGTCGCTGGCAACCAGATCCCCGGAAACATCCGACTGTTGTGATGTGGCATGGGATTGAGGGTTCGAGTGATTCGATCTACATGCTTGCCACCGCGCAAAAAGCATTTCGCGCCGGATTCAATGTGGTGCGGGTGAACTTGCGTAATTGTGGCGGAACGGAACACCTGACGCCAACACTCTATCATGGAGGCATGAGTGAAGATCTTCGAGCGATCGCTATGGAGTTGATCGAAAAAGACCGCCTCTCAAAACTTTTTCTGATCGGATTCTCACTCGGTGGCAACCTGGTGCTCAAGCTGGCGGGTGAGTTTGGTTCCCAACCGCCTCCGCAGCTTCTCGGAGCTTGCGCGGTTTCGCCCTCAGTGGATCTGGCCGCAAGCGCTAGTACCATCACCTTGCGGTCCAACTGGATCTATCATCAGGATTTTGTGCGCCGGTTGAGAAAGCGCATTTACCTCAAGCAGAAACTTTACCCTGAACTCTATGACACAAGCGAAGTTCACCTGGTACGGACCATTCGAGATTTCGACGATCGCTATACCTCCGTTGCGCACGGCTTCAAGGGGGCGGATGACTACTATCAAAAGGCGAGCGCCATCCGCGTAATCGACGGCGTTCAAATTCCAACGCTAATCATTCATGCGCAGGACGATCCGTTTATTCCCTTTGAGCCACTGCGAAATAAAGCCCTTACGGACAACCCTTACCTCCTGCTTCTGGCGCCGAAACATGGCGGCCACGTCGCTTTTGTGGGTACGCAGAAGGACGGCGAGGATCGTTTCTGGGCAGAAAATCGCGTCGTGGAATTCGTGCGGATGATCCACGCCGATTTTTGACCATTAATCCGCCAGCCTAGTTTTATCAGATCGAAAGTTTACTTCTTAATTTTCTTCAGCAACCGATCGGCATGATGCCGGGCGATGAGAGGGATGTGTTCGTCCGTGCTAAGCTCACGCAGTAAAGGAACCAACTGTTCAGGATCAGAGATCCCATCTCTGCGCATCAACAACTCAAGTCGCTCAAGGAGTTTGGGAGCGTTCAGCGGTTGGTTAGCTCTTGCCACTGAAATATCAAAAATAAAGATGGCCTGATCCGCGACGCGCCGGTATTCGGCCACCAGTGCAGCAACGGTAGCGTTGTTGGTCCAGTTGAATTCTGCGATACGGTTCCGCTCTCCCCTCGCCATCTTGAGGCTAATGGTGCCAAGATGAGGAAACTGTTTATCGGACTGATAATTGGTGTCGGACTCGAGGAAACGCGCCGTTTCCCACAGGGACGAAATCCGGGTCAGTGCCGCCTTTGACAAAGACAATGGCTCAACGATCGCCACTTCCTCATGCAGTCGTTCGAAAGTAATCTTGCCGGCGCCGAGCGCGTCGTGCTCGATCACAATGTGCCGGATGTGAAATTTTGGTTGCGTAAATTCGTAGGCAAAGCTGGCTTGTTCGACGCTCTTCTCGCCCTCTTCGGAGGGACTGCTGAGAGCCTGAGGGGCGCTCGGGCGGACATTCTGCTTTTGTGACCCATTGCTCTGAATAGCAAGAGTGCCGCTTGCTAAAAACGCAGTAAGAATTGCCGCGCCCAAAACTACAAGCGCGGCATTGAGTAAATCGCTTAAACGTGACTTGCTACTCTTCACTCGAACTTAACCGAAACGAGCTTCGAAACACCTACCTCCTCCATGGTCACACCATAGAGAGCACGTGCCATTTCCATCGTCTTCTTGTTGTGCGTTATGACGATGAATTGTGTATCTGTCGACATCTGCACGACCTTATCAGTAAACCGTCCAACGTTGGCTTCGTCAAGCGGCGCGTCAACCTCGTCAAGCAGACAGAATGGCGCCGGCCGGTAGTGGAAGATGCCGAGCACAAGTGCCAACGCCGCCATCGCTTTCTCTCCCCCGGACAGCAATAGGACGTTCTGGAGTCGCTTGCCCGGAGGTTGCGCAATCACATCGATGCCCGATTCGAGGACATCGTCGCCGTCAATGAGCGTCATCTCACCGCGCCCACCACCAAACAATTCCTTAAAGAGTTCGCCAAAATTGCGGTTGATCTGTTCAAACGCGCTCCGAAATCTCTCACGCGAGCGACGCTTTATTTCACGCAGTGCCTCTTCCGTGGAAGCGATGCTATCAGTTATATCCTGTCGTTGTGAAGTGAGGAAAAGCAGGCGCTCCTCAGCCTCGGACAACTCTTCGAGCGCCATCATGTTCACAGCGCCAAAACTCTCGAGCCTGCGGCGCAATTCCTCAACCCGCGCCTGACCGCCCTCAAGTTCAAACTCAGGGCTGGGCTCGTGTTCGCGCGCCAGATCTTCCAGCGACTGATTAAGCTCAACGGCACAGTTTTCACGCACAAACGTCAGCCGCGCCTGAGCCTCCGCCCGCTGAATCTCTATCGAACCTCGAAGGTTCCGCAATTCTGCCGCACGCCGGTTGAGATCTGAGAGCTCGGTGGCCAATGTGTCTGCTTTCTGGCGCGCCTGCTCCAACTGAGCGGTCAGGTCTAAGATTACCTGTTCCTCGCTGGCGCGCTCTTGCTGAACGCCAGCCGCTCGCCGTTCGAGTTCTGCCGTTGACTGGCGTAACTCATCCATGCGGGCGTTCATTTCCACAATTTCGAACCGGTGGCGCTCGATTCTCTCTGACAGGTCCGTATGCTCTGAAACCATGCGTCGGAGATCGCTGGCTGTAGAGCGTCGCCTTTCAGACGCAGCGGCAGCATGAGCGCGCTGCTCTGCAAGCCCTTCACTCTCGAGCTCAGCTTCCCGCCGGGCCTCAGAAAGCATCGCGGAGGCCCGAACGACGGCGTTGGCGGCTGTCACTCGAGACTCCTCGGCTGCTTCCGCATCATTCAAGGTAGCGACTCGCCGGCGTTCAATTTCAAGACGCTCTTCCTCAACTCGAGTTCGGTCATCAGCCACTACTCGAAGGTGGCGCTCAGCACGCTCAATCTCCTGGGCCAGAGCCGTCGCATTCAGTTCTCTCGCCAATGCCTCTCGCTCTTCACGACCAATAGCTTCATTCAGAAGCAGAACAGTATCCTCGAGGCCTACCAAGCGAGTTCGAGCGCTTGCCACAAGTCTTTCGGCAGACTGGACCTCAGCCGAAAGGACCGCCGCTCGGGCCTCAAGCTCGCGCAACTCTCGCTTAAAAGCCAACAGCCCCGCACCCTCTTCGAGCGCCCGTGCATCGCCGGCATTGACAAGTTGCCCACTTGCTACCCAATCACCGTTCAACGTGACGTAAACATCGCCAGTGCGCAGCGACTCCATCATTGCCGCTTCAAGATTTGGCGCTACCCGCGCGTTCATCTTTTGGGGCAATGTTCGGTTCAGGACCGCCAACAATTGCGAAGGCGTCCCGAGCAGGTCCCTGATACGAACGTCACCTGTATCTTCTACTGCGAACGAGTTTGAGAGCGCCGGTCGCTCATCGAGCCGGCAAAGCAGCGTGTCCGTTTCATCGCTCGCTCCATGCAACCCTGCCACGAGAAAACTGGCTCGCCCACCGTTGTTCTCCCTCAGCCACTGGGCAGCGCTTATGGCATCGTCGGGTGTTGGGACAATGATGGATTGCAACGATGAGCCGAGCACGCCCTCAACAGCCCGCTCCCATTTTGCGTCTACGTTCAAAGCATCTGCCAACGTGCCGATGAAATGAAAATCACGCGGCGTTTCGGCCGAAGAAAAGATCAGTTGTACAGCCGGTGAATAGTAGGCGCGCCGGTCATCCAACTCCTTCAAGCTTTCCAGGCGATGGCTGGTGCGTGAGTAGTCATCGCGCACGCGGGTTAGTTCCGCATCCGTGTCGCTGACGGCTTCGTGGCCCTGCACGACCGCAAAAACAGCCTGTTCGCGCTCAGCATTCAGTTTGGAAAGATCAGAGCGCACATCGTTGAGTTCTTGCCCAACCTTCTCAGCCTCCGCCAGGCGCTCGGCATAAATAGCGGCAGCCCGCTCACCTTCCCGCTCCAAACCCTCAGCCTGCAAAGCAAGCTTCTCGAGGTTACCGGCCAACTGATGCGCGATCTCTCTCAAGCGCTCGGCTACAGCCGTGTGTTTGAGCAATTCCGCCCGTTCATGCTCGATCTGGGCTTCGATCTGCGCTGTCGATGTCAGCGTCACCGCATAAGCCTCTTCAGCTCGCTGGAGTACCTGGGCCGAATCGTCAGCTTCGAGCCTTAGTTTTGCGTCCTCCTCCTCGAGCCGTTTGCATTCAGCCTCAACCAGGAGCAACCGTGCGGTAAGAACCTCGATTTCGCTTCCAACCTGCGACTTGCGCTGCTCCAGTTGAACCAACTGTTCCTGTTGATATCCAAGCTCTCGCAATTCTCGATCACGCCTGAGTACCGCCTCGGCAGCAGTCGCACGGGCGGCCGCCAGGTCGTCCTCGAGCCGGCGGGCTTCCTGAGTTGCCGCGCGTCCATCCTGTTCATGCTGGGCCAGCTCGTCGGCAAGAACACGTTCAGCCTGTCCGGATTCCTGCAACCGGGTCTCGGTTTCAGCGAGTACAGCCGTAAGCTTTCGATCCTCCGCAATGTAGACGTCGCGCAGCAAGCCTCGCAACTCTTCGCGCAGTACACGGTAACGTCTCGCCTTCGCTGCCTGACGCCGGAGGCTATTCACTTGGCGATCAATCTCCGAGATGATGTCGGAGATGCGCGAGAGGTTCGAGCGGGCAGATTCCAGGCGCGCTTCTGCCGCGCGCTGGCGCACGCGGAATTTTGTAATGCCAGCTGCCTCTTCAATGATTGTGCGGCGGTCCATCGGTTTGGCCGAGAGAATCTGACCAATCCGCCCCTGCTCGATGATGGCGTAGTGAGCACCTGAAAGACCGGTGCCGGAAAAGAGATCCTGGATATCGCGCAAGCGACAGAGCCGATCGTTTAGGAGGTACTCGCTCTCGCCAGAACGATACAGCCGCCGGGTAACGGAGACAGATTCACCAGGAGCAAACTCGAGCGCAAGATTACGCTTTCTCCAGTGACGTTTGTGGGAAATCCTGGGACTCGAGGTGGTCTTCTCAGCGACCGATCCAGCGCCGACCGCATTTCCCTCGACAGCTTCTGTATTGGGAGGAAGATTATCGAGAGAAGGCGCAACGTTTATTTCGGGCACGGTCGCGTCCAGATCAACAGCGGCATCATCAATCTGTTCAAGCGTCGAGTCTATATCCTCTATATCCGGCTCGTGCTCGATGGTCTCGTCTCTCACCATGTGCATGACGACCTCAGCCATGCCACTTGGTTGACGATCCCGAGAGCCCTGAAAGATCACATCTTTCATTTCCGAGCCACGCAGATGCTTAACCCGTTGCTCGCCCAGGACCCAGGCTATAGCATCTGCAACGTTGCTCTTACCGCAGCCGTTTGGCCCGACTACTGCGGTAATGCCATCTCCAGTAAAGATTATTTCGGTGTGATCGGCGAAGGATTTAAAACCGGTGATCTCTAGCCGTTGAAGTTTGAACATTCGTGCAAGTCGTCTGATCGGCTGGCCTCTGAAGACTCCCCTGAAAACAGGTTTCTCGGAGGCATCATACGGGTGTGCCACTATAAGTGCGGGGCGCTTAGAATGTCAACCAGAACTTCAACTCAGCCTCCCTTAATTGAAGTAAGAAACAAGGTTAAGTCTGTGTTTAAGAGTTCCCGCCCGCCTCCGCCAGGTCTGCCCGCACGTATAGCAACAGTTCCACCCCGGGCCTCAGTGCGTAGCTGCCTTCGAGATTGAATCCTGATTTCACCTGCCGGTGGCGGTCGCCAAACATTCTTTCTATCTCCGCTTTTTGGCCGGCTGCGGCAATAATGATGGGCTCAGAGGTAGGGGTCATTCTGCCAAAGTAGCCAACTCGACCGTAGTCCCTGAAATACCACGGCAAAGGCCAATAATCCGGCGCCACAATGGTAATCCCGAGCCGGCCCCCCTCGCTGGAGCGTTTGGCCACTTTATCGATCTCGTGCACCAATTCGAGCAACTCTCGACGCGTGTGGGCATAGACATAGACATACTTAGGATTATCATTGTCGTAGTTGAAAAAGTTGAGATCAATGCTCTTGTATCCGCTTAAGCTCAGTGCCAGCACTAGAAGACCGATGGCGAGAAACGGCTTTCCGGGACCTGATTGGTAAAACTCATTAAAAGCGTAACCGCCGATCAGGCTCAACGGCACGATGAAGTTGAGTGTCAGCCAGGGAGTCTTGTACGGGACAAGCGTATATGCGGCAAGCACTCCAAACCCCCATAGCGCGCAGAAGAGAGCTAACGAATTTCTTGGTCTGAGGACCACCAGACCGGCGCCAGTTATCGCACTCAGAAGGATGGGAGTCTCCTGTAAGAAGAGCCACCTTAGATAGGTTTGAGCCGGATGAACGTGATGCTGAGTTCCGGTTCTGGTCCAAAACTCGAAGGTCTTGAGCGAGTCGTAGAGCCCTTTTGGATAGTTTTTAAAGAACGACGAGTAGAAGAGTACATAGACCGCAACGAACACGGCAACAGCGACGAATGCCCAAATGAGCGTCTCCATGGCAAGCCTCTGGACGGGCTCTTCCCCAACCTTCTTCGGCTGGCTTCTTCTTTCAAATTGTCGCCACCACCAGCGATACGCCAATGTTATAACCAGCGCGATCGCTAACACGCCTACAGAGATAAATGCCGTCTCCTTCGTTGCGAAGAGCAGGGCCAATGAAATCGCCGCAAGGATCAAATAAACAGGATGGCGTCCTTCGAAGTATCTTGAAAACGCCACTACCGTGCTGATCGTAAAAAAAACAAATAGTGTCTCGTGAATGTAGTACCGTGACAGGTAGACCGCGCCTGGAGAGACAGCGAGCAGGGCGGCCGCCGAAAGCGCGCCAAAGTTCCCGAGGCGGCGCCGCATCCGAAGCGCAAGACCGACCGTGCCTAGGCCGAAAAGAGCGGTTACCGTCCTGATGGTTACCGTCTTGAGTCCGTACGCATTCTGTGCTTCCTCGCCAAACAGACCTCTTATGATCCAGCCGATGATTGCAGTGAAGTAGTAGAGCGTGGGACCGTGATAGTTGGATGGATCATACTGGTATTCGCCTGAACGAACCAGTCGTACCAGGAAATTAGCATTCACTCCCTCATCATGATGTAAAGGGACAAGCGCCAAATCGTAGAGTCGAAGGAAGGCTGCAAGCAACATGACCGCGATGCCGGCATAGACCCATGTGCGTTCCGAAAGATGATCCACCGGCCCGCTGGGAACGCTTGATATGGATTCAGTATTTGTCGATCTCGAGCGCCGCGAACTTTTACGGCGGCGAGATTTTGTAGAGGCGGTACGCACCTGCTTCTCCAACCTTTCGGAAACTCAGAAAGAACGCTTCGTTAACATTCAGCACATTTTTTTCCTGGGGTCCAAGGACCGCATAATCGATGGCGTACTTTTTCAACAAGCCAGTTGCGCCGGATGCTCCAGCAAACATTCTCTTGATTTCGCCTTCACGCTGCACAAAGTCCAGACCATGAGTCCAAACGTGTCCCGGATATCCCATTAGCGAACGACGGCCCGTAAGAAACACGGGGTGATTGTGCACTGGGGCATGCACGATCAGCGCGCGAGGTGGAGTCTGTTCTTTGACTAACTCGGCAAATTCCAACCCTTGCCGGTCGAATATCTGGTACATGTTGGACTTAAGAACAATACCGGCTACATCCAGTGCCCCGGCAAGAGTGATGAAACAGAACAGGAACACCGCAAGGACCGCAGGCGCTTTTCCCTGATGCCACAGACGGGCCAATAAGAGTGCTACCAGCGGGGCAGAAGCAAGCCACCAGTAGTACAACACCTTGATATTGTCCCAAACCCACGGCGCCAGCTTTACTACATTTGGAACGATAAAGCATAGCGTGAAGGGAAGATAAAAGATTAGCACCTGTCGGGGAACGATGGGACGCCGGCCACGCCAAAGCAGTGCCAGAATCAGAAGCGGTATGAACAATCCCGTGTTCTTAAGCCAGAACCAGAAGGCGCTACTCTCGCCACGGTCCCACCCAAAGTGCCATTCGAAAAACTTTGTCGCATCCACGGCGCTGCCCTGCGTTGACCACAACAACTGTGGGCTCGCAATCACCAGGGCAGCGAGAAAAAAGGCGATCCACTCGCGCCACCGTCGTTGAAGAAGCACCAGGCATCCCGCAACGGTCATGACAACCAGGAAACTGTGAGCGTGTACGAGTGGCAAAAGGCCGGCCACCAACCCAGCCGCAATCATCCGTCGAATGGGGGGGATAACGCGAGTAGAAGTATAGGTGGGAACGGGATCCTGTTTTTTGCCGGATTTTCGGGCCTTCTTCCGTTTCCCGCTGCGGGTTTGCCCCGCTTCAACATCACTGCCTGTTTGACTTTCACTGGTCGCCAGCCACCATTGCGTAAAAACGATTACCGCGAGTGGTAAGCCCAACAGCATGCCGCGTTGGGGAATGAGAAGGGTCGAAATCGCATTTCCCCAACGCCAGGTAGTCTCTGGTATGACCGTCACCGAAGGAGGCAGGTTATGAAGAACCCCAAGCAGTCCTTCTTCCTTCCATTTTCCGTCACTCCACAAAAGCACCCAACCAAAACCACCATTGAGGAGCACCAGCAACGGAGTAATGATCGCAGCCAGCCTGTCGCGCAACATCTCGAATGCCCAGCGGTGAAGCAAGCCGACGAAGGAAACCACCAGGATCATGTTCGCGATGAACATCGATTGCGCCAGAGTGGCGCCGGTTCGAACGAATATTGCCGAGATAAGATCTGAAATAAAAGGATAGGTAAATTTCACTCCAGCGTAGGCGGGACTTTCAGGAGGAAAATTCTCGCCGAAAGCGAAGCTTGTGATGACGCTCAAATGGAAAGGCAGATCGCCGAAGTTGTTAAGTAAGCCTGTATAGATCCCTTCAGGAGTTTCAATCATGGCGCGACTGAAAGCCTGCCACAAGATCGTGGTCGTAGCAGCGTAGAAGAAAACATATCCTGCGGCGATCCTGGTAGGCCTCTTAATCGCGTGTTCAAGTATCTTCAGAGTGACTGCCAGATCCCGGTGGACCTCATCCCTTAGATCGGGTCTGAGGAGAACCATAAAAGGAGTTGCGAGGAATGCAGCAGTAACGATTATCGCCAGCGGAGTTAAGCCGATGAGACAGGCAATCAGAAAACTGAGCAGACCCAGAGTGGCCAGACCAACGCAACTGCCCGCAGCAACCCGGGCCGGTAAGGAAACTCGAATATCGTACAGATAGGTGACAAGCGTGCCACTGGCAGTCACTAGCAAGGCAAGCCCGAGTGAAAGAATCATCAAAATGGTGTGAGCGCTGACTACCGGGCGGCCCGATTTCGTAGTTCTCTTCGGGTATCCGCCAAAGAATAAACAAACGCGGGCGAAGGGTGATTATACGCGAAGCAACACGATTACGATCAAGAACGTAGGGTTGCACTCGTCAGGCACTGCGTGTTTGCATCACTGCGGAATATCGGTTAGCTTCCCGCGAGACAAGAATCATGTTACGAGCCGGCATAGTCGGATTACCAAACGTTGGTAAGTCGACGCTCTTTAATGCACTTACCGCGCAAACTGCGGCCCTAGCGGCCAATTACCCCTTCGCCACTATTGAACCAAACATTGGTGTGGTGCCTGTACCGGACGAAAGGCTGGCGCCCTTGGCCGACCTGGTTAAGACCAAAATAATCATCCCCGCAACCGTAGAGTTTCTTGACATTGCTGGGCTTGTCAGGGGCGCCTCGAAGGGAGAGGGGCTCGGGAACCAGTTTCTGGCTAACATCCGCGAGACCGATACGATTGTTCAGGTCGTACGATGCTTTGATGACGAGAGCGTTATCCATGTTGAGGGCTCGGTAGATCCGCGTCGGGATATCGAAACTATTCAGATCGAACTGGCGCTCTCAGATCTTGCTACGGTGGAACGGCGCCGCGAGAAGGCGCAGAAAGCGTTAAAGTCCAACGATAAGGCCGCCCAAGGGGAACTCATCGTTCTTGATAAGCTTCAGCCGGTTCTCGAGCATGGGCGACCCGCGAGGGCTGCGGTACTTACTGATGATGAACGCGCGATCGCCAGCCGCTTCTTCTTACTGACCACCAAGCCCACAATCTACGCCGCCAATGTAGACGAAGCGACTCTCGACGCTCCCGATACCCACCCGCATGTTCAAACCATCCGGCAGATTGCCGAAGAAGAAGCTGCCGAGAGTGTCGTTATCTGCGCCCAGCTCGAGGCCGAGCTCGTTGCGCTGCCGCCAGACGAACGCAAGGATTATCTGGCAAGCCTGGGTGTTGCGAGCAGTGGTGTAGATCGCCTGATTAAGAGCGCCTATCACCTGCTGGGCTTGATGTCGTTTTTGACTGCGGGAGAAAAGGAAGTACGGGCTTGGACCATACCGAGGGGCACACGGGCCCAACAGGCCGCCGGCGTCATTCACTCGGATATCGAACGGGGCTTTATACGAGCTGAGGTGATTGATTACGAAGAGTTGATTAAGGCAAAGTCCTTCGCAACCGCACGCGAACTTGGACTATTGAGACTTGAAGGCAAAGACTACATCATGCAGGAAGGTGATGTCGTGCACTTCCGGTTTGCAGTATGAGAAGTAAGATCCGCTGGGATTGCATAAGCCTTTGTGTTCCTCGCTAAGACTCAATCAGCGAAGAATGGCTCGAATCCCTACCAGGATCAGGTAGCCGATCGCGAGCACCACGGCAAGCTTGATCAACATCACTGCCAGTGAGAAGAGGGCGCCCAGAATACTCAAGGTCACACCAGCCGCCGTAAGCACCAGGGGCACACCTACTACGAGCACGAATAGTCCCAAAAGGACTACACCAACGATTCTAAGAACATCATTCGTTTCTTTCATAGCAAATCTCCCCGCTTCTGTTGTTTCTGACCCGGAATCTGCGCGATTGGGCGCGTTCGCCTGAGATATACGAACTATGAATGATTCGCGTTCCGTGGATTCCGAATACCGCCGTAATATTTATATCACAGACATCCCGATGCACGCGCCGAAGCGGTTAAAAATCTGGTTGCCAGTTCATGCCTAAATCTCCCGAACAAGAGAAAGGCAGCCATGAGCTACAGCCAGGGAATCTGGCCTCACCACCGGTCGCCTTTGACATTTTTTTCTAGGATAATCATGGAACGGTTAAACCATGGTTCGTCAAACAACAGGAAACCTCTTCGAGGGAATGATCCCAGAGAGCAGCGACGAGGCCTTTGCGCCGCTGGCAGAGCGTATGCGTCCCCGTTCGCTGGCAGAATTTGTCGGCCAGCGCCACCTTGTTGGGGAAGGAAGAATGCTCCGCCGCCTGATCGAAGGCTCGGGGAATCTGCCATCAATGGTTCTTTGGGGGGCACCAGGCACCGGAAAGACGACCCTAGCGCGGTTGCTGGCAGAGAAGAGTGAAGCGCGATTCGTTTCGCTCTCGGCTGTCTTCTCGGGGGTCAAGGATCTCCGAGAAGCAATCAGCAATGCGCGACGCGAACTGCGCATGGGCGTCAGGACAATTCTTTTCATTGACGAGATTCATCGCTTTAATAAAGCGCAGCAGGATGCGCTGTTACACGCAGTTGAAGACGGGACGATTACTTTTATCGGAGCGACCACCGAGAATCCTTCATTTGAAGTAACCGGCGCCTTGTTGTCGCGTTGCCGGGTGGTTGTCCTCAATCCTTTTGACACGGATGAAGTGAAAGTGATTTTGCGGCGCGCCCTCGACGACAGCGAACACGGTCTTGCCAACCTAAAACCCGAGATCTCCCAAGACCTCTTGAACAGAATTGCTGAGTCATCCGGAGGAGATGCAAGGGTTGCTCTCGCAGCTCTCGAGGCTGCTGTGGAATCCACAGAGCCGGACGCCAGCGAGCGGCGCCACGTCAGCGAAGAAACCTTGATCGAGGCACTCGGACGAGCTCATTACGCGTACGACAAGGGTGGTGAAGAGCATTACAATCTGGCTTCGGCCTTAATCAAGTCCCTGAGAAACTCCGATGTCGACGCCTCGCTCTACTGGCTGGCACGATTGATCGAAGGTGGCGCCGATCCCGTTTTTATTGCGCGCCGTCTCTGCATTCTCGCTTCCGAAGACATTGGCATGGCTGATCCGCAGGCGATGGTCCAGGCTGCCGCGGCGGCTGAGATCGTTCAGCTTATTGGATTACCGGAAGC
>DATKDA010000121.1:0-33322 GCA_035512935.1 Pyrinomonadaceae bacterium | reverse complement strand
GCAGCGATTCCCGCCTACGGCGATCCCGGCAACAGCGGTTTCATTTGGCTCGGTGCGGCTGCGGCTGACTTCAACGGCGACGGCTGGATCGACCTGTTCGTGACTGCGGCGGATCGCAATTATCTTTATCTCAACGATGGCAACGGACATTTTCGAGACGTTTCGGAAGACACGGGCGTGAAGTACCTGGCGTCAGGAGTTGCGCCGCTCGTGTTCGATTACGACAACGACGGTGCGCCTGACGTTTTCATCTCCAACGTTGGCAGCCAGATTCTGCTTCAGAACCACCTGAAGAAAACCGGCAAACTAGAGTTTCACGATGTGTCTCTAGAAGCGGGTGTCGCCGTAGATGCGATCGGGTTTAGCGCTATCGCTGGTGATGTAAACGGCGACGGGCTGCAGGACATTTACGTCACCTCCTATAACCGCTATGGCCAGGTTGCCCCGAACTCGTGGTTTCGCGCGACTAACGGAACCCCGAATCTGCTCTTCATTAATAAAGGCGACGGCACATTTACAGAAGAGGCAGCCAGGTGGGGCGTAGAAGATCGCCGCTGGAGTTACGCCGCAGGGTTCGCGGATGTGAATGGCGATGGGCTACTAGATCTTTACATCGCCAACGATTTTGGCGAGAAAGCATTGTTCATCAACAAGGGGGATCACTTCGTTGATGAAGCCGAAGCACGCGGGGTGCTGGATCCCGGCAACGGAATGGGCGTGGCATTCGGTGATTACAATAACGATGGATTGTTGGACATCTTCGCCACCAACATGTCCTCGACCGCGGGCAATCGTATCTTATCCAGACTGTTCCCGAACTCCAGCCCTGAAGACAACGTGCTGAAGAAGCTGGCTGCCGGAAATAATCTTTACGAGAACGTGGGCGATGGCCATTACCGCGATGTGACGGCAGTAGCCGGAGGTTTTGCGGCTGGCTGGGCCTGGGGTGGTGGCTTTATTGATTTCGACAATGATGGCTGGGAAGACATCTACACGCCAAATGGATTTATTTCGGGCAAGTCCATGAAAGATACTTGAAGCCAATTCTGGCGTCAGGTCGTGACGCAGACAAATAATAAAGAACAAGGCGCTTTGCGCGCGGACCAGAACGAGCTGATTAGCCAGAAAGGATTTTCCTTCAGCGGCTATGAACGTGACGGTCTTTTTATGAATCTGGGCAACAAGAAGTTCAAAGACATCTCCGGCGTCTCGGGCATCGATTCAATCACTGACGGCCGGGCCGCGGTCTTTGCCGATTTCGACAACGACGGCGATTACGACGTGTTTCTGACAACGATTCAGGGTGAGTCACATTTGCTGTTTCGCAACAACGTGGGCCAGGCGAACAATTGGCTGCGCATCTCGCTTGAGGGAGGCAAGGATGTTGGACGTGACGCGTTCAGCGCAGTAGTGCGTGTGAAGACCTCAGCGGGCACGCTGACCAAGATCAAATCTGGCGGTTCGGGATTCATTTCTCAACACGATCCGCGTTTGCTGTTTGGTCTGGGCAAAGACGAGCGCGCGCAGTCGATCGAAGTCACCTGGCCCAACGGCAAGATTGAGAGCTTCAATGGCGAAATGAAAGCCGGCGCGTCCGTGCTGCTGCGCCAAGGCACTGGCCGCATAGAAGTGTTGAATCTGAGGAGCGCGAAGTTGCCTGGTCCGCTAAGCCGCGCTGAAGAGCTCGCAAGCGGATTGAAGATTGCCGTTGGTAGCTCGATGCCAGATCTACAGTTGAAGTCAATCGACGGCGCCGTCACGTCGTTGCGGCAGCAACTGAAGCCGGGACGCCGGTTGCTAATAAATATCTGGGCCACCTGGTGTACGCCGTGTGCGAGTGAGATGACTGAGTTGCAGGCGCTAAATGCAAAACTTTCGGCGCGTGGTGTGGACCTTGTTGGCTTGAACGTCGATACTGACCCTGATACGGACGTTAAGGGATTTCTTGCTCGCCAGCGCGTGACTTATCCGATTTTGATTGGCGGCGTACAAGCAGTCGAGCAGTTGTATGCGACGGACGAGATGGCTGTTCCTCTGTCTATTGTGATAAACGATCGCGGGGTGATCAGCGAATTGATTCCGGGATGGTCAGCGCAAACACGGCGCCGGTTCGAAGATCTCGCGGGCACGGGAAATGGCGCGCCTGCTTCGATAACGAAGCCCAACTAATCCAAAATAGCTGCGTTGCGCGACGCCATGTTATTCATCTTTGATGAAACACTAAATCCATTCAACCGCTCGTCCTGCTATTAACCGCTCGTCATGCTATTAAGAGAGCCGGCGGGAGCAGCGAAATAGCGCTATTAAGAACCGTAGCAGCCACCATTTCAACTTTTTGCTCCTTCAGGGCAAATACTGAGCACCAATGGCTGGATCTCAAGAAATTAGACGAACATTCGTAGCATCTCACTCACTCTTTTTCCCAGAACGTGAGTGGCGCAGAAGAATGCGCAGGTCACCAACGCCCTTAACAGCGACGATCGCTGCAATGACAAAAAAGCAGGTGGCGGAAATGCCAAAGATGATCAGCCACACAATAGCAACTTTGTTCATAAAACTCCCTCTGGATTCCTCTTAAGTGCAATCGCGCCCTGCCCGACAGGTGATTCCTCCATGATTGTTTCAGTCCGAAGGCGCGTTGGAGGAAATAACCTCTGCGTCGCCAATGAGCCCACGATCATCCCGGCGAAAGCAAGGACGAAACTTAGCAGTCCCGAGACATTCACATCAGTGACAAAAAGCAGCCAGGGCGGCAACGACTCCCGAGACTTCTCGAGAATCAAAAAACCCGCCGGCGCTAATGCACCCAATGTGAGCGAGCAATAGGCGCCCACATTATTCGCCCGCCGCCAGTAGATGCCCGCAGCAACACAGCCAAGTGCCCCCGCTGTATACATCGCCCCTGTTATAAAGAGGTATTGAAATGCTGTATCGGGAATCTCGTACCACAATCCAAAGACCAGCAGGAAGATTCCGATTGATACTGCAAAAATGCGGGTCAGCCAGATTTGCGCATGCGCTGTAAGGTCAGTCTGCCGAAAACAAGCGATCACGTCACGCGTCGCCACACTGCTCCAGGCCAACAGGTATGCACTGTAAGTCGACATCGACGCGGCAAGCATTCCTGCCACCAACAGGCCAAGGGATCCGCGTGGGGTTATCGCGCCGAGCAGTTTTGGCATGGCAGACGATGAGGGTTCGCCTGGCCCCAGTAAAGCCAGCGCCGCTACTCCCCAGAACATCGGCACCATCGCGCGACCCGCAAAGGTCAGGCTTGTGTAGAAAAAGACCTTCTTGGCTACCTCTGGGCTCTCGGAAGCCAGAGCCTTTGAGGTGCCTGGTTGCCACAGGGCTCCGGCTGCTAAGTTGCTGACAAAGATCCACACGATAAACATCCAACCAAAACGCGAATTAACCAACGGATTGAAGCCGCCCTCTCCGTACTGCTCCGAGACTGCCGCTGAGAGCTGGACCAGATCGAGTTCGAGCAAAACCGCTACCGTCGCTACCAACATCCCCATCGAAAGGATGACAAACTGGATAAAGTCGGTGACTACCACTGAGAACATGCCACCCAACACCGTATAAGTTATGACGATCAGAATCATCACCAGCATGATTATCGACACTGCCTGAGGGCCAAAGCCGATGACTTCAGACAAGAAGATCCCATCGAACTTCAAAAAGATCCCCATGTTGAGGACACCGCCAAAAAAGAGAAGGAGGCCACCAAGCAGTCGGACCCTCCTGCTGTAACGCAGTTCGTAGAACTCCGGGATTGTCATTACCCGATGCCGTCGCAGCGCCACGATGATGAAGCCCGTTTTGCCGACAATCAGGTAGGCGAGCATGGCCAGTAAGCCAATGACGAAACATGAGAACCCGGACACATAACCGAGTTCCCCGAAATACATGAAGGTGATAGTGCCGATTTCAGTTGCTGCAAAGGTGGCGACGCCGAGTGAGACGCGGATACGCCGTCCGGCAACAAGATAGCCGCTGAGATCCTCTACATACCGCTTCACCCAAACGCCGATAGCAATGGTCACGGCGAGGTAGACAACCAGTATGGTCCAATCAAGAGGAGTGAAGTTCACTATTGGGATCCTAATTGTAGGGGTGGCCCTCCGTGGCCACCCCCGCGGTTTGTGCGCATTTGTGGGGGCAAAGGAGGGTGGCCACACAGAGGGCCACCCCTACAAACTAAAGAGTTGCGACCAGAACTGGTTGTAGTACTGCCACTTCACAAAGTTTATCCCCCAATGAGGACTTGCTCCTGTCATCCAGCAGGTAACTCGCCCGGAATCGAGGCGCCGTTCCGCAAGCAAGGGATGCCATTCACCCTGATTTTCGATCTCGATAATGCAATCCGATCCTTGGCGCAACTTGGTTTCGTTAAATCCCAGCAGTGCGGGTACTGTGGACCAATCAATTCCGCGCATGCTGGGGTGTTCGGGCCCGACGCAGCGCACGGAGTAACCGGCAGTAGATTCGATCAAGTCGTCATGTTGAAGACATTCGACAGGCAGCGCATTGTGAAAGCGGGAGCGGCCCCAACCACCTTTACCTAACTCGCCGGCAAAACTAAGCCAACCACCATTCATGTGAAAGTGGCCTCCCCGGCTTACCCAATCGCGCAGAAGATCGAAGCGATCGGGAAAGACCAAAGATTTGTCGCCCCATTTAGCGCGTTGGAAGAAATCAGGATGCAACATCAGGCACTTTGTCTCGACATCCGCAAAGACGATGGTGGTCGCCCAACGCAGTCTCTCGTCAAAAGCGTCGGGGGCCATGTGATAAAGCTCCCACGATGGTTGAGAAATCACTTCTGTTCCAGGCATGGTCTGAAGAGCATCAATGAATGGCTGGGCATAATTGAGTACTTCAACATCTTTGCTCGGGGCCTCGAAAGGGGACTCAACATACTTTTGCCCGATGTGAATGCACCAATTGCCGACATGCCAGATGCGCAGTTTTGTTGGGTTTGTCATCGGTTCTTCTTAAGGCCTCTGCCAGGATGCATGGCTTCTTTTTTGTCACTTGCGCCTGCTGGGATCAAACAACAGTGGAAAGAATTGGCCGTCTACCTTGTTTCCTCTTGGGATCGGGGGAACGCCTTCCAGCAATGGCTCATCTGTCGCCGACCAAACCCCATCGCGAAGGACATTCAGTACCACGGCCCGACGAGGGCGATCCGTTTGGTTTTCATAAGATCCATGGACCATCAAGGGGTGATGAAACGAGCACTCTCCCTGCTTTAGTTCAATGGCGACCGGCCGAAAATCTTTTTTCTGCTCTTCTGTAAGGAACTGCTGGATTGTGTCCATATCATTAGCAAAGGCAGCGCGCGGAAGCAGGTTCCAGCGATGACTGCCCGGAACGTAATGCACGCAACCATTCTCACGGGTCGAATCATCCAGACCTATCCAGCATGAAAGGTGGGCCATCGGGGATGTCCTGGTCCAATACGAGTAGTCCTGATGCCAGATCACTACCCCGCCATGATGAGCCGGCTTGTAGAAGATCTGATCGTGCCAGAACCGCACGGGACCACCGAGCAATTGAGCCGCCGGCACAACGAAGGACGGGTTCCAAAGGAGATCGTGGAATCCAGGGGCGATGCGCCATGCCCCTAATGCATGAAAAAGGATCTTTCGTGGGTCAGCGGACTCGTTCGAGTTGAACTCATAAAACAGGTGCCTGCGAGGATGCGATGCATCAGTCAATTCCTTCAGCTCTTCGCGCAAGATTTCAATCTGGCTGTCGTTAAGCAGACGCACTCCGGCCAGATAACCATAGTCACGATAGAAGTCGAGTTGCTCGTCGCTTAGACGATAGCTTGCCCATTGCTCAGGAGTCGTTGGTGACGCAAATAGATCCCCAAGCGGCTGCGAATATGTCGAGAGGTCCTCATTCATCTGTAATTTGCCTCGCCAGAACTTTCTCCGTGCTCGTGAACTCCAGCGCGCGAAAGCCTGTCGCCGGGACGCTCAGTTTCAACGAGTAATCTTTTGACGACGTCGCGATGCCTTCGGCTTTAACGAGATCGAACCAGCGCATATCAGAATCTGATTTCGTTAAAGGTCTGAGCAGAATTTGGATCTCTTTCATACCGTGATTAACTACGGCCAGCCGGAATCCGGTAGCCGTCTTTCCCACGGCAAGATCCGTCTGCTCGTTGCTACCCACAACATCCACAAGCGGCGTGATACCTGCGGCGGTTAAAGCGTAATCCACAGTGTCACGAGTGAGCTCCGGCAGATACTGAGCCGCAGTCGGCGCGTCCAACATCACGGAGATCACGGTCCCCTTTCCGAATCTGTGCACTGCCATGGCCGGAGAACCGTCATCAAACGTGGCCACAACTTGTGCTCCCGTCGCCGTCCAGGTGGTAGTGTCGGAACTTTGAGTCCGAAAACGGCTCCCCGCTTTCACCCGTTTACCATTGGGATGCCGTACTATTACAAACTTGCGCTGAGAGCCCATAGTGGTTTCGTCCACACCCATAAATTCCCGCCGCTCGTAGCTTCGTCCCATTGGCAACTGAGGTCCGAATGCCAGAATTACGCCGCCTTCTTCGACGAATGCCTTCATCAGATCACTGTCCGTCTGCTGAAAACCTGAGACGTTCGGAAGCACGAGTATCGACCCGTCTCGCAGCAGGCGCTTAAGCACGTCGGGGTTCAGATTAAACGGGTAATAGGGATATACAGACTCGTCCAGGCGCGGGGCGTAGGGCAGAACGTCGAACGGAATACCCAGCACTCTAAAAGCATCAAGAGCGGGCAGAAAGTAGTTGGGCCAGCGCTCGATGATCCAATCAGAGTAGGGGAAGTACACGGTCAAGGGATTTCGCTTTTTGGAAATTTGGGATGCGATCAGCTTAAAGGCGTGCACTCCATCAAACACTGCACGGCGGCTTTGCTCGACCTCTCTGATCTTTTTGAGGGGAACATAAACGTGAGCATGGTAGGTAAAGAACGAGATCCCATCGGCGTCAGTCACAGTCGCCGCGCTTAGAATCTGCGGATAGATGTTCCCGTAGGTGGTAGCCGTGGTGTTGGCTGTCAAACGATTTTCGAGGTAGCCAAACAGTTCCACGTGGTTGATTGAGATCTTATTCTGTAGCCGCTTGGCGCCTGCGGCTAATGAACAAAAGTCCTTCACCCGGCGAAATGGGTACTTCTTGCGATTGTCCGTCCGGTAGCTGGCCATCACACCTGTT
Source organism: Pyrinomonadaceae bacterium (assembly GCA_035512935.1). Lineage (GTDB taxonomy): Bacteria > Acidobacteriota > Blastocatellia > Pyrinomonadales > Pyrinomonadaceae > PSRF01. The sequence continues at coordinate 26,097 of DATKDA010000121.1, read as the reverse complement.
TGATAGATGAGAATGTCCAACTCTTCAACAGTGCCCAGATAACCGGCCAGCAGCGGATCATCCATATGAGGAGCGCAGGCCGTTAAGAGATTCTGATGTATCTGCTTAACGTGTTCGCTGAATTCACGAACGTAAGGTACGTAGTAGGTGCCGCTGCCCTCCTGGTAGGAATAGAAACCAACCAGCGACGGATGGTGTTTGTAGAGCGCGTACAACTCGTCAGTAATGCCTCTGATCTCCTTCATCCGGTCTTTGTAAGGCGACTGCCGGGTCATGTCCCAACTGACGGAAAGAAGCACTGCATAGCCGCCTTTATCCGCCCGACTCAAAACCAGTTCAACAATGTCACCCGGCGAACCCTTAACAACATCAGTCTTCGCTATCTTCGAAGGATAGAAAGCTTTGGTGGGCGTGATCAGGTTGTGAGCGACTAGGAAATTTCCTCCAAGCTGGCGGAAGTCCTTCAGATAGTTTTCCAAATCTTGCCCCGGTTGCGTTTCATCTAAATAAGGAGCAATAAAGAAATCCGCCACCACTTGGCCTAAAAGAAAAGTGGCCTTCCCAACAGTCCTGGGATTCTCAGCCTCGCCCGTCCAGGCATGAATTACGTACATACCGTCAGGAGCATCCGCTGCTAGAGAGATCTGTCCTCTGTAAGTACCTGGACTGTTCGGCACCTGTTGCAGAGTCAACTCGGTCGCACCGGCACTTGGCCGTAAAAGGACGGCGTTAATAGGGGATTTGTCGATTCCTACTGAGTCCAGTGTAAACGAAACCGTTTCGCCGGGAACGACTCTGGAACGGTCAAGCGAGATGTTGATCGTAGCTTCGGTAGCCGCTGCTTTGACACTTGCGAAAACAAGCAGAAGCAATACGAACAAGAGTCTTTGATTTAGCATTATCCCTGATGAAAGTCCCAAGACTGTTTCCTAAACTTACTTCTGTTGCTTCGGGTCGAGCCAAATCGATCCACTAAGTCACACGAACTGACACGAACACTCTTAATCAGCCCCTGTCATCTGACTAAGCGCGGTAGAGCTGACAAGGGACCACTCAGCAACGGACAACGGACAACTGACTAACACTTAGCCTCGCTTCAACATTCGCCCGATGCTCAGCAGGTTCAGCATCAGATGGCGCGGGTGATGGTAGTTCTCGACGCGCTTTGGCATTCGAGAGAAAGCCTCGTATGTAACTTTGCGATCGGACGCATACATCCAGAGAGGCGAGCCGTGTTCTGCAAGAGAGTATTTGTCGCGCACATATACGTACGTGCGATCGAATATCTCCCTGGCCCAAGGCGCTCCCGTGTGTTCGAAGATCATCAGGGCTCCAATTAACACCTCCTCCTGGGCCCACAAGACCTTGTCCAGCACCCAGGTGTTCTTATCTACATTTTGTAGATTGCGAAAGACGCCGCCATAAACATCATCCCAGGCGACTTCGACGTGCCGTCGAAACCACGCAGCGAATGTTTCAAAGAGCTTTTGGTTGCGCAGACGCAATGCCTCATCCATGAGCATCCACAGATTCTCGATACCGTGCCCGGTATATACCAGTTGGGAGTATTCGTTCGTGGGACGAGTTAGATCGTGATTCAGCAGTTCGTTGATCAGTCCGTATGAGGGGTTGTAGTGATGTTTTAGGATCGCATCGACAGACCGCGAAGCTATCTTTTCGAGTTCAGCATCGCCACGTATTCGGAGCATCTGGGTAATAACTCGAATCAGCACCATCCAAACGCCCTGAATACGAGCGCCCGGGAAAGCCGGCGCCGTTGGACCAAGGTAGGTCTGGCCGATGGTGGGTCGATAATCGGGACGGTCATAAAGGCCCACGCACTTGAGTACAATTTGACGAGCAAGCTCCCAGTGCGCGCGCTCGCTGGTGGCTGTTGAATACTCAGCCAACCCTTCGGCAATGAAAAGGTCGCCATAGATCTCGCCGTCAGCCGAAGTGAGCGGTTTGCCTTCTCGGGTCAATTCCTTTGGCCACAGCTCCTCGCCGGTCGGCCTGGTTTTCAAAATGAAATCAATCGAGCGGCGAGCAACTTCCAGATACTTTGTCTCGCGAGTGAGATTGTTGTAGAGAAAGGAATAAACCCAGGTACCGCGACCTTCGAACCAACTGTTTTTGTTCTGGTTGATCTGCCTTCCATGGATATCCGCATTGCACATAAAGCCGCCGAACTCGTGATCGATAATGTGCTTCTCCATGAATGGCAGGAAGTTGTCGAATAGATCTTTTCGATACTGCTCCTGCATCTGTTTCAGCGAGATGCCGGCAAGTTTCATTTCGCTACTGGACTCAACACTCTGTTGAAAACGCGGGTTAGCGCGAACTTCGCCAAGCAGAGCCGCGGCTCCAACAGATGCCCCAATAAAGTTTCGCCGGTTCATGCTGAGACAGACCTCTTAGTTGTCTTCCTGTTTCTCTAGTTGAGATCTTTGATCATGATCTGTTTACTCGCTTGCCCAATCGTCAGATTAATTGCCGGGATGCGCGGCGCACTTTCTTCACTGCTGCTAAGACGTTCTCAACGAAGTCTTCATCTCCTAACAACAGGTTGTGCGGCAACCACATTGCTGAACGGCAATACTCCTCCGCTTCGTCACATTGACCGCCCCTATACTTGTGATGTTGAAACACCTCCTGCTGATAAATCGGTATCGGATAACCGGGAGAAACAGGTACTCCCTCAGCTTGTATTGCATCAATGACTCTTTCGCGCCGCACTCCGCCGAAGCCAGCTTGATCGAACTTCATCGGGAAGAGGTGATAACTATGCACCGTGACCCGCTCACTGAGCGTCTCGGGCGTTGGCGTCAGCCCGTCGATTTCCTTCAAAACTGCGCGCAACTGCGATGCGGCATTCATCCGAGAGGCAATTTGCTGCGGCAATCGTTCGAGCTGATTAAGTAGCAAGCACGCCTGAAAGCCACTGAGGCGCGCGTTCGTGCCCAGCGTGACGTGTTCGTACCACTCCCCGCCAGTCCTTCTACCCTGATTGGTAATAGAGCGCGCTCTCTCGGCTAGCTCAGCATCATTTGTAATGAGCATGCCGCCTTCACCCGCCGTCATGTTCTTCGAAGCCTGGAAACTGAAGGAGCCAAAATGCCCAAAGCTGCCGACCCTTTGGTTGCGCCACTCGGCGCCGTGGGCATGAGCACAGTCTTCGATCAAGATCAGATTGTGGTCCCGGCAGATGCGACTGAAGCTGTCCAGGTCCGCTGGGCAACCTGCAAAGTGAACGAGAACGATCCCGCGAGTCTTATCTGTAAGCGCTGCCAGGATGCGGTTGGGATCGAGATTGACAGTAGCAGGATCTATATCGACAAAGACTGGTACAGCGCCCACACTTAAAATCGCTGTCGCCGATGCAATGAATGTTATGGGAGGGACGATTACTTCATCGCCCGGACGTATACCGGCGGCGCGCAGAGCAATCTCAAGTGAGACGGTCCCGTTGGCAGTGGCGATCCCATAGGTAGCCCCATGGAATTCGGCGTAGCGTTGCTCTAACTCCTTTATCGCTTCGTTATACCCACCCCAGACTCTGCTTTCGAGGACCTTCGTGAGCGCCTGTCTATCCTTATCGTCATAGTAGGGCCAGGCCGGCGGCGGTTCGGTAATACAAGGTGGACCACCCAGAATCGCCAAACGATCATCGACTTTCTTATACGCTTCAGACATTGTTGCTTTTCTCGTTCATTAAACGCAGCGCTGTTGCAGCCAGGACCGCCGCTCCAACCGGCAAGGCGTCTTCATCAAGATCAAAGGTCGCGCTGTGCCACACCGGATGGGGGACCTTTTCACTGGTCACTCCCAGCCAGAACATCGCCCCGGGGACTCTCGCTGTCAGATAACCAAAGTCTTCAGCCCACGTATCAAATGGCAACTCGATCACTCGTCCAGCGCCGAGTACTGATCCGCCGGCGGCGCGGATCGTGTCTGTGACAGCCGCATCGTTGATGGTTGCCGGGTATCCCTCCAGTATCCGCAACTCGCAGGTTGCGCCCATGGCCCGGCCCACATCGAGAGCCTTTTCGAGCTCGCCAATCAAACGTTGCCTTGCAGCTGGACCACTGCTGCGGATCGTGCCTCCCAGTTCGACGCTCTCCGCAATGATGTTCTCTTTGATTCCCCCTTGAATCGTCGTAAGGCTAATTACGGCAGGCTCGACAGCAGGCAACTTGCGTGAAACGATCTGTTGAATGGCGCCGATTACCTGAGCTGCTATGGCGATGGCATCGATCCCGTCTTCCGGGTGCGCACCATGCGCCGCCCGGCCTTGAATCTTTATCGCAATTGTGTCATTGGCAGCCATCGCTGGCCCAGAGGTGACACCAATCGAACCTACAGGCAGCGCACGAGTATGCAGAGCAATGACGGCCGCAACACCGTCGAGAGCTCCTTCCTCAAGCAACCGCATTGCGCCGCTTTTGCCTTCAGGATCCTTCTGCTCCTCGGATGGTTGAAAGAGAAATCTCATCGTACCGGAGAAACATTCCCTCGCGAGCAGCATTGCAGCGCCCAGCGCGCAGGCAACATGGGCATCATGCCCGCAGGCATGCATCATATTCGGCACTCGTGAAGCAAATGGAAGCTCAGTGGCTTCCGTGAGGGGAAGTGCATCCATGTCTGCTCGAATCGCAACGATTGGGTCGCCATCGCCGAGTTCGCCAATTACCCCGGTTTTGGCGACCTCATCGCGAACCCGGGCGCCCAGTTCTTCGAGGGTTTCAGAGATCAATCGGGCGGTGTTGAATTCTTGAAATCCGTACTCCGGACGCGCATGAATCTGACGGCGAATGCTTACAAGGCGTTCGCGCAATTCTTCGGCCCCACTCCGAAGAGCGGTTGGGTCTTGCGGACTGTTGGCCAGAACCGTGTTCATACCGTGTCTTCTGCTTTCTCCCTAGTAATCGAGCTAACGTGCATCGCGTCGATCAATGTTCTTACTGTCTCGGCTAGCACGTTACCTTCGGCAGTTGCCGGCTCCCTGACCGACCGGCCCACATGAAACTCTTGCAAATCAGTCTTTTGTAAAAGCAATTTTATTCTTTCAATATCCAGCCCGCCCCCGACGAGGATCCGGATCTCGGGACCTGCTGCACGCTGATAGCGAACCAACTTTTCAATCTTCAAGGGCCACTCTCCGCGACCGCCGCTCGTCAGGATCCGGTCCACCTGTTTGAGCGTCTTGAGCTTTTGTATTGCTTCAAAAGGTTCGACTTCCTCGAACGCGTGGTGGAATGTGGCCTTCAGGTTCGGTGCGCATCGGAGTAGCCGTGCAGTGAACTCCAGATCAACCCTACCTCCGCTCAGGAAACCGAGTACCAGACCATCCACAGGGAGTTCTGAAACTTGTGCAGCCAGCGCGCAAAGACGTCGCCGGTCACTGTCGTCCCCACCGTCGTAGTCAATACGCTCACGCAACATCACGCGAACCGGCAACGACACCGAGCCGACGATGTTGCGCACAACTTCAAGCGATGGCGTCAGCCCCCCAACGCCTAGATCTCTAACCAGCTCGAGCCGGTGAGCGCCCCCACGCTCAGCCTCGAGCGCGTCTGCTACTGATTCGGCGATAACTTCAAGGAGCATGAAAGCTAGTCCACCGGTAACGCATCTACCGGGTCATCTATGTCCAAATATCTAATCCGTTTCTTGTAGCGACGCAGAATGTCGCTTAAGACTGCTTCATTGACACCTTCAAGGTTTGCGCTCGGCAAGACCGGTACTGGTATCCCTAGTCGTAGGAGATCAGCCACCGCACTTATCACTATTGAGTTGATGATAGCTGCGCCGGCGACAGTGGATGATGGGCCAATTCGTTGTCCCAAACCGTTCAGCTTCAACAGCGCATCGCCTTCGGGAACACAGTTGTCGACTACGACATCGGCAATCTCGAACAAGCGCTTCCTGGAGGGATGGCGCGCCGGCAAACGGCGCGATTGTTCGAGGTTGGTAATGGCGATGGTCTTTAGTCCGCGCGATTTCATTTCGAGGGCCATTTCGATCGGCGCTGCATTGCGGCCCGAGTTCGAAATGATGACACCCGCGTCTACGCTTCTGATGTCCTCGCCCTCGAGCAGAGTCCGGGCGAAGCCGCTCTCTTGCTCGGTGCGTGTACTCTCGAGTGCTCCTTTGAGAAAGATGAGTCGTTCGTGCAGGATCGGATTTACGGCGGCGATGCCGCCAGCACGAAAGAAGGCTTCGTCGGCGATCAGGTGCGAATGGCCCGTGCCGAACATATGTATGACACCGCCGGCGGAGAGTGAATTCGCTACGATCTCCCCCGCCTGACGGATGTTGTCCCTCTGCTCGCTCTTAATCCTTTCGAGCACCTCGATCAATCCATCGATGTATTCCAGAGCTATCACCTTACTCTCCCATCAACCTATCCTCAGCCGAGTCCATAACTCCAACTGCTCGAGTAACTCGGGAGTCAGATCCCAGCCCAAAGAGTTTACGCCTAGCAGGTAAGCTCCGATTACCGGTGGAAATCTTGGAGCAATGATCGAAACATTTGGGTTTTCGCAGCGGAGAGTCTCGGCGAATCGCTCGCGGACTAGCCGGCAGGATTCAAGCACTGCGCCCTGGTAGGAAATTCGAATCTCTGTACCATTCAGATCAACCTGCCGGATGGCCGCGACGGCAGACTCAGCCAGTTCATCACCGGCGGTAATAAAGATCCCGCGCGCCACCTCGTCGCCGCCTTCGGCCAGTGCATAGGCGACACGACTGAGACTGGCAATGTCGCGTGCTTTCATCCCGTCCCGGTAAACGCGAGTGATCGTTTTGCGAAAGTCACTAAGCCCTAACTCTTTGACGAGAGCGTTTGTCAATTCTGTAGCCGGCCCCCTACCGTCAAAGCACCTTGCAGCCGCTCGAAGCGCCATCTGGCCAATGCGCTGGGCACTGCCTTCATCTCCGAAGATAGGCCCCCAACCGCCAACTTTCACACGCTTGCCATCGGTCCCCACGGCGAGGGTTGCTGAACCAGTACCGGCCAGCACAACAACACCGGGGCCATTGGTCAGTGCGCCAGCATGCGCGATCACGATATCGCCTTCAACGAGGACCGATTCGAATCCGAGGCGCCGAATGGTGGCTGTCGTTTCGGTTCGCCCGGTTCCATCGTAGTCCACTCCGGCCAGGCCAGCGGCAACCAACACAACCGCGTCACGGGCTAAGTCACCTTCGGCCAGGGATCGCTCGATAGCATCGAGGAGCGATCGTTTCACGATGTCCTCATCAACCAACAGATGGTTGGATGGACCACTCTCACCGGCGCCTACAATTCGCCCGGCTCGATTCACCGCAAAACATCGAGTGCGACTTCCACCACCATCAATTGCCAGTATGACTTTCACGGTCAGGGAGCGATCACGCTTTTTGTCGAAACCCACTTAGGGGTTGTTTGCAATGCCTCGAATGCGCGGTCGAGCGGAAATCGATGGGAGATCAACTGGTCAAAAGGGAATCGCTCGCCCTGCTTTCGTAAGAACTCGATCGCCGCGGCCATGTGGCGGGGTTCGCTAGCCCACGAGCCGTAGACGGTCAGTTGTTTCCTGGTGATCACATGCGGATTGATCTGCGTGCCTCCTGCGTCGCCATAGTGACCGAGGACTAGATACTTTCCACCATCGCGGCACATCTCAAAGCCTTCCGGCACAACCACTGGTGATCCCACACACTCGATTACGGCGTCAGCGCCGTGTCCTTTTGTGAAGCTCATTATTAGATCGAGGCGAACAGATGCATCCGGAATCTCCTCGACGTGGATCGTGTGATCAGCCCCAAAGGCTTTCGCTAGTTTCAGCCGCGCTGCTGGTCCACCAATCACGATCGTCGTGGAAGCACCTGCTGATCGGGCGACCGCGAGCGCCGCCAATCCGACCGGTCCGCTGCCCTGAATTACTACATTGTCACCCCACCTAATTCCCATCCTTTCAAGGCCATGAATCGCTGTGACGAGTGCGCAGCCGGCACCCGTCACGGCTTCGCTTGCGACATCCGAAAGTTTGAAAATAGCGGTACCCGCACGCAAGTAAACATATTCAGCATAGCCGCCCGAGAAGTGTGGCGGCTCATCGCAATTGAAACTAATTCCGTACGCCCGGCGATTCCAACAACGCGTCGGCTGCCGGATTACCGCACAGTGGTAACAACTTCCGCAAAGCATGCCCGCACTCCAAGTCACCCGATCTCCCTCGCGAAGCGGCACGCCCGTCCAGTCTGTTTCCAAACCTTCGCCCAGGCGGTCGATTATTCCCACCGTTTCGTGGCCCATAATGATCGGGCGTGGAATTGGCAATTGCCCTTTCCACAAGTGCACGTCCGTGCCGCAGATGCCCGCAATCTCTACTTTGACCAGCATGGCGCCTGGTTCGATTTCAACCGGCAATGGGTATTGGCGAATTTCGAGAGGCTGAAGGAAATCCGCCATCACGGCTGCCTTTGCTGTTGCGATAGTTCATCCTCCTGAGTTTTAAACTTCAAAGTTCATCAAGAGCGGTCTTTGTCTTCGAGACTTCGGGTCCGCAGTGCAGGCGTTGATTCTGTTTGGTCTGCTATGACTTCAGCCATCGATCCAGTCTTTCGTAAGCCCGGCGCGACACTTCCCTTGGGAAGTTGTGTCCACCATTGAAGAAGTGGCTCTCAACATTCCCGGCGCCGTCAAGCAGCTTGTAGACAGGTTCAAGACGAGCAAGAGCCCGACGCGCACTCCATCCCCCGTTTGGGAAAACGAAATCTTCATCCGATGTTGATAGATAGAGCGGGCGTGGCGCAATGAGCGCAAGCATCTCGTGCATCTCAAACGGGGTTTGAATCACATTAGAGTCCGGCACCGCCCGATAGAAATCCATATTGATATACGGGCTCCCTACATAGAACCCAAGCCTCGGCATGAGCGCAGTTGCGTGGGACCACCGCCAGGTGTTCCCATCAATGCGAAATGTGTCGAACCCGCAGTTACTCGCCCCGGCGCGGATACGATCGTCAAAAGCCATCCCAAACAGCGTTGTTATACCCCCGTGCGAGTGGCCCACCGAGCCGATGCGTGACGAATCAACGAAATCTAGCGTCTGCAAATAGTCAACCGCGCGACTCATATCCCAGATCATCTTGCCAAGCAAAGACCATTGTGGATGCCGGCGATAAAACGGAATCGCGTCGCCATAATGCCCGCTGGCGGGATCGTGCCGTTCGCCGAAACAGATCGCGTCGTAAGTGAACGTTACGAAACCCCGCTTGACGAGATGCAAAGCGGTCTGCAATTCCGGATTACCGGCAAGTCCGGCAGGTTCTTTTTTTCCGGCCTGGGTCGTCTGGTGCGGGCAGAGAATCGCCGGAATCTTCCCATTTACATTTTTCGGAACGAGCAAGTACGAACTCACAAACTCATTTGGCTCCGTTTGAAAAACGAGTTTCCGCAAAAGGTAGCCGTCATGCGACGTCTCTTCTGTGATTTTTGCGGCTAAGGGCGCTTTTGACTTCGGAAAATCGCCAAGGAACATATGCAAACTATCCTTAATTTCTGCGCGGTGCGATAGCCAGGCTTGCGGCGTCGTGATCTTTTCATTTCTGCTTGCGAGCAGATCAATCAACTCGGCTTTGCCAGATTGCTCACCGGAAACTTGCGGACGCACGGCCTTTGTTATCTTTCGCCATTTTTCCCAACTCCAATCAACATAATCGAATTCGCTTTTCGGCAGAGGTCTTTGTGCTTTAACCGGACGCGGATTCAACAACGTCGCGCCTGCAACGGCTAATCCTGTCAACTCCAGAAACTCTCTGCGTTCGATCTTCAAATTCCTATCTCGACAGATGTTCATCGTTGCAAACGCGCCTCGGCGAAATTAACCCGCTGATCGGCACGTAATCGGACGCGCATAGTAACTGGTTTGAACGATCCGTTCTGGATCCTGATTTCGTAATCCACCCGCTCTTTGCTGTTATTTCCCGCCCATCCGCCGAAACGATATTCGCCGCGTTCATCAGTAATCTTTCGGGTCACTGGCAGCAACTTTCCATCGACCAGTCTGTTAACCGAAACCAGCGCGTTTCTAATTGGCTTTTTCGTTTTCGCATCAACGACCCGCCCTGCTCCTTCGCCGAGAAAAGGATAATAGATACGCCCTAAGAGTTGGGGAAGAGCGAGTTCGTCCCAGCGCTCCCGCGTACACTCTTCACGCGACAACCAGATGGCCGAAAAAATCAGCAAACCGTTGACCTTGCCTTGTGCGTATAAATCAATCGCTCGCTCCATGATGTGATGGACGCTTTGAGCTACTGGAACTTGTCTCGAATGCCGAACGTAAGTGCCAGCTATCACCTCTTTATTTGGATACAAGCGATTTACGGCCTCCATGTAATTATCGAAGTTTTTGTAATGCTCAGTTTGCTTCCACATCCAGAAACATACGCCATCAAGCAGTTCAAGCACTTGCGGGTCGACTTTTAAATCGAGGTGATGCTCGTACACGACAATGTAGAGTTTCAGATCAGGAGTAGTCGCCGGGGACGAGGCATCAACGATACCGTTTTCGTCAATTCGTTTTCCAATCAGCGCATCTTTAAGAGCGCGCAAATCCTGCAAACTCATGTCCTTTGGAAAGTCATTAAAAAAATCGTCAATTATGACTCCGGCAATTTGCGGGCAGCGTTTTGAAAGTTCTGAGAAACGATGCGCTCCCTGGATCATGCCCGGAGTTTTTTCAAAGGGCTTCCAAATATCAGAATCGTTTGGTTGATTAACGGCGCCGAATTCCGAAGGTGGAAGCAGAATCCCATAAACCCTGTTCACATCCCATTCCCGGCAACTGTTATTTATGTTTTCCTCAAAGGTATATTTAAGGTGGGATCCTTTTACGAGGATCGCATTCTGGCCAAAACTAAATGCGTGCTGCATTAGTTCGCCTTCCTTCCAACCCGGACCGCCGTAAGCAGTTCCGTTGTAAGGATGATATGTCCCTAAGAAACCCTTGAACTTGGCCGGCGACGGTGTTTGGGCAATGGGCGTACTTACCGTGAACAAACAAAACGCCATTACCAAAACTGTCGACATTACTCTTTTCACCGTTTTTTCCTCCTCTTTTCAGCGAAACGAGATTTTCAAATCGTGTTGTCCGCTTGGAATCCCTAGCGAAATCGTGCCGTCAGTACGATTGAAGCTAAAAGCGTTTGCACTCAACTCCTTGCCATCAAGCAAAACGCGGACTGGGATTTTGCCGACAAATAAAGTGAACGTTGTCCCCGTTTCCGCGCTGCACGCCGCTTCAATTTCGTTAGCATTAATATTGACGGCAATGCTCGTTGGAGATTCGCTCGAAAACAAGATTTGCTTTCCACGTCGCAGCAACCGAGCATCCTGGACGGCGAACACTTTCAAGGTGTTCGCGCTTTCGGTAATCGCGAGAGTTGCCGCGTCCGCTGACCAATCGCCCTGGCGAATCGTCTGCGTTTCCGCGCCAGCGCGAAACATCACCAGATCTATTTCGTTGCCTCGTTGAACACGAAGTCCTTTTAGGTTCTCGCCGGTGATCTCGGACATCTGATTGATCAAACTTCCTGCGGCACCTTCATTTTTTGCCGGAACAATTGCTGTCAGAAATTGCGTCTCGCTCATTGGGCGGCCGGTTCTGAATGCGAGGTAAGCTGGTTGTGCGGGGGTCTCGGCGGGCGTCCGCAGCGAAAAAACGTGAAATGGGATACGACCGTTTTCAACGCTCAGTTTTGTGTCGCTCGGCGAAAACGAACGTACGGCAAGCGATGCCTTTTCACCTTTGTAAATCGCGGTTAAGTCGTCGATCTTGATTTCTTCGCGATTGGGTAGATGTAATAGAAAGTCAAACTGCGCGGGCTTTCCGCTCACTTTCAGATCGTCAAAAACGACAAAATAGTATGGTTTGATAAAAATGATGCGTCGCACGTATCGCGCCAGCCGGTCCTTATAAACAGACGGTAGTCTGCTTCCGACGCCGTCATAAAACTCACTGGTGATTGAATCCGTGATGCTCGGGTAACTTTCGAGTGCCTTAAATTGCAAGGTATCGGGAATCGACTGGCTTTCCGGATCGCGGTCAACTAAAACCGTATTGTGTCCGACGGCTTGCGTGAAGAACGTCGCGTAGTAAGGGTCTTTGTAGTAGTCGGACCAGCCTGCTTCGCTTACGAGGGTCTCGCCAAACGCATTCAGCAGGAATGAGCCCTGGTCAGCATGGTGATGGTTGAAGTTTGGCCCGGCGCGATAAAGAAAGACGATCGCATCTTTGTCCCAGCCGGTCCGAAAAACCGCATTGCCTTTGTTTCGAAAGATGCGCGAGGTCGGAAGTCGTGGTGGTTGGAAAACAACAGTATCGTCGTAAAAGATAAACTTGCTGAGTGAGGGCCGGTCGAACTGCGAGTAATACCAGCGGACCACCGGGTCTTTGGATTCGTACACCAGCGCAGGAATGCCGTGGCCGGCCGGTGCATGAGTATCCCCCATGTCAAGACTCCCACTGATCGGCTGGGTGAGGGTATGGAGAGCATAGTTAAGCGAATGGATCACATGCGTCTGTTTCCAGTAGTCGATGCCGAACACGCGTCGCAATGCGTTCAAGGCTGGTCCCAGAGTTTCCATATCAAACTCGTGGTAGCTGATTCCCTCGCCATAGCTGCCGTCGGCGAGATAGCTTGCTGACATGTGATCTTCGAGTTTGAGCAGCAAACCATGAAGATATATCTCGAATTGGCCGTTTGCTTCTGAATCCTCAACATCGTCTGCAATACTCGCGGCGGCGATGAGGGCGCCTCCCACAGTGTGCGCGATCCAGTTGCTTGTATTGGCCATTAGTCGATTGTCGAGAACGTATTCCTTGAATGTGGGCACGATTGACTTTTCAATTAATGCCTTGCGGATCAACGCGCGTTCTGGTTCAGATAAATGGTCGTAAAGGATGTCATACCCGAACGCCACCTCGGCCGCGAGCAGCCCGGCCGGATAATAGGTATGTTGACCCTGCGCATTGAACCAGGGCGGCTGCCAACGCTCCCAGCGCGCGACGTCAATCATCGCGGACGTTGCCGCTGTGCGTGCCTCTTCGCTACCCGTAACATAAGCTTCTATAGCGTTGTATGCGATGCGAAACCTGGCGCGATTGAGAACGTCGAAATACGCAAGCAGTGATGGAAGCAGATACTCGGTATCAAGCAGCTCAAAGACTTTTCCGCCGTGGGCTAGCTCTCCTGAGGCTCGCGTATTCTTGGCTTGTATTTGCAGATGTGCCCAGAGGCTGGCCAGCTTTGCATCACGCGATCGATCGATCAGTGTTTGCCGATCGGCCCCTGAGAAATAGAGGCGAGGATGGCCGGAACGCTTTTGAGGGTGAACAAGAAGTCGCACCGTGGTGCTCACACTCCGTCCGTTGTCTGTGACCCCCCCGAGCTGAACTGACCAGACGCCCGTTTGATCATTGGACCGAATTGAGTAAAGAGAGCTATTGGACCAGATGTCATCTGAACTGCGACGGTCACCTTGCGTCCCATCATCGTAGAGTCTTCCCGTGGCTACCTCTTTCCCGTCCGGCGCCTTTACCGTGTAGTTAACCTCGGCAAGTCGAACTGGCGTCGTCGCTTCGAGCGCAATTACATCGCCGGCCCGATAGCCTCTGGCACTAAGTAGCGCCGACCAGGGCTCGATCGCCTTCGTTACAGGTGCCCGCACAACAAAGCGAGCCGCTCGGGCTGCTGCAAATTCCAGATCGTCGATAATAAAGCGATAGGTTATGTCGGGGTCCGCGTGCTCGAGCTTCGCTATTAAGTAGATGGCTTCAACTTGAAGACCTTCTGCGGGGGCACTTCCGCCCGCATCGCGAAATTCGGCAACCGGCGCCTCAGCCCGCGCCCAGGCGTTACCCGTGGCTGGTACTCGTCTCGTGTAAAGCTTTCCGTTAACCCCTGCCAATCCAATCTCGAGTACAGCTTCCATCCCTGGATTGTTAATGCGATAGGCGAGGCTGACTTTCGCATTATTGCTGACACTCATTGCGATCTGCTTGATGAACCCAAAACGCAAAGGGCCGGGAAGATTCGGCTTCACAACTCTCATCAAGGCCCGTCCGCCAGGCGCACCGTATTGCGTAGTTGGCGCCAGGGTTGGTTCGTAGCCAATATCCTGCGCCGGAGGATAACTGGCCCACTGGCCCAAACTGTCTCCCTGGAAGTCCTCACGCATGATGTGCGTTTCGGTGAGTGTTCCCCGTTCTTGACCGTTCAGGGTTGAAACGGTAGCAAGCAGGCCCATAAAGAGGATTGCCAGACCCCGGTTCACGAATTCACACGAAGTTCGATTTTTTTTCGCGTGGTTTCGTGGGCCAGGGAAAATACGGCCCACGAAATCACACAAAATGCGATACAGATGCTCATTTCGCGTAGGCTCGTGGATCAATCTTTGGCGCATGACCTTCTCAACACACAACAAAAGTAGGGACTTCTCATCAGAACAACAGAACCCCTCAACCCATCACTTGAATGCTGCCTCGAGTGCAGGCCAGAGTTTTTCTCGAGTGAGACTGCCTGCGGCAAAGATCGCGATGCCATCGGGATTGGCCTTTCGCGCCGCCTCAATCGAACGCAACAGCTTCTCAGGGGGCAAAAACCCCGGTGGCAGATCTGCCCTCAGTTGCGCGGTGCTCTTCGCCAGATTGTCGAGCACCGTAGGTGTTGCGCCACGTCCATCCTCATTTGTAACTGCCAAAGCCAGCGTTTCCAGCGCGCGTGTACGTTCTGGCGCCACGCTTTCCAACCGTGCTCGGAGCGCTTGAAATGCCTGGTCAATTGCGCGCGCTTTCTCCCCTCGGCCGGCCACGTCGGTTGGAGCTAACGCTTTCATCTCCTCAGTCCGGTCGCGGAGGTCATCGAGCGGTTTCATCTCTTCACGATAGAGATACGTTGTGGCAATTCCCGCATAGAGCGGACGCTCCCGTCTGGTCCAATCGAGCTGTCGTTCGGTTACTTCCGTCAAGTGGGCCAGGTAATCTTCAAAGCTGCCAGCGAAGTGGCTGCGATACGTCATCGGCATGTAAACATCTACCCAACGCGACCACTCGTGCCAGCGCTGACCAATAAACCGCGCGCTCTGGATCGGATTCTTGAAGACGGCAGCAGAAATCTTTATCTTTGGATTCACCTTGTCTACAAGTTCCCGGACTTCCCGGACAAATCTATCTATCTGATGAACCCGGTAGTCGTAGAAGAAATACCGCATGTCGGGGGGGCCACCGGGAATGGTGCGGCCGTTCAATAGATAGTCAGCCATCTCTCGCCGGTCCCGTTGCTGCCAGTCGGCGGGAATCATGGTCGGGTCGCTCCACCAATTGGCTTCGATCCGCGCTTGAATGGGTTGCACGCGATAGCGTTCAGTGTTGCGTGTCTCGTAGCTGAGCAGGGCGTGGCGCGGAATCTCTTTTAAGCAATAGTCACAAAAGCAGTAACCCTCGGGCGAGACATCTCCCGGATAGCGGACGTAGTCGTGGTGAATGCTATCGACCGCATAGTTCCTGGCGATCTCTTCAATCATTGGCAACAACCACTGGTCCGTATAGCCGGGGCGCCGTGCTGGACACATCCAAACATAGGGATAACGGCGCTTGGCCACACCGAGTGTTTCGCTCGACGTGGTGGTCCCATCGGGATTGAGTTGAGCCCATTCAGGATGTTCGCGAAATGCAGCGCCTCGTTCGCCTTCCGCGAAATCCACCAGCCAGGCGTCAACCTGAATGCCAACTGCATGCGCTTCGCGCGTGAGATGTTCGAGTAAGTCAAACGATTCGTAGCCTTTCGCAATCACCTGCGGAAATCGCTTGCTCTTCCAGTAGATCTCGCCGTTCATCCCCTTCACGAGCATGACAATGACGTCAATGTTTGCGCGTTTAGCTTGCGCAACGAATACACGCACTGACTCGGCAGTCCTGCCGGCGTCGGGTGGGTGGGCCCAGAGAGCGCGCACTTCCCGCTGAGCCTGCGTGTTTTGAGAGCCAAAGTCGTGCACCCTGTGCTCGCTTGAGTGAACGGGGGAGGGTGGCGCCGCGAGAAGTAGCAGGGCCATCCCAACTACCAGGAGATTGGTCCGCGTATTATGTCCCCCCATGGTCATTAGTTTCATGTTGCTTAGGTCCTTGTTAACTCAGCTTCGGCAGTGGCTGCTTCGCGGGCGGGCGATGAAAGGGATCGAAAGACCCCACGCCGAGCCCAACGATTGATAAAGAGGCCACCACTGATCAGAGCCACTAGTAGAGCGCCGCTAAATGTTACCCAGTGTCTTCCTAACGGACTGATCACCGCCAGGATCGCGGCCGTACAGAAGCAGATGCCGAGACCGCAATCGATCAGATCAGTAACTGTTTCGCGCCGGATGCTGCGGCGATCTTCCGGACTGAAGTCCCTGACTACCGGTCCCCACAGTCCCGGAGGCCGGCAGCGCGCATAGAATTTTCGCAGCGTTTCAATTCGTTCTGGGGGGGTCAGGTAAGTGACTGTAACGATCGTCGCAAACCCAAGCCCGAATAGGAGCAAGAATCCCTGCCAGAATGGATGAACCGCTTCGTTTGAGAATCCCAGTGGGAACCAGACGATGTAACTGAGAGGCAGACCGACAATGAGCGCTGCCGCCTCGCCATAGATGTTGAGCCGCCACCAAAAGAACCGCAGCCATGACAACGGCAGAATGAAAGCAAACACAACAGAGTTAATAAAAAGAAACCAGGTCCGCAGCCCCTGAACAAAGAAGTAGGCTACGAGGAGTGAAAGTGCAAAGATCACGATGGACCCGAGGCGCCCCACCCAAACATAATGACGTTCGCTTTCAGCGGGGCGCAGAAAGGGCCGGTACAGATCGTTGACAATATAAGACGCGCCCCAGTTCATTAAGGTGCTAATCGTCGACATGTAAGCAGCGAAAATGCCGGCGACAAGCAAGCCCAATAAACCGACCGGCGCAAATCTGCGGACAAGATGTGCCCAGAGTTCGCCTGGCTCAGCAACGCTTCCCGGAGCGTACAGGGCCGCCGCGATCATGCCGAGAACAAGGAATGGCAGGACTCTTACGATCAAAGTCAGTAGGGCGTTGAAGAGTTGGCCCACCTGCGCATGAAACTCGTTGCGAGCCGCCATGAAGCGTTGTGCCGTAAAGCCCTCTCCGCCCGTGGGTGAAGCGGCGAAGAAAAAGCCCTGCACCATGAATGCAAGGATGGTTAAAGTGTCGAGGCCGGAAACAGGCGGGATCACGGAGAAGAACGACTCCGCGCCGCCTCCACGAGTCGCCTCAATACCCTGATAGACTGCGCCCAGCCCACCCACGGCGACCAATACAATAGGAATCAGAATCACATTTCCAAGGAGGAAGATTCCGAACTGATAGGCGTCAGTATAGGCAACACCGTAGAGTCCCGAAGTAACGGTATAGACCGCTGTCACTACCGCCGCAAAAAGAATGAGGTTAATAGGCTGCCAACCCAGGATTGGCCCAAGCGCGGCTCCGAGCCAACCGGAGACATAGCCCATCAATACAACGATAAAGCCGAAACTCATAAAGAAGGCATAGAGGCCACGGTAACTGCTTGCTACCTTGCCGCTGTACCTGACACTAAGTAGCTCGGCCGAAGTGACGGTTCCGAGCCGGCGCCAGTATTTGGACCAGAGCACGGCGCCAAGCGGCATCCAAATAACGTAGGGTATCCACCAGACAGCATTTCCGAGCAGACCGCCCTGATAGGTAAGCATCGTCACTGCCGGGGCAAGGCCGGCATCCGTGTAAGTGGCTACTGCCGACAGCGCAATGACCCACCACGGAAGGTTGCGACCGGAGACAAAATAGTCAGCCATGCTGCGACTGGCCCGGCGCACGAAATAGAGGCCGACGACCAGCATGAAGAGAAAATAGAAACCGACAACTAACCAGTCGAGATTCCTCAACGCACCCGCCTCATTTCAGAATTCACGAAAACGGCTCCAGTGGTCATTGGGCTTGCCTTTCAACTGTTACTCGATTTCTCAAAGTCCCGATCTTCTCAATCTCGCAGACCAACTCATCACCGGCTTGAAGCGAAGCGTCACCCCCGATTCCCGCGCCGACCGGCGTGCCGGTTGAGATGATGTCGCCAGGTTCAAGCGTCATGATCGACGAGCTGTAAGCGATCTGGTCCTCGATGCGGAATATCATATCGCGGGTATTGCCCTCCTGCCGGAGTTGATCATTTACCCAAAGCCTAATGTTGAGATTGTGCGGATCCCCTATCTCATCGGCGGTAACGATCCATGGACCAGAGGGAGCAAACCCATCAAACCATTTTCCAGCCAACCAATCGAAGAAACGATCCAGTTCTCGCTTGCGGCGATTTTCGATCCGTGAATTCAAGCCGCGCTCGGAGATGTCGTTGAGGATGGTATAGCCGAACACATGATCGAGAGCTGCACGCGCTGGAATACGTCGCCCTCCCTTGCCAATGATGATCGCCAACTCCGTCTCCCAACCGACGGTGACGTTGTTCTCACTGATTACTATTTCGTCGCGGTCCCCGATTATCGCGGTGGCAGGCTTCAAAAACAGTTGCTGAGTGATTACATCTGATTCGAGTGGAGCCTCATAACCACTTTCTACAATGTGCTCGCGATAATTACCTGCCAGGCAGATTAGCTTTCCCGGGCGCTCGAGGGGCGCTCGTAATTTCGTTTGTTCCCGCACAAGACCGCTTTGCCCTGTTGCCGCTTCTCCGATCAGTTTTGCGAAATCTGCATTCCATGAACGGATCAGACCCAACATGTCCTCGGAGGCGCCATTTCGCTCACCGCGGGCCGTTTCGAGTGCCGCCCCCAGGTCGATAATGCCGTCGGCCTCTTCCCCCACAACTAAGCCAAGCCGGCTCGTACCATCAATCTCAAATGTTGCAATTCTCATAAACAGAGTTAGGGTTGTGCCCGCCGCGTTGGCACAGAGCCAAGAGGCCGTTCTGACGACACTGTCAGCAAGACTGCGCGCCGTTGAAATCTCAGGTGCATTCGATAAAGACCGTAGCCTATAAGACAGAGTGTCAAGCCCGCGCCCAGACTGATTCCCAATGCCGCGCTCGAAGGCTGGCCCGCAACCGCAATCAGCAGCAGCACTCCGGTCCCAATCGTGATCCAGCCGATAATGTAGAAGGGTGAAAAGACCTCCTCCTTGGCCTGCTTAACCGCAGGGTCATCCTTGATGGCGACTGACAAACTGGCGAAGAACTCGCTTATCTTTGCCCGTTCGTCGAGACTGATGCGCTCGATAAAACTCACTAGCATCATGGCTCCAGCGGTGACGGCAAAGTTGCTCAGGATGCTAATCGCCTCATAGTCGTAGCGAAGCCAGTTCGAGTCGATTCCCGGCTGCTTTGCGAGGACCAGAGTTTTATAGAAGTAGAACGAAAGGCCGGAGGTGAAACCTGCAACGATACCGGCAACAGCACTACGCCAACTAAAGCGCGAGCTCAAGAGCCCAAGGAGCATTGGAATCAGCATGGGTCCGACGAACAGACCGAAGACGGTTACCATCACTTCGAACAGACCTCTGCGTGCGGAGGCGATGAGGACAACACCGATAATGATGGTGATAGACCCAATCAGCAGCGTGGCGATACGACCCACAAGAACCAGACGGCGCTGACTTGCATCTTTGTCGAACAAACGCTGATAAATATCCTTCGTGACAACGCTTGCCATCACGTTGTAATCACCACTCAACGTAGACATTGTTGCTGAGAACATCGCGGCGATCATCAAGCCCATCAGCCCGGCCGGTAGAAACCTGAGCGTCAATGCGGCATACGTGTACTGCGGCGAATTGGGTGGCTGCATCAGTTCGGGCATCAGACTGCGCGCTGCCATCGCCGGGAGAATAAAGAGCGGCGGGCCAATGAACATCAGCGCAGCACCCAGAATTCCGGCTTTGCGCGCCTCACTTTCATTGCGAACACAGTAGAACTTCTGAGCCATGGCCCAGTTGCCGTTGTAGCTGAGCGCAATCAGCAGATAGAAAGCCAGGATGTAGAGCCACGAAAAAGGTCCACCGCTAAGGGAAAAGAAATCGTCCGGCACGCTGGCGCCAAAACTGGCAAAAGAACCCAACTGGCTAATGACGAGGGGGAATAACACGAGGACGCCAAGGGTCAGGATGATGAACTGAATGTAGTCCGTTACGACTACGGCCCAGAGCCCCCCCATGAACGTGTAAAGGAGCATCACGATTCCACAACCGATAATGCTGACTTTGAGATCGTACCCAAGGCCGACTGAAACAAAGACCCCGGTGGCAAAGATTTTCAATCCGTCGTCCACAATCTTCAGCGGCAAACCGGCCCAGGCGAGGATCTGCCTCACCGGTCTGTTGTAGCGTGCTTCGAGAAACTCCACCGGGCTGATGATCCGAGCCCGCCTCCATCTTGAAGCCAGAAAGATTGTACCCAGCGCCATAGCTACAGAGGCGCTCCAGGCCAAAGTGATCGCTACAAACCCAAAGCGATAGGCCATTTCTGAGTACGCAACAAAGGTAAAAGCGCTGAAGCCCGTCATGTAGAAGGAAACACCCGCCAACCACCAAGGGACAGCGTTGCCACCCGTGAAGAAATCACGGATGTGCTTCATGCGCTTCCAGAAGTACAGGCCAATCACCGTCAGCAATACGAAGTAACCGGCGATGACAATGTGATCGGCGATCTGTAGACCAGTTGACACTTGATTTTAAACGTCCAGTAGATTCGAGTTGTGACAGAAGACATCTGAACCCGGGAATTAGCCAAGATTAGGGGCCACTTCCTCAATTCTTCCCGACTCGAGCGAGCGCGACACCGCATCCAACACGGCAGTTACTTGTCTCCCGGCAATTGCGGTAACTTTGGGTTCTGTGTCATTTACAACGGCGTCAACAAAATCCGACAAGCACTCGACAAACGCTCCGCGCAGCTTGCCGAATACCTCGTAGTTCAAGAACGTCTTGGGATAGCTAAACCGCTGCTCTGTGCTGATCTCGATCGATTCGCGTTTGCGATCGAAATGCAGGTGGCCGTTGCTGCCAACAATCTCGACAAAAGAATCAACTATGGTGGGAAAACTATTCGGATAGATCCAGGCAGATTCAACCGTGGCAAATGAGCCGCTCGCAAATTTAATCTGCGCCTGGATGATGTCGTAGGTGTCGATCCCCCGTGCTGTTAGTACCCCTTTGGTCCCATAGGCATGAACTTCGATGGGCTCGCTATCCATGTACCAGCGCATTAGATCAATGTCATGCGCTCCGAGGAAGTGTATCGGGGTGGTCTTATGCGCCCAGTTGAGCATCTCGGTCGGGACGTAAATCGTGTCGTTCTTCCTGGCATAGCCCACCAATGGTTTGCCAATTTCTCCCTGACTAATACTGACGAACCCGTGATGGTAGGAAGATAGCCAGCGATGATTGAATGCCACCTGAAGTTTTTGTCGCGGCAAGCTGCGACTCAATGCCACCAGTTCATCCGCTTCACTGAGATCCGTCGTAAAGGGTTTCTCACAAAGCACGTGCTTGCCGGCCATGAGCGCAGCCTTGGCGGGCTGGTAGTGTGCAAAATCAGGAGTCGCAACGCACACGGCCTCAAATAAGTCGCTGTCAAGCATCTCCCTGTAGTCTGAGTAGCGAGCCTTAATTCCCCACTTGTCACCCACCTCATTCAGGCGATCAGGGTTGCGATTGCAGATCGCCGTCACCGTACACAGCGGGTTGGCGCTGTAAACGCGGACATATTGTTCGCCCATTATGCCGAGCCCGATTACTCCAATACGCAATCTGTCTGTCATTCAGTCCTCACCAAACTTCGCTTTCCTTGCAGGCGTTCCCATTAACAGCGAGAAGATCCTTTTCCAGCGCAATCGCTTCGTTCACTAGAATTTCTTCCGAGTCGGCCGCACACTTTGCCGAAACAACCTCGTAGCCACCCACAGCGTAAGCTTCTCTATTAGGTAAATACCCTATGTACCCGTTGGCAATCCCGATAACAAAGGTTCGGGTGGGCGCCTGGCTTTTGAGTTTTAATCCAATCTCTACAAAGACCTCGGCCGGGACGGCAATAAAGACCGCATCGCCAATCCGCACACCTTGAAGCTCAACCGGCAATTGCCCATTACTGAGCGTTCTCGCTTCGCGGGCGTAGAAACTGGTTATAGAAGCATAGAGTCGTTTGGTTTTCGCTGGCCCAATCCGGTCTGGGGGGGCTCCCTCCTCTTCCAGTTTCTGCAACTGCGCTTCAGCTTCGCGCAATTGATCAATAGCATGCTCAACTGGTGGATAGTGCTTGAGTGGCAAATTAACGGACCGGCTAAGCGCAGCCAGAGTGGGCGACTTGTCCGTTGGAATCTGTGGCAATGCAGTGAGCGTCGCGTCAGCAAGGAGTCGACCAAGTTCAGCCGCCCGCTCGAATGTGCGTCCTGGCGTTATGATGCCGATGGCACTCAATTCAGACGAATGGCCCATGCTGATGTTTCCTTGCGTGCCGTTTACGAACATGGCAAAACTGTCGAGGCCTAACTTCTCCTCTATTTGCTGTACTGCAAAATTTGGAAAGTCTCCGGTGACGAGCAAATTGTCCGGCCCAAGCACTGTCGGATGGCACGAGTAATTTATGAACACTCCTCTTGTGCGACCTGTCATGTCGTCGACTTTGATTATGCCAACTTCTTCATCTACAGGCCGTTGGTCCGCACTGCGTCTGTTAACACCGACCCCGGCGACGTGCCCGGGACCAACGCCGATACAGGCGGGAAATCTCTTTGTCCAGGCAACCGCGACCGCCTCCTCGATTGCGTTCGCCAACGAATCCAGGTAGGCGGCGTCAACACTCTCTTCTGGATTGAAGAATGTCTTGATCGTGACGGGTCCGGCGTGAGTGTGAGTCGAAGCGATCAATACGGCGTCGGCGCGAATGCCAGTCCGCTTCTCGATAGCTGACCGCACCCGCGATACGAAGTCGCCTGACAGGGCAAGCAGATCCACGCTCACGAGCGCAAGACTCTGATCGTCATCTGACATCACCAGAGCCCGGGCGAAAAGATCGTCGTGAATGCCCTTAGATACACTATGCCGAGCTGCAAATCCCGCCAACGGCGCGCCAACCGGCGGCGAGATACAAACCCGATTGAATCCTGCTCTTAACAACGCTCCTCCCTCGGCACGTGGATCATAACAGCAATTTGCAGGTTTGAGTTTGATGAAACGGCTGCTTCAAGAGGTCAAGCAATCAGGCTCGCCATACACACGAGTGGGAGCCCTGACCCGGGCGCTACAGATCAGAAAGTAAACCTCACCCCCAGTTGAAGAGTGTGCGGGGCGAAGAAATTAGCGCGCGGCAGCATGCTTCCAAGTAATGGGTTGGTTAGTGCGTTCGCATGCGTGTAATTTGTGGCGCTGCCGAGCCGATGCAGAACTTCTCTCGTCACGTTGAACATGTCCATACGTACTTCCAGGCTCTTCGTCTCGCCAAAACGAGTGACTTTAGCTGCCGAGAGATTTAAGAGCCGGCCATAAGGCGCGCGGAAGAAGTTACGCGGGATGTTCCCGAGAGTGCCAGGCGCATAGTTAAGGCTAATCGCTCCGGGTTGAATGAGAAACAACCGCGCGCCGTCTTGCTTCCAGGCTCTTACGGCTTCATCCCATGCGGCGCCGGTCAAATACGGAGTTCCCACAAGGTCGCCGCGCTCAGGGATGCTCAATCCGGTATTGGTGAGGCGATTGAAGATGTAAGGATTAATGGGCAAACCTGACTGAAGGGTTAAGATGCCTGAAAAACGCCAGCCGCCAATCAGCTTATCCGTCAAGCCGCCGCTGTTCCAGAATCGTTTCCCCTTACCGAATGGCAACTCCACGATGCCATTCGTCACCCAGCGGTGCGGGACGTCAAGGGCAGAAACGCCTCTGCTATCGTTAAAATTTAGATTGTTTGCGATGAAGGCATGATTGGCAAAGATAGTAAAGATCTCGGCGCCCTGATCTATGTTCTTCGACCAGGTGTAGGTCGAAGTAAAGCTGTAACCTTGCGTGAAGCGTTTCGTGAGCTTTGCCGTTCCAGCGTTGTAGCTCGACTCCAAGACATTCGCCACGATATTCGAGCCGATAGTGAAGTTTGCAAACTGCCGCCGTAAATAGGGCTGCGCAGCCGGGTCTAAGCTCTGGAAGTTGGCCGGAGTCGCGCTGAAGGTGGGCTGGTTGAAAAACCACTGTAGAGGCAGGTTCTTTGAAACCGAGCCGGCGTAGTTGAGTTCCACTACCATGTCGCCCCAAATTTGCCGCTGAAGGCTGACGCTCCACTGCTGTGACCGCGGTGTCCTGTACGAGCCGAGCGAAGAGATGCCAAGCACAGGCTGGTTGCCGACTGCGGCGGGGTTGACGCCACCGGGGAGGGCGAGAGAGATCCCGCTTCCGGTAGTCGGGGTGAACTGGTTACTGGGAAAGAGATCGCTAAGCGAAATGGCGGGGGTCTGGAAACTGGTCAGAGAGCCGGCAAAGCTCCCACGCCTGAAGGGGGTGTATTTCTGCCAGTGAAAGAACTGTGACGTGTCGGAATAGAACAATCCATAGCCCACCCGGAGCACCATGGGATCGTTCTTGAACGGTTGAATCGCCACACCTATGCGCGGCCCGAAGTCGCTCTTGTCTGCATCAACGACGCGGGGGCTGGTGCAGCAAACTACCAGCGGGCTATTAGCGAGCTGCGCAACTACCGGGTCTGCCACCAGCAAGCGCCCGCCATTCTCAAAGTCCACGCGGCTGCCGCCTAGGAGGTTCTCTCTGAAAGGCTGGTGATACTCATAGCGTAGTCCGAGGTTCACTGTCACGCGACCGGTCACTTTCCAGTCGTCTTGAAAGTACGCGGCCCACGGCCTGTTCTGTAGGTGGGCGAGTTGGGGCGTTGTCAGCGAATGGCTGTTGGGTAGCCCTAACAGCAGATCCGCCACCCAGTTATTGCGGTTACCGCCGGTCCCGATGCTGCTGTTGCCGGTGCTGAAAAGTCCACTGAAGTTAGCTCTTCCATTCGTGTTGATGCGCTCGCCATTTCTGAAACGGTTCTCGTCAATCTTGAAGCCGAATTTGAAGGCGTGTCGCCCGCGTACCCATGAAACGTTATCGGCGATCTGGTAAGTGTTCTGTATCGTACTCAGGATGGAGCCGGTGAAGCCGCCGAAATTGAGTAAACCGGGGAGCAGGATGCCCGGCAGCGTGTTTAGGAGCGAATTGCCAACACCAACTGCTGTAGGGTCAGATTCTTTAATGCTGTCTCCATAGACTCCGCGGACATAGCCTAAACGCAGTTCGTTGACCAGCGCCGGGCTGAAAACATGTGTCCAACCGAGGTTAAGCACCCGGCCGAATCCAGTAACGTCTTTTTGCTGGAGAGGAAGAACCGACTGGTTGTCCCGGGAATTGTTCTGCCACGTCAATCGCCCATAGATGTTATCGCGGTCCGAAATGCGATGGTCAATGCGCAGGGAGTACTGGTTGTTGATAAGACGTGCGCCCGCCGGCCCTAGAAAGTTCAGGTCGGGTCCGGGCCGGTTAGGCAGCGGTTGCTGAAGATTGATGATGGCCTGCGCTACTGGGTTCAGCCTGTTGGAGGGGATTTGATTGTTCTGGAAAGGCTGGCGAATGAACTGCGGATTCAGAGCAGACGCTGGTTGGGCGCTATTAAAAAGTGGATTAGCGACGGTCGTCGCCGGGTCAAAGATTTGACCGGCCCTGATGCACTGTCCGGAAGGCGTCCCGTTTGCGTTGAGCAGAGGGATGTCGGTGGTTCCTGATTTGAGACAGGCGCCGAGACTTGATGAAAAATCGCCCCTCCGTTCAGGCTCCGTCAGCACACGGGCGAACCCGAGGTTGATGACGTTCTGCCTTTTACCTTCATAGCTGAAGAAGAAGAAGGTGCGATCCTTGATGAAGGCGGGGCCGCCCTCGCCAAACCGCGGCAACCAAAGCGGCCCGCCGATAGTTCCACCGAACTGGTTAAAGCGCAGCTTGTTTTTGCTGCGCTTGCCATCTTTGTCCAAGGCCCCTAACGGATTGCG
>DATKDA010000120.1:0-10933 GCA_035512935.1 Pyrinomonadaceae bacterium | reverse complement strand
CCCTGATAAGCGCGCCGTTCGCTGGCTTGAAACGGTTCATGGCTCATGTTGTTGCCGCTATCGACTGCGACAACACGTCCCGGGCCGGTAATCTTGAAAGTTATTAAATCAGTCGCGTCCGGAACTACCACTCCAGCGTCATCGAGCACTGTGGCCGTCACGTATGAGACATCGTCCCAGTGCGGAGTGATGCTTGCACGGTCGACCGAAAGCACGACGCGAGCGGCTTTGCCTGCCGTTTGCAACTCATGTGTTGCGACCGCCTTACCATTGTTTTTACCGACAGCCCTCAAGATACCCGGAGCAAACGCGACTTTCCAATTGCGAGGCGCATCATCAGCAGGACGTGGTTTTGAACCAAGGGACTTACCGTTCAAAAACAGTTCAACCTCTTCACAGTTGCTGTAGACCTCGACGTTCTCTTCATGTGGTGAAGTATCTCGCGGCGTCCAGTCCGAGAAGAGCACTTGTGGCCGCCGATCCAATCCATACCCGGGGTCAGTGGGCGGCAAAGGAGTGGCCGCAACACGACGAGTTGCATGGACCATCGGCTTGTCGCTCCACCAACTCTGGCGTTGAAAGGCCAGAGGCCGCGGTGTTCCCGTTCTATCGAGCAATCCGAAATTGAAGGCTACCATCGGCCAGCCCGGTGACTCCCCAAGATAATCAATGCCGCTCCAGAGAAACTGGCCCGCATACTGCGGGTTATCGCGCAGCGCCAGCCAGGCTTCGCGTGTATGAGTATTCTCGGCGCCCAGAATCTTGCGGGTGGGTTTCTGTCTATAGGCAGCGAGGATCTCGTTTTCGCGATAGTTCTGGCCGATAACATCGAGCATGTCGGCGAGACCATTGTCATAGTCTTTACTCACGTTGGGACGAAAGAGCGCCTGCGTGACTGGTCGCGTTGGGTCATTTTGATGGAAGACCGCAATTAGTGAGGCCAGTATCTCCTTTGCCAGCTCAGGCTTTGGAGTATCGCGAATCTCATTCCCGGTACTGTAGATAATCACGCTCGGGTGGTTGCGGTCGCGGCGCACTATGTCGCGCGTGTCAATGAGCGACCACTCACGGAAATAAAGGTGATAGTCGAATGGGTTCTTAGCAACGGTCCAAACGTCGAACATCTCATCCATGACGAGAAAACCCATGCGGTCGGTCAGGTTCAGAAAATCCGGATCGGGCGGATTGTGTGCCGTGCGCACGGCATTGACGCCCAACTCGCGCAGGAGTTCGAGGCGACGCTCCCAGACACGTAGCGGAACCGCAGCCCCGAAGGCACTTCCATCGTGATGCAAGCACACTCCCTTGATTTTAAAGTTTTTGCGATTGAGCCAGAAGCCCGTGTCAGATTCGAATTTGAACTCACGAATGCCGAACGTCACCAGCTCGTCATCAAGGGTCTGTTTACCTTCGCGGATGCGTGCTACTACTCGATAGAGCGCAGGGTCGTCGATATCCCACCGCTGTGGATTCTCCAGCACAACGTCCTGAAGTAGCGCCGCGGATTTCCCCGGGTCGATCCTCTGCGATGTGGAGCTTGCAGTTTTGAGGGTACGATCGTCTTTGTCGAGTATGGAGACCTGCAGCGAAATGTTTCGGGGCTTGCCGGACCGATTTACGACTGTGCTTTCGACGCGCACGGTGGCGCGGTCAGAAGCAATATAAGGTGTCGTAACAAAGGTGCCCCAATGATCGATGTGCACCGGATCAGTGACGATTATTCGCACATGCCTGTAGATTCCGGCGCCTGTATACCAGCGGGATGCCGGCTGACCGGAATTGTCGGCACGAACCACTATCACATTTGACTGGTCGTCGCCGAAGTTTAGATGTTTTGTCAGTTCATAACGAAAACTCACGTAACCATAAGGACGTTTGCCAAGATGGGCGCCGTTTATCCAAACGTCGCTGTTCGCCATGACGCCTTCGAACTCGACAAAGACCTTTTGGTTTGCGTATGACGCTGGAAGCTTAAAGTGCTTTCGATACCAGCCAATGCCGGCGGGCAGGAATCCGCCGCCCTTGCCAGTTGGGTTGTTTTCAGCGAAGGGGCCTTCAATGCTCCAATCGTGAGGAACATCGAGCCTGCGCCATAAAGCATCGTCAAAAGCAGGCTTCTCGGCTCCCGTGGCATCTGACTTAAGGAAAAGCCAATCATTATCAAAGGAAGTTATGACCCGGACCTGTTTTATCTGATTCGCCCGGGTATTGGCTTCCGCTGGATCTTGTAAACCTAGAAATATAAGGAAGGCTGCGAGAACCAGGTAGGCGTTGAAGCCATAGTTATGACAGATTCTTTTTCTTTTCACCTAAGCCTAACCTTTCCTCTGTTGGAGGCTGGCGGTTAACTGCTTTACCAACCGATCAAGGAGTTAAAAAGGGTCAGTTATAATTGGCTAGAATTCTATTAAAACAGCAAGCCGGAATGTCACTGGTCAAAGCCTGTGTGATGGTGTTAACCTTTGCGGCACGCGGATGTTATCCATGCCCCGCTACAACAGGGGAGCGCTTTGATTTTGCGGTAAGCCATGATAGTCCTCAAGGCTGCTGCGTGTAAACTCAACTAATGAATAGTGTTAACCGGTTACCCCAAACCTAAAAGGTCGAAGTGCGAGTTTTTCGTTTGGGGCCTTCCGAAAAGAGCTGTTCTTCACAAGATGCTAAACCGTCGCGATTTCTTTTCTCTCCCTGCCAGCCCACCCGCTCCGCCGGAAGGCTTTTGGCTTCACGTCAATCGCTCGGCGATGGCCTGCCGCTTCGAAATTACCCTGCCGGGCAGCGATCACAACGGAGTCGCCGCGGCGCGTTCTGCATTGGATGAGATCGATAAGCTCGAACAGCAATTAACCGTATTCAAAGAGACCAGTGAGGTGAGCTTCGTTAACCGGAATGCCGGGTTGCGCCCCGTTGAGGTTAGCAGATCACTCTTCAATCTCTTGCTCCTGAGCCAGAAGCTTTATCGCGAAACGGATCATGCATTCGATGTCACCTCGAGTCCATTAAGCTGTTGCTGGGGTTTTATGCGAAGGCAGGGACGCATTCCCGAAGCCGAAGAGATCTACAAAGCGAGAGCTTCAGTCGGAAGCGAGAAGGTTGTTCTGGATCACAGAGCACAAACGATTCGCTTTGACCATCCTGGCGTAGAGCTCAACTTCGGCAGTATCGGTAAGGGGTATGCGCTCGACCGCGTTGCGGCGATTGTTGGCAGGCGCGTTCGTTCTGCCCTTTTGAGTGCGGGCGCCAGCAGCATGCGAGCGATGGGAAGGGGCAATGTTGGCGACCATGGATGGGTGGTTGGCATTCGTCACCCGAACCACCTGGATAAACGCATGGCCGTCTTAAGACTGCGGAACTGTGCGATGTCTACGAGCGGCAATGAAGAGCAGTTCTTCGAGCATGATGGCAAACGCTATGGCCATATCATAGATCCGCGCAACGGAATGCCCGCCGATGGTGTCTCGCGCGTTACGGTCGTGGCGCGCTCGGCTGCGATGACTGATGCGCTGTCTACAGCGTTTTATGTTGGCGGTCCGGAGCTTGCCGAACGCTACTGTGCCGAGCATCCCGGCACGCTTGCGATAATGCTTGAGCGAGATGCGGGAGAAGCAGTTGTCTTTGGGTTTAATCCTGATTGTGAGGTCGAGTTGATCGATGACTAGCGACTATCTTTCCTCAATACAGAAGATTTCCTTGATCGTCTTAAGGACGGTTATTGGATGGCACTTTCTGTATGAAGGGTATTACAAACTTATGCTCCCCGGCTGGACCCCCGGGGGCGCTCCCCTTGGTCCCTGGAGTTCTGCCGGGTATTTGAGAGGCGCTACCGGACCACTCGCTTCAATGGTCCAACGTTTGGTCAACTCAGGCTGGACACCCTGGATTGATGGCGCCGTCAAGATAAGCCTGGTGCTTGTTGGGCTTTCACTGATCCTCGGCCTCTTCACCCGTCTCGGAGCTGTTGGCGCACTCCTTCTGCTGGCGCTTTTCTATGTCCTGGCAATTCCGACGGTAGGAATCCACCAGCCCGGAAATGAAGGCACATACCTGATCGTCAACAAGACACTTATCGAAGCAATCGCTGTTTGCGTACTGTTGGCGTTCGATACGGGGAAAATAGCAGGACTGGATCTGCTTTGGGCAGGTCGGAGAAAAGCGCGAACCGTAAAACTAAACAAAGACCTGGCCAAAGTGTGATCTCTTTGGAGTACATCGGCCCGGCGGCGCTTAAATGGCGTCTCGGCGCACCCCCAGGAATTAGGAGCAACCAGATCAAAGCGGCGTCAGCCCGCCGCATTCGCAAAGAGGAATCGGTATATGAATCTGACAGAAGAGCAAAAGCAGATTGGACGACGGAACTTCTTGAAGGTCGTTGCGGGAGCCCCCGCACTCGTGGCCCTGGGCGCTGCCGCCATAACACGTGGTCCCATTGCCGGTGGTCCAGTCAAGGCCGCTGTTATTGGGACGGGTGGCATGGGCCGGGGACTGATCAATCAATGCCAGAAGGAGTTTATTGACCTCCGGGCGATTTGTGACATCAATCCCAAACGCCGGCAAGACGTATTTGAAAGGATGGTCAAAGCCGGCTGGTCCCAACCCCGGCAATACGATGATTGGGGCGAGATGCTGCAAAAGGAAGACCTTGAAGCGGTCATCATAGCGACCCCCTTGTGGAGTCATGCCGACATTACAGTGGGATGTCTCGAGGCCGGTAAGCACGTGCTCTGCGAAAAAATGATGGCCAAGACCGAGACCGGTGCAAAACAAATGGTCGATACCGCGCGCCAGAACAACAAGATTCTCGAGATAGGCTACCAGCGCCACTACAACCCGATCTATCAGGCGGCCTATGACAACATCGTTAAGCAGGGCCTGCTGGGTGACGTTCATTACGCCCGATTGTCATGGCATCGTAATGGCAACTGGCGTCGCAAAGAGGATCCGCCCGCCGAGAACTTTGATCCGAGTAAGTGGGGCTATCCCGATTGGGAACACCTGTTGAACTGGCGATTGTATAGACAGTACTCGGAGGGCCTGACGGCAGAGCTGGGAAGTCACCAGGTTACCGTGACGAACTGGTTCTTTGATTCTGCACCGGAAACCGCCTTCTGTACCGGTGGAATTCACCGCTTCAATGATGGGCGTGAGGTTTTTGACCACGTCTATGCCACCTTCGAGTATCCGGGTGGCCGCACAGCAACATTCACTTCGATCGAATCGAATGCTTTCGGCGACGCTTATGAGATGTTCACGGGGACCAAGGGCACGTTGATTCTTACGAAAGAGACTGAGGCATATCTGTTCAACGAAGGGGAAAAGGAAGCTGCAACTCGAGTAGAAGTCTCGCCTCAGGGCTCTGGGCCGGTCGCCGACTCTTCAGCGACTCTTCCGGACGGTTCGTCAGCCCGCACGGCGACGCAGACACAGACGCAGACTGATCGGGGACTCTCTTATAAGAACGAAATAGCAGGCTTCTGTTCTGCGATCAGGAGCGGCAGTCCGCTTCGTTGTGGTCCAGATAAGGCGTTGAGCTCGGCGCTTGCGATCCTGTCAGCTAATCGCTCCGCCGACGAGAAGACAAAAATACAGGTCGCCAAAGCGTGATTTGTTAAAAGCGTAATCTCCGTGTCTCCGTGGTGGCCTTCTTGCGGTCAGAAAATTTACCACGGAGACACTGAGGACACGGAGAATACAAGCATCAAAGCTTAACTCTCGCTAACCCTTCGTAGTTCACTAAAATCAATTTTAAGGCGAAGAACCCCGCCGATCGCTCGCGCTCGAAAGAGTCACTGGTCCAAGCAAACCTGAATCTTTTGGCGGCCAACGAGAGGCGTTGAAAAGACCATCCTCACCTCTGTTCTCGGGAAGCCGGGAAGGGAAGTTTATGTTGTAGAACCTCTTCCACTTAACACCGCGGCGCTCGAGATCGGCAATCCTGTTCGCCATGAGATTCGAGACAGCGATCTCGAGCGTGTTTTTATCCCGCCAAAGATTAGCTGGAATTCTAACTCTGTAGGGCGTAGCAATCAGTGTTCCCAGATCCGTGCCATTGAATGTGATGCGTGCGCTCTCAGCAACCCGACCCAGATCCAGGATCCAATCACCTTTTCCTTCCGCCGGGCGCGCCAAAGAGATTGTGTATGTAGCCGTCCCGGAAAAACGCTTCACGGCCTCCCCCGCAAAATTGGTCCAAGAACCAAGTTGCGTTGTCTCCTTGGCAGTTGGTAGCTCCGGTCCCCCTTCGACAAAGCGAACAGACCACGTGCCTGTCACTGTTTGTGGAGAGCCGCTGATCGTTGTGTAAGTAAAGGACGGTCCTTTGACGGCAGTCGCAAATGTTTTCAGAATCAACGACTCGCCGGGGGCCATCTGGAGAAAGACTTCCTGGCCACCAGTCGTTGAAGTGCGGAAGTCGGCGATGCCGACCTCCTCGCGCATGGGATCGAAGATTGCTACGGTCTTTCCATCCTGCTCGATGGGGACCCAACCGTCTATTGGCTTGTCGCTACGGTTGACGATGAAATAATGATTGCCGCCTTCGTAAGTACGGCGGAGAAAATGGATCTTGTGATCGGCCATTGCCTCGCGCCTGACTCCAGCGCGCGCAAGCAGTTGTTTCAGGTCTTCGCCAAGGAGAAAGTTGCCTTTCCCAATTTGTGCTCTTCGCACGCCGGCGTTGTCGGCCTGGCTAAAGTTAAGCTGAGCGACCAGCTTTTTGAACTCAGCGCGGCGCGATTCAAGATTGCCCAGTCCGGGAATGTCGGCCGGCAGATTCCGGTGCACGACCACCGTGGCGCCAGTTCGCGCAAGTTCGATCAGCTTTGCAAAACTGTTCAACGGCATTAGACGAAGTTCCGGCAGCACGATCACCTGGTAAGGCGAATTGCCCGTGCGGAGCGCGTTCCCGGAAAAGGAGACATCTGCAAGCTGACGGTCTGAAATTAGATCATAGGCATAACCCGCATCGAGCATCTCCTGCGCGTCCTTCTGCGTTATACCCACATCGTGCCCCCCGCCCACATGGACCAATGTGCTCTTGCCGGGTTCAGACCACATGTCATGGATTGCATAATAGAGCAGAACGTCATTGTCCGGCCGGCCGTCCTGAAGAAAGGATTGCGTTCGCGCAATGTAGCTATTTAACGTTGGAAAGTCATTCCAAAAAGAGTTAGTTGGTCCAAAATGAACCGCGGCATAGAACAGTCGTCCGGGCCACTCCTCACTCGCGGGTGAGAACGGAGTGCCGTGGTAAACGATGTGATTTACACCTCCGAGAAAATACTGGTCGGCCGCATACTTCACATCCGCGAGCGTCGAGATGAAATGCTCGTTCAGCCAGGTTGCGGCTTCGGCAGCTGTGATCGGCTTGCCGGTAACGTTAGCTGCTGAAGAAGCGAATTTCATTCGGACAATGTTAGTTCCTTCAGTTTCCGGAATGTGGCTGGCCGCATAAAGATCGAGGATGTTAGCTGGCGAACCGTGGGCTTGATTGCGGATAATGGCGCCCTTGT
The DNA here is from genome assembly GCA_035512935.1 of Pyrinomonadaceae bacterium. Classification (GTDB taxonomy): domain Bacteria; phylum Acidobacteriota; class Blastocatellia; order Pyrinomonadales; family Pyrinomonadaceae; genus PSRF01. The sequence continues at coordinate 3,425 of DATKDA010000120.1, read as the reverse complement.
TTTTTGCCCACTCTCGCCATGGGATCGTGAACTCTTCGAGCAGCAGATCGGAAATGGTCTCGCGAAAGTCGTAGAGGACCCGCGTGTTCTTGTCAGGGGAATCTTTCCCCACCAGCGCTTGGAGGTGATCTCGGAGATCGTAGTCCCTCCGCTTGCTGAACTGGTCGAAGAAATCAGGTGTCCAATTGGAGTCACCCTCGCCGTCATCCACTTCGTATGAGTCGTTGAAGAAAGCACGCAGCGACTTGATATTGCGTCCTGCGAATGCTGCATCGAACTTTTTTAGGTAGTTATTAAGCGCCTGTGCCGAGAAATGGTCAATCACATTTCCTTCGCCGCCCGGGGCGGCGCGCTCCACCATCTTTCCGTGCCAGCCCTGAAATAGCGCAAACAGCGTCCAGGCGCCTTCCGGGGCAACCCAGTTCAGAGTGCCGTCCGGGGCAACCTTCTCGGTCAGGTTCAAAGTTTCGCCCTTGTCTGAATAGGCCATTAGCGCCTGCAATGGTAAAGATTTCGGGAAGCGTACCTGATCGATTGCGAGGGCCTGGAGATTTTCGTTAGCGCTAATCGGGTCCTTCAACTCCGGTAGCCTGACCTGGCCTCTCACAGGACGCACCAGAGGTTTTTGGACATGCTGGACTGGTTCCCTTAGGCGCTCGCCGCCTCTCAGCACGTAGGTTTGATGAACGAAGTTTCGACAAGCGTCATCATAGCCAACCCATGGGCCACCGAATGGCCAGCCTGTGCCGGTGGCCATGTCAAGTCCCATATCCAAGCGGCCGGCTTCCTTAAGTGTATGCTCAAGGAGATCCATCCACTTTGGAGACAGAAAATCGATAAAGCGATCTTCATAGCCCTGGACTCCATAGATCGGCGTAAGCTCAAGCCCGCCGATGCCTGCTTTTTTGTACCTCTCCATCTCTTCCGTGAGTTGCTGCGGTTCGGCGACATTGCCGAGCCACCACCACCTGGTCCAGGGTTTTGACAATTGAGTAATCTCCGGCCAGGAGAGAGTTTTCGCTTGACTCTGGGCGCTGACGGGAAGGCTACGAAACGGAATGATTAAAACAATCGCCGCGAGCGTTGCTACGAGAAAGCCTAACTGCGAGTGCCTGTTCGTTTGCTTCACAAATTACCTCCAGTTTAGAAAGGAGAAGTTGAATCCGTTTCGTTTGCCTTGGTCGTCCGAGCGTGTCTGCACAACTGACAATCCTTAAGCGTCTTCAGGCCCAAGACCACGAGGGCCGCGTTGAGTTCAGCTCCGGCCAGACTGGTATGCGTATGATCGCCGGCAAATAATGGTTGCACCTTCTCTAGACCCTGCCTTTCGTACTCGTTAGCGATTAGCGTAGTCAGATCCAGGAACTGCACGCCCTGGTCCAGCGCTACTTCGCGGGCCCATTGTCCAAATCGGCCTGAACCACGCTCGACCTTGCCGTCTTTCCAGATATTTCGAACAGTTAGCGAAAGGAGGATTGGGGTTGCGCGTTTGGCTCGTGTATCAGCAATGTAACGTCGGAGGTACCAGCCATAGGTATGCACCACTTCCTTAACACCGTCCGGCTTCGTAATCTCTTTAGTTTCTTCACCGGTCCCCGGAAGAGAGCCACGAGCCCGGCCGGTATCGAGCGGTCCTCCATCGTTGTGACCGAACTGGATCAGAACCACGTCGCCGGCCTTAATCTCTTGCAGCACTTTGTCCCAGAGCCCTTCAATGAGGAACGTCCGGCTACTACGGCCAGCCCGAGCCCGGTTCATCACATTGATCTTGTTTAGGTCGAAGTGCGAGCTTAAGGGATCAGCCCAGCCGCGCGCGCCGATAGTATTGTTGTTCGCAGTCGAGTCGCCGATGACGAAGAGCGTCGGGAGCTGCGAGTTTGCGACGCTCTGGGCCTTCTGACTTTGCACGCGCGTAGTTTCGAATGAAAGGAAAACCATCCCTGCGCAAATGAGAAGTGTTGCCACATGTTTGATTCGTTGAGAACTGAATGAATGCATTTCTTAGCGTCTGCCGTCCGTCGGTCCTGGCCAGTCGTCGGAGCGGAAGGGCGAAGCCGGCAAACCGGTTTCATTGGTCAGGTTGGGGTTCTTCGGATTGTTGTTGAATGCGTAACGCACAGCGACGGGCTGTGGAACAGCAGCGGCCCACACCTCGACTCGGTCCTTACCGACGATCTTTGCTTCAGCCCAATGCCACTTGCGATCGGCGCCGGCGATGGCGAACTCGTCAAGCCTGCCGCCATTGCGAAGCCTCAGACCGCTCCCGACATCTCCAAACGTCAGGATTATCTTTGAACCGGAGACTGTGGCCTTCTTAAATGTTGGGCCGGACCAGGTGCGCTTGGGTCCGTACACATCTGCCAAGGCCCATAGAGCCATGCGACGGCCAACATCCAGCTTGTTGCCCGGATGAATGTCGTTGGCCTCACCAATATCGATGGTGACGATCAAGCCAGTCTTTGGAGTGTTCAGGGCAGTGATACGTTGAGCCTCGCGAATGTGGCTCCATGGTTCATCGGTGGGCTCGTCCTTCACGCTGCGGTAATTGGGGAGTTGAACGATGCCAAAAGGGAAGTCTCCGAAGCCCCAACGCTCGCGCCAGGCTCGAATCATTGTCGGTAAAAGGATGCCGTACTGTTCAGCCCGGGCTTCATTTGACTCGCCCTGGTACCATATCGCGCCTCGAATGCGGAAGGGAATCAGCGGTTCGATCATTCCGGTATAGATCGAACTGGCTTTTCGGTATTCACGCAGGGCGTCAGGAACGGAAGGCGAGGGTTGCGGCCTGGCTCCGGCGGCTTTAGCTTTTTCTGCCTCATCGCGCCACTGTTTCAATTGGTCTTCGTATCTCAGTTTTACACGTGGCCGCTCTTCGTCCCAGATTCTGGCGCGCTCGACTGTCGGACGGAGATCGTCCGAGGCGAGCAGGTATTCTTCCGGGGTCCAGGCCTCGGCCTGCGACCCGCCAAAGGATGAATTAATCAGTCCAATTGGTACCTTCAGAGCCTTCTGCAATTCGACGCCAAAATAGTAGCCTGCGGCGGAGAATTCGCGCGCTGACTCAGGCGTACATGCTTGCCATGTGGCAAGAGGTGGAGCCGCCTGTTTGAAGGCTACCTGCCGGCTGACATTGAATAGTCGAATGGTTGGGTGGTGAGCGGCGGAGACGGCGCCTTCTCCGCCACTTGATTGAATCAGACCCCATTGCATGTTGGATTGACCAGAGACGAGCCACACCTCGCCCACGAGTATGTCTCTGAGTTCAATTTTGTTACGACCGTTGATGGTCATTGTGGCCGGAGTGGCGTTCGCGCGCAGAGGATCGAGATCCACGCGCCAATTCCCATTACTATCGGTGGTAGTACGTTTCATCTGACCGGCGATGCGCACAATTACTGCCTCGCCTGGTTCGGCCTTGCCCCAAA
>DATKDA010000119.1:0-9565 GCA_035512935.1 Pyrinomonadaceae bacterium | reverse complement strand
ATGAACGTGACCGCAGTGCTGTGCAACGACGATGTGTCAAGCGGCTGGAGAAGTTGGGTTACAGCGTTCAATTGCAACCAACTGTTCTCGCTGCCTAAACACTCTTGGTTCCTTGTCAGGGTATTTTCATAAGAGTCTCGGGAGTTGGTGGAACAAGATGTTGCCACTAACCAGTGAACGTATAACAAGATCGGAAACTACTTGATGAAGGAACAGGTTCGTATTGCGGCTGGTCAAGGCTTCTGGGGCGATCTGCTCGATGCTCCCGTGCGTCAGGTAGAAGGTGGTCAGATCGATTATTTGATGCTTGACTATCTAGCCGAGGTAACAATGTCGATCATGCAGAAGCAGCGCTCTCGGGATCCCTCGGCAGGATACGCGCGAGATTTCATTCCGCTGATGAAACAGATCCTGCCGGCTTGTGTCGAGCGCGACATTAAGGTTACCGCGAATGCCGGTGGCGTGAACGTCTACGGCTGCGCGAATGCCGTCCGCGAGGTTGCCCGGGAGCTCGGTCTTGAAGGGAAACTGCGCATCGGTATTGTATCCGGCGATGACATTATGGACCGGCTAGATGAACTCATCGCTCGAGGAGTTGAATTGCGCAACATGGATACCGGCGCGCCGCTCGCGACGGTTCGCGATCGCATTCAGAGTGCGAATGCCTATCTTGGGGCGTGGCCAATGGTTGAGGCCCTGAACCATGGCGCCCGTATTGTGATCACAGGACGTGCGACTGATACCGGATTGACGTTGGCTCCTCTGATACATGAATTTGGTTGGGCTGCCGACGACTGGAACCGGCTCGCAGCCGGAACAATCGCCGGTCACATCATAGAGTGCGGCGCCCAAGCCTCCGGTGGTAACTGCCAGTACGAGTGGCGCAGCATCCCTGACCTTGCAAATGTTGGCTTCCCGATTGTCGAGGCCTCCCCCGATGCAACCTTTGTGATCACAAAGCACGACGGGACCGGCGGTCGCGTAAACATTCCCTCCGTCAAAGAACAACTTGTATATGAGATGGGAGATCCAAACGAATACATCACTCCCGACTGTGTTGCTGATTTTACGAGTATTCAGCTTGCCGAGGCGGGGCCGGATCGTGTGCGGGTATCCGGCGTCAAAGGCCGACCCGCTACCGAATTTCTGAAAGTCTCGATCAGTTACGCGGCCGGATTTAAAGCAGTTGGGACGCTTGTTTACTCGTGGCCGGATGCTTTCGAAAAAGCCCAGGCTGCGGACAAGATTCTCCGCGCCAGGCTTGAACGACTTGGACTTCAGTTTGATCAAATTCTTACTGAGTTCGTTGGCGCGAACGCAACTCATGGGGCTCTCGCCGGGGATCCGCCCCACGATCTTCCCGAGGTGCAATTGCGCGTCGGTGTGAGGAGCGAAAACCGGAGCGCAGTTGAAAGGTTTACTAAGGAGATCGCCCCGTTGATTCTTACCGGACCTCCGGGTGTTACAGGGTTTGCCGGCGGCAGGCCCAAAGTTGAAGAGATCGTTGCCTACTGGCCCGGTCTGATACCTAAAGCCGAGATCAAAACCGCCGTCGAAGTAATTGACGTGTAGCCAAACCGTCAAGTGTAGATGATCGAACACCAGTTCATAACCATTCCCCCGTGGCGCCGTATCCGCTCAACGCCGATCGCCGATTGTCGTGTCTTTAAAGTCAGAAGAGACTTCGCCGAAGATCCGCGCGATGGCTCTGAGCATGACTTCTACTGTATTGAAGCGCCTGACTGGATAAACGTCATACCGCTGACTCGTGACGGCGAGGTGGTGATGATCGAGCAATATCGCCACGGTACGAATGAGGTGACGCTCGAAATTCCCGGTGGCATGGTTGATGAAGGTGAGTCAGCGATGATCACCGCTGCAAGAGAACTGCGGGAAGAGACAGGCTACAAGGCTGAAGCGATAAGGCTGCTGGGAATGTCCCGGCCCAATCCGGCAATTCAGAACAATTGGCTTCACACTTTTGTTGCTACGGGCTGTGTTGCGTACGAAGAACCTCAGTTCGACAGTTCGGAGCACATTGCCGTGCGGTTGGTTCCTCTCGCTGACATCCGAGCGTTGATTGCCGGCGGCACAATCAATCACGCGCTCGTCATAGTTGCTTTTTATTTTTTGTCGAACCCCTCAAACGGAGTCTGAATGCGAGTTCAACTAACACAATTGGCCCACGCGCGCTCGGGAGACAAGGGCGACACCGCAAACGTTGGATTGATCGCTCTCCGAGAAGAGTTCTATCCCATTCTCGTTAATGAGGTGACGGCAGAACGAGTCAAACAACACTTTAAAGGGATCTGCAAAGGAGATGTTGAGCGATTCGAATTACCAAACCTCGGCGCCCTCAACTTTCTTCTTCACGAAAGCCTTGATGGTGGCGGCACGCTTTCGTTAATGACTGACGCGCAGGGGAAGACGTTTTCGACTGCTTTGCTGAGGATGGAGATTGAGATCGCCGATGAAAAGGCCCGGTCATTGGGCCTTACATGATGCTCGGCAATATTTAGGACAACAGATGGCCGACGAAGACCCCGTAATCTTTAACATTGAAGGCGCGGTGGCCCGGATTACCCTTAATCGTCCGGAGAAGAGAAATGCCCTTAATGATGCGCTGATCACTGCTCTTAAAAGAGCGTTGCGCACAGCAAATGACGATCCCACCGTCAGAGTTATCGTACTAACCGGGGCAGGGCCGGACTTTTGTTCCGGTGCAGATCTTCAGGCATTGCAAAAGATCTCAGGGGCAACGGTCGAAGAGAATGTCGCGGATGCCGGCAGCCTGGTTGAACTCTTCACATTAATCCGGCAGGTTAGCGTGCCGGTTGTTGCTTCTGTTCGTGGCCGAGCCCTCGCAGGCGGATGCGGATTGGCTACGGCGTGTGACCTCGTTCTCGCCTCCCGCTCAGCGCGTTTCGGATATCCGGAAGTCAAACTTGGCTTCGTGCCGGCAATTGTGATGGCGATCATGCGACGCTCGGTTTCAGAAAAGCGAGCGTTTGATCTGATAACCCGGGGCGTCGAGATTAGCGCGGAACAGGCCCAGGACTTTGGCTTCGTAAACGAGGTCTTTGACGACGGTTCCCTGGATGATGATGTAAATGCCTACATCCGGCCTTTTGAAAAGACTAGCCGCACAGCAGTGGCCCTCGCCAAAAATCTCCTATATCAAATTGATGGTCTGCCCCTCCCGGAAGCCCTTCAGACCGGCGCCGATGTCAACGTCATCACCCGCCTGACAGCCGACTGTCAAAAAGGGATTGCCACTTTCTTGACCAGGGCTCAGAAAAATCCAGAACGTGGATGAGCTTTATGTGCTTTTTCCGCAAGTTGTTGAGCAAACTCAACCGGAAAATCAACAACGTGGTCAACTAGTCCACTGCTAAAAGCTTCGTCAGCTCCGATTAGTCGTGCGGTCAAGAACATTTCCAGAGCCCGAGTGCGGCCTATGAGCTGGGGAAGCCTCTGCGTTCCACCCCAGCCAGTAATTATCCCGATTCTTACACCAGGATGAGCAAAGAGCGCATTTGGCGACGCGATGCGAACGTCGCATGCCAACGCCAGATCCAAACCACCACCCATGCAGTGACCATTGATCGCAGCAACCGTAAATTGTCGTGCCGCCGCGATCGTCTCGCACAATTCCCGGCCACGTTCGGCAAATGCCACAGCCATTCCTGGAGTGAGTTCGACCAGTTCATGAATGTCTGCTCCCGCTGTGAAGACGTTGTCGGTTCCGGTCAGCACTATTGAACTTACATCCGTCCGCGACGTGAATTCGCCGATCGCTGTAGTTAATTGTTTGAGGATTCGGGTTGAAAGGGAATTGCGGTTCTCAGGTCGACTCAAGCGCACCACGGCAGTCGATTGCGAGATGCTGATGACTAACTCGTCAGTGCGCCTACTCATCCCCGCGGCTTAACATTCGCCCGGAGAAACTTGACGATCTCTTCGGTTGAAGTTCCCGGCAGAAAGACCTCCGAAACGCCCTCATCCTTAAGTTTGGGAATATCTTCCTGGGGAACGATACCTCCGAGCAGCACCAGACAGTCGTCCATGCCCTGTTCTCGCAGTAGCTGTACGATGCGGGGAGCCAGGGTATTGTGAGCTCCACTCAAAATCGAGACACCCACCGCATCGACGTCTTCTTGCAAGGCGGCAGCGGCGATCATCTCTGGAGTTTGCCGGAGGCCAGTGTATATGACTTCCATGCCGGCGTCGCGCAAGGCGCGAGCAATCACTTTTGCTCCCCGGTCGTGGCCGTCAAGTCCCGGCTTTGCGACCAGCACACGGATCTTTTGTTCAGACATAAACTCCCGGTTCAAATCGACAAAGGTATGACCCCAATCGAATCGGCCTTAGAAGGCCGGTTCTTCGTATACTCCGTAGACGTCTCGCAGAGCCGAGCAGATTTCACCGAGCGACGCATAAGTGCGCACGGCCTCAATCGTAGCCGGCATAGTGTTTTCGCGCTTCTGCGCCGCCCGTTTGAGCTTCTCGAGCGCATTTGTCACAGCCCCTGCGTCGCGTCGAGCCCGAGCTTGCTGAAGTCGCTCGACCTGATGAGTACGAACGGACTCGTCGATCACCAGAATCGGAAGTTCCGATTGCTCGTCCTTCATCTCATACCTATTGACGCCTACGATTATCTGATCGCCACGTTCCACGGCCTTCTGGTACTGATAGGCGGAATCCTGGATCTCCCGTTGCGGAAACCCCTTCTCGATGGCCTCGACCATTCCACCCATCGCATCGATCTTCCGGAAGTAGTCGCGCGCTCCCGCCTCCATCTTGTCCGTGAGAGCTTCGATGAAGTACGACCCTCCCAGAGGATCTATGGTGTTGGCCACGCCAGTCTCTTCAGCAATAATCTGTTGCGTGCGCAGGGCTATCAATGCGGCGCGATCAGTTGGGAGCGCAAGAGCCTCGTCGTAAGCATCAGTGTGAAGGCTCTGCGTCCCGCCGAGGACGCCTGCCAGCGCCTGAATCGCTACGCGAACGATATTATTGAGAGGTTGCTGGACGGTAAGCGAAACTCCTGCCGTTTGCGTATGGAAGCGCAACTTGAGGGTGCGTTCATTGGTCGAGCCAAAACGCTCGCTCATCTCCCGCGCCCAAATTCGCCGCGCCGCCCGGTACTTCGCAATCTCTTCGAAGAAATCGTTGTGCGCGTTAAAGAAGAAAGAGATGCGCGGAACAAATCGATCTATATCAAGGCCTGCTCTTATGCCCCAGTCTACGTACTCGATGCCATCACGGAGCGTAAAGGCAAGTTCCTGGATGGCCGTCGCGCCGGCTTCCCGTATGTGGTAGCCACTAACGGAGACGGGATTATATCGAGGGACATGTTCCGTGCAGAATTCAAAGGTATCGATTACCAGCTTCATTGCCGGTCGAATCGGATAGATCCACTCTTTTTGTGCGATGTACTCCTTGAGGATATCGTTCTGAAGCGTGCCGGAGATCTTCTTCCAGTCGGCGCCCTGCTTTTCGGCAACCACCAGGTAGAGAGCAAGAAAGACCGAGGCTGGCGCGTTAATCGTTTGCGACACCGTTACCTGATCGAGAGGTATCCCGGCTAGAAGCACTTCCATATCCGCCAGCGAAGAGACAGCAACACCGCACTTGCCCACTTCGCCCTCTGCCAACGGTGAATCGGCGTCGTACCCCATGAGGGTGGGCAGGTCGTAAGCGATGGAGAGCCCTGTTTGTCCCTGTGCTAATAAGTATTTGAAGCGAGCATTGGTCTCTTCCGGCGTACTGAAGCCGGCAAATTGCCGCATGGTCCAAAGTTTTCCGCGATACCCGGTCGGATGAATGCCCCTGGTATACGGATACTCGCCGGGAAAAGAAATGTCGCGTTGAAAATCCGTTTCCGCAAGATCGGCTGGCGTATAAAGGCGGTTGACTTCTTCGAGAGAAACGCTTTGAAAATGCTCCTTAGCCTCAGGATGCTTTTTTAGAGCGGGCTCAAGCGTTTCACGCTCCCACCGCTCAACATCCGCTTCGAGCGGTGACGTGATTTCCTTTGTTTCGGGCATTAAACCTCTCAGTTATTAGAAGTTAAGTGGAGTTCGATATTAGTTTGATGAGAGTAATAGTGTCAACTCACTCGTTCCATGGTTTTCGGGGATCATTTCACCACAGGATACACGAGTTACAAAGACAGTTGTTTGAATGGACCGAACCGTTTCACAAAAGAAGGGGGCGCGGTTGTGATGGCAGTCACGACCGCGCCGGCAAGGGCAGGAACCCTGGAAGCGTGGATTTCAAGCGGGGGATTCTATGGAAGGCGACGGGCAGGAAAACGAGAAAGAACCAGCGCCTCCAATCGAGCGAACTTCCCCTTGGCTCACTCGATGGGCACTACAATTTCGTTGATGCGTACCATGTTGAGCCGGCTCCGCGCAGCCATCTCGATAGTTCGAGGGTCGCTTTTAAGTTGCTCAACTTCCAGCCGCAAGGCTTCATTACTGCTTCGCAGCGTTTGAACATCGGTTAGGACTCTTACATATTGGTCCGAGGCCATGTGTAGCTTTGAGCGGGTGCGCATGTTTACTGTGACGCAGACGGCCACCGCTGCTACAAGGATCATCCCAAAGATCACCCATGAAGGTACAACTCCCCCGCGACGGCGAACCTCGGCGCGACTCCCCAGAATATTCAGCGAAATTTCACGCGCCGGCGCCATTGACGCCGTACGTGCTGCAACCCGTTGCGCCCTAATTCGCTCATCAACCCAGTAATTGTTTAGAACCCTGCTCACGAGGGCACCTCCATGTCCTCTAATTGTCGATTCCGGGAGCGTGTCAACTAAGCCGTTTGAAGTTCTTACGCAGGCGCCTGGCCGCGGCCCGCGCGCCGCAATTGTCTTCTTTGAAAGCACACCCGCAGAGACGCCATCTTTCGCCGGATAGTGACTCTGGCCGTTTTTGACCGCATCGCCGTTACCAGTGACCTTCTTTTAAGAATCTGCTTAATGCGTTTCTTAGGGTTTCACCACAAGATACTTGGTGTCGGCTTGTCGAGTACCCCAATAGAGTGTGCTTGCCTTAACGCCAATCCGTTGTGAATCAACAAGTTAGCTATAAGGTGGCAGGACTCTAGCATTCGGTGCTTAAGCGAGTAAAGATATTTCTTTGCAATGCTTTATCCACGTAAGTTCAGTATTTACTTCAACTAAGCGTGCTTAATGGCCCAAACGGGCGAACGGTAGGCGAACAAAAAGACTCGCTTAAGCCGGCAACGAAAAGTTCGCGGTTCAAAAATGTTGACACCTTTGGGACTCCCCGATTAGACTCAAGCCCGTCCTGGATGGGCCTCAACCCTTTCTGTCCCGGGTAATGTAACGCCAGTTTCTCAAGTCCTTGTCCCAGACTTCGAACCAAAACCAATGCCGCTCTCATAATGCGCCATTGTCATCCAGCGGGTAGCTACAAAACGAAAGGCGAATATGTCTGGCTCGGCGGATTTGTTCCCAGAAACTGAAGAGATTTCAACCCCAGATCACAACCTACCAATTAGCTCAATCGTTCGGGCAGTTTGTCAGGGCGCCAGTTCCGGCCCGGATATCCTTTATGAAGTCATGCTCAAATTGAGCTTGATGGTCGAGGCGACAGCCCCGACATATGGTTTATCGATCTGGTCGATTAAGACAGGCAAACGTGCGAGTTTGAAGTGGGCCGAAGGTCTCGATGAACGTGAGATCGACGCCGCGGAGAAGATTGTTACGCAAACTCTTTGCGGATTGACTCCAGTCCCGGAGATCAAAGCTGGCGATCCGGCGATCTGTCTGTTACTTGCAGCCCCAACAGGGGAACGTCCGGGCGCCGCACTCTATGGCAGGTGTGTGCATCCACTAAGCGAGAAACAGGCCCGGGATCTCAAAGCAATCGTAGACGTGGCCAACCTGGCCCACTCCCATGCGGCCACAGTAAGAATACCGCCCCCGGAACCGGAGCCTGCGGCGACTCAACCGGCCCATCCGACTCTTCCCGGTCTCGTGTACGTGAGTCGCGCGATGATCGACGTAGCCCACGCCGTCGAGCGGATCAAGGACTCAGAGTCTTCGGTGCTAATAACAGGAGAGTCCGGCACCGGTAAGGAGTTGGTGGCCCGGGCCGTCCATCGCTTGAGCCGGCGGGCTGATAAGGAATTTATTCCATTCAACTGTTCCGCGGTGCCTGCCGAGCTCATTGAAAGTATGTTGTTTGGTCACCGCAAAGGAACCTTTACCGGGGCGCTGAACGATCACGGCGGCTTAATCCGTGCTGCTGAAAATGGCACTCTTTTTCTGGACGAAATTGGTGATCTGCCACTGCCTTTGCAGCCCAAGTTGCTTCGTTTTCTCCAGGAAGGCGAAGTCCATACGCTTGGAGAGATCTCACCGCGCAAGGTAAACGTTCGGGTACTCGCAGCTACCCACAAGAACCTCGAGCAGTTAGTGCGTGACCAAACCTTTCGCGAGGATCTTTACTATCGAATTGCCACTTTGACGATAAACATTCCGCCCCTAAGGGAAAGGCCCGACGACATTTCAACACTGATCTCGCATTTCGTCAGCCACTTTGCGCGCCGCAACGATCGACCTATCGAGGGAATAACGTTGGAGGCGATTCAAATCCTCGAGGGGTATTCATGGCCCGGCAACGTGCGGGAACTCGCGGGTGAGATCGAGCGGCTTGTTCTTTATGCCGAGGAGGGCGGCTATATTACTCCGGAGCAGATCAGCGAACGCATCCTACCGGAGGTCTGGCGTGACCGGAAAGACGACGGCTCGATTGCGGGAACACTCGACGACTTGCTTGAAGATTATGAGCGTCGAGTAATTAAGGAAACCTTGAAAAGACACGATTGTAATGTGGCGCGCGCCAGTGCTGCACTGGGTCTGAGTTCGCGCCAGACGCTTTACAAAAAACTCAAGCGCCTGGCGATCGACATTGGCGATTTCCTCCAGGAAGAAAAAGAGCCGGGATTACAAATGCGGGGTGACCGTCAATAGATAGATAGAGGCCACTGTTTGGAAGTGAAAAGGATTCGAGAGCGATCTCGGATTCTTTTGTTGTCTACGGGTGCTTCTGTTCTGTCGCCGGCCAGCTTAATCGGACCTGATCTATTGTCAACCGAGGGCGACACTCAGAAGCAGCCCGAAATTCGGGTTGATCTAACTCGTTGTCAGGTCCTTGCCACTGTTCCTGGTGCTGGTCTTGTAAACCTCGGGCGACAACTCCTGGCAGTCATAGGGGGAAATACGAGCAATTTTGGTGTGAATTCCAATGGCACGGCCTTTGAAGAGGGGACCGCCAAGGTGCAAGGCAAAAGTCCTTAGCACAAGAGGTCAAATGAACAAACGACGGACGGATCTCATGAAGGCATTAACCACCAAAGAGCTTATCTCGCTTGCAGGAATCTTGGTTGCTGCGCCAGTACTTGCACTCGGCTTACTTGTAAGTGCGCGCGCCGCTGGTGTGGCAGACAACGACTTCCTGTTACTGGCATTGGCTCTATGTGGTGCTGTTGTAAGTGGCATAAACGGTTTTGGTCGTCGCACGGCCAA
>DATKDA010000118.1:0-27395 GCA_035512935.1 Pyrinomonadaceae bacterium | reverse complement strand
CGCGCATAAGATAACCAGACTCGTCGATGTCAGGCGTCTGCCAAAGTCGCGTCGCTTCCCGCATTTCAATCGCGAGAGACTGGATGAGGAACTTTCAGCTATCGCGATAGTGTACTTACCCCTCCCTGAGCTTGGTGGGCTTCGGCAGCTAAAATCCGATTCGCGGAATACGGCCCTCCACAATGCATCTTTTCGGGCTTATGCTGATTATATGGAGACACCTGAGTTCGAAGAAGGCGTTGCCAGGCTGATCCAATCTGCCTTGGGCGGACGCACCGCAATCATGTGCGCCGAAGCACTCTGGCGGCGTTGCCACCGAAGCCTCATCTCGGATTACCTGACGTCAAAGGGGCATCTTATAAGGCACATCATGGATGAAACACAGGAGCACCCGCATTCTTATACAGACGCTGCGAGGATTGTTGAGGGAAGACTTTCTTATGAGGGGCTCTTTGCAGAGCGGCGATCTTAAAGTATCTGTTTAGGTCGTCCAGACCTTTGGCTTCTGTCCTTGCTTGCGGCGTTTGACTCCCGTGCGCTCCGGAATGCGCCGGGGGTCACCGGTCGCGGCTTTCTTCACATTACCACCCTCATCTTCGGCTATTTCGGCAAGCGTTCGTCGGGTGAGGATTGATACGGGGGCAATCTCGGTTACATCGTCCTCCATTGTGTAGTAATCGCGATGCTTCATGAGCAGCCATTGACGATCTCGCGTTCGGACCAGTACCCATGAGCCTTTCAACTTCTTACCGTTCAAGGAAAACTTTAACTCGCCCTTTTTTATCGCCGGCTCGACATCGTCAGTGTTTTCGGGCTTGTAGGTTCCATAGTCCCAAACCATGACAGTGCCACCGCCATACTCTCCCTCGGGAATCACCCCTTCAAACTTTGCATAATCCACAGGATGATCTTCGACCTGCATAGCCAGTCGCTTGACCGTTGGATCCAGCGAGGGACCTTTTGGAACTGCCCATGATTTGAGAACGCCCCCAGCTTCCAGTCTGAAATCATAATGTAATTGCGAGGCGCGATGTTTTTGTATGACGAACATCCGCCGAGTTCTCGAATGTTTCTTCTTTGGACCAGGTTCCGGGGTCTTATCAAACTTCCGCTTCTTCTTGTACTCGCTAAGAACGGGCATTGGCCACCTCGAACCTAAAGTTATTCCTTAACTAATGTTGGATTGTCGGGCTAACCTCTTCAGCAGAGCCAAAGAGTTCGGATTGGACCGGGTCGAGACCGAGTGCCTCGCGCACCCGCGCAAAGCTTCGGCGGTGAATTGGCAAGGCGCCAAGTTCCTTCAGGGCCCGGCAGTGTTCCGGTGTTGGGTAGCCCTTATGTGAGGCGAGTCCATACCCTGAGTAGAGGCTGTCGAGTTCCATCATCCTCGCATCGCGAGTAGTCTTTGCGATAATCGAAGCGGCGGCAATACTTGCAGAGAGGGCGTCGCCGCGAATGATGCCTCGTTGTGGCAGTTGGCAATGGGGTATTCGGCGGGCATCGACCAGAACGTAGTCAGGTGCACAGGTGAGCCCGTTGACCGCTCGCTGCATTGCAAGCAGACCGGCGTGATAGATATTTATGGTATCGATCTCATCCACTTCGGCAAATCCTACTGCCCAGCATATGGCGTCCTCTTTTATTTGTCGGGCTAGGTCTTCGCGTTTATCCGAGGCGAGTATCTTCTTTGAGTCATTCAGACCGCAGAGCTTATAGTTCTTCGGCAAAATAACCGCACCGGCTACGACGGGTCCAGCAAGGGGGGCCATGCCGGCCTCGTCGACACCGGCGATAAGTGCAAAACCCTGTGCCCAGAGTTCGAGTTCGTACCGAAGCAGCCCATAGAGACGTTGTCCCTCGGAACGATTTGTTCGCCAGCGACTGCGAATTCGTTTTGCTAGCTGTTTTGCGCCCTGCCGGTGATCGACCTCCAGAGATTCAAGTAATCCTTTAGGTACGGGACGGCTACGCTCGAGAAAAATTTCCCTCAGCTCAGGTATTGACTTGTTTAGAATCTTCTCTAACGAGGGCATGGTCAAGAACGTTGCCGCTGACAAAATACGTTTCTCAATTTCGTTACAGTGGATGGTATTCTAAAACGAAAAGTTCAGTTCGTGCGAGGGTAGAGTAGTAAAATCTTACAAACTCACGAGTAGATGGAAAATCGGCGCGCCAAAATTAGCCTCGCAGCGGGAATCCTGAGGCCCAATGTTCACTTTCGCTTACTGGGATTCGTTCCGTTGGCGTTTTTTGTTACCCAAGCGGTCCACTACTGGAAGATCAATGAACTCGGGCACATGCTCTGGATGTGCAATATAGGCAACTTGCTTCTTGCCATCGGGCTGTTTCTCGAACATTCGGTTCTCATTCGGGCAGCGACTCTCTGGATGATCCCAGGCCTCGTTGTCTGGGTGGTATATGTAGTAGCGGCGTGGGGAATGTTCTTCTCTTCTACACTGGCTCACGCGGGAGGATTAATTGTGGGACTGATTGCGGTCAGGCGAGCCAGAATGGACAGTTCTGCGTGGCGCTATGCCTTTGGATGGTATCTGGTGATTCAGATCGTCTCCCGATTCGCGACACCCCGTGCACTAAACGTCAATGTTTCACAGCAGATTCAGCCTGGATGGGAACTTATGTTTAGCGCTTACTGGCAGTTCTGGTCGGTTTTAACGATTGGTGTCGCGGTCTCTCTATGGATGGTGGGACTAATCTTCCGTAGGATCTATCCAGAGTCCGGCCCCAAGGTAAATTATCAAACGAGCAGCCTCTCATGAGCTGGCGGCGGAGACCGGACCTTTCGCGGCGGTCGCGACTAGTTTTGCGACGACAGCGCACAGTTCAGTCAGATGGGCCGGCTTTGTAAGGTAAGCCTGTGCTCCTGAGGCTAGGGCCGTCTCGCGGTCCAACTCAAAGGCTGCGGCTGAGTAGAAGAGAATAGGCGTATGCGCATTGAACTCACGAATCCTTCGACATAACTCCAGCCCCGACCCATCCGGCAACCACGAATCAAGGAGAAATAGGTCGAAGGGCTCTGCCGATGCCACGTTCAAGCTATCTTCCATGGTCCACCTGGTGGTCACAAGGTAGTCGTGCTGTTCCAGAATTAGGGTCACCAACTCACGAGTATCCTCGTGGTCTTCGACGTACAGGATCCTCCGCTGGCTGGATTCCATGGGATTCCTCAGGCAATTTGATCGTTCCGGGGGGTAAGCGCAGATTAGATTTCGAGCCTACCAAACTAAACAAAATTTCGGCAACCCGGATGACTTTGGTGACATATTTGGTAAAGAAGTCCCAAACTACTCAAGAGGGATGGTCTGGTCTGTACGTAACCGTACGGCTTTAGGGCACTAATCGATCAATTTTCCGCCAAGTTAGATTTGATTCTTACGTAAGAGTGTGCCGAGACCACCAACGAGGCTTGCACTCGATGTGACCCAAAACAGTGCAAAACATTACAATCCGGCGTAGGAAGTGGCGGTCTCTCATGCTATACTCCGGGGAGTTGAATACGCCCCTTTTCCTCCTGTGGGTGTAGGTTGGCGCGGCGGATTGGCAAAAACCGCCGCGCTCTTTTTTGCCCCCAATGACATAGATTTAACACAATGTGCTTTTATCCTCCGCAGCCAGCAACGAGGGGGACGGGTAAGGTTTCTTTACTCGCGCGAGCCGTTCAGCGCGCGGCTCGCGTTATTGCAGGCTGGCAAAATAGTTTTCTGAAGCCTACCTCACGATTCTGTGACTTAACGATCTGAAAAGCACTGCTCAGGGGTTTGATGGAGATGAGACTCAGATCCTTGCGGTTCGTGGCTTTGGCCATTTTGGTCGCGGTACTGTACGTTGCCGCAGCCATCTTTGGGCTCTCGCTTGCCTCCGTTCACACAAATGTTTCCCCTGTCTGGCCCCCTACAGGTATTGCGATCGCCTCATTACTTCTGTTGGGCCGGAGACTCTGGCCCGCTGTTCTGATCGGAGCCTTTGCGGCAAATCTCTGGACTGGAGTGTCCATTCCCGTAGCCGGCGGCATTGCGCTCGGCAATACGCTCGAGGCGGTCACTGCCTTCGTGCTGCTTAAGAAATTTAAGGATTTCAAAAGGGAGTTGGACTCGGTAGTAGATGTCCTCAGATTTGTTATCTGTGCAGTCATTCTAAGCCCGATCGTGAGTGCTACAATCGGGAATCTTAGTCTCTGCCTGGGAAATGCCGCCCAATGGGAAGAATTCGGAAGACTTTGGCTAACGTGGTGGCTTGGTGATGGGTTTGGCGCAATGATTGTCGCGCCCTTTCTCCTTGCCTGGGGGACCAGGGGCCGACGCTCAATCGCTAGACCCGTTGAAGGGCTCGTACTGTTGTCACTTCTCGCGTTTGTTTCAATGGTTACGCTGGCTGGATGGTTTCCAGGCCAGCGGACCAACTACCCGCTCGTGCATCTCGCTTTTCCTTTCCTCGTCTGGGCAGCTTTGAGACTTGATCAGCGTCTGGTTACCGCCTCCACCCTGCTCCTCGCAGGAGTGGCGGTATGGGGGACAACCCGAGGGCAAGGACCTTTCTTTACCGGAAATGACAACGAGTCACTGCTGTTACTTCAGGGATTCATCGGCACGAGCACCTTGTTGGCGCTGATCCTGTTTGCTGCCGTCACCGAACGCAAGAAAACTGAGCTTGAAAGGCAAAAGCTCTTGACCCAGGTCGAGAGTCAACAGCGGCGCATAGGCGATATTGTTTCCCACGTTCCCGGAGTTGTCTGGGAAGCGTCGGGGAAGCCTAATGTAGGAAGTCAGCGGATAGATTTCGTCAGTAGCTATGTTGAGAAAATGCTTGGGTATAGCGAGGACGAATGGTTAGCAACGCCCAACTTCTGGTTGAAGATTGTGCATCCTGACGATCAAGAGAGGGCCGCTCAGGAGGCCGCACAGATCTTTGCCTCGCGAAGGGGTGGAATAAGTCGATTTCGATGGCTGGCGAAAGATGGTCGCGAAGTTTGGGTAGAGGCCCAGTCGGTTGTCGTTTGTGGTGAGGATGGTGAACCGGTCGGTATGCGAGGGGTAACCATCGACATCAGTCAGCAGGTTAAAGCCGAAGAGGCACGCGCCGAACTGCTCCGTACTGAACAGAAAGCTCGTGCTCAGTCAGAAGAGGTTAGTCGGCTCAAAGACGAGTTCCTGGCTACAATCTCTCACGAGCTTCGTACTCCTCTAAATGCTGTCGTTGGCTGGTCACGGTTGCTACGTTCAGGCCAGTTGGATCAGGAAGGGGTGATGCATGCGGTTACGGTCATCGAGCGCAACGCCTGGTCGCAGAAACAGATCATTGAAGACATGTTGGATGTGTCTCGAATTATTACCGGCAAATTAAGGCTGCATCAGCATCGGGTGGAGCTTCTGCCGATTCTCCACGCAGCCCTCGATGTGGTGCGAACCGCCGCCGATGCGAAGGAGATTAAACTGGTTACTAATATCGATTCTCCACAGATTACCGTAAACGGAGATCCCGATCGGCTCCAGCAGGTAGCCTGGAATCTACTTTCAAATGCAGTCAAGTTCACGCCACACGGTGGTGAGGTCGAGATTCAGTTGCTGCGCTCTGGATCTCAAACGCAAATCAATGTTCTTGATAACGGACCGGGGATTCCGCACGAGTTCCTTCCACATGCTTTTGAGCGGTTTACCCAGGCCGATGGCTCGACAACCAGGAGACACGGCGGCTTAGGTCTGGGACTGGCAATCGTCCGCCATCTAGTGGAACTACATGGAGGTACTGTTCAGGCCGCCAACCGCGAAAACGGACCGGGGGCAATTTTTACTGTCCTCCTGCCATTTTTTGAAGCGGGTGAACCAACGCCCGTCACCCTGCACTCGTTCCCGGCAACGGACTGGCCCACTCTCTTAAGGGACTAAGAATCCTGCTTGTAGACGATGATCCGGACGCTTTGACCTTGATCGAAAAGGAGCTGAGGCTCTGTGGAGCTGAGGTTACTTCAGTAAGTTCGGCTGCGGCAGCTCTCGACATCCTTCAGGCCTTGAAGTAGACCTCTTAATCAGCGACCTCGGGATGCCTGAGAGGGATGGTTACGAGCTCATTGCCTCGCTGCGTGCTCGTTGGGTTACAGAAGGCGGAGAGGTCCCGGCGATAGTGGTAACGGGATACGTCAGTATGTTAGAGAAAAGTCGGGCCCTCGCAGCAGGTTTTCAGGCCCACGTTGCAAAGCCGATCAGTATCGAGGAACTGCTCGACAAGATCACTGCACTCGCCAGCCCCCCGAAGAAGAATCCAGAGTCTTAAGGCCTACTCGTTATTATTAAGTCTACGCTGCAATACGGGGGCGTCTTTTTGCGCAGCGCTCTCCCTACCAGTCGTCGACGGGTTGAAGACGTAGCTGTCACGGGCGCGGACTGCCAGGTTGGGTTGATCGACGCGTACCCGGATTTGGCGTCGCTGTCCATGCTCAGGGGGTCTTTTTGGGTAGTAACCCAGGCTGTATTGCCTGCGGAGTTCCTCGGCTACATTAGCAAACGCCTGAGAAACATTCTGCAAACTGTCAGCTTCAAAGTGTCTAGCCCCGGTCTTCTGCGCGAGGTCCTGTAGATATCGATTAGCTCGTTCGTAATCGCGCCTGCTCGAGCCGGGGATGCCGCCACCACGCACCGGTCCTCTGCCACCTCCCATTCCTCCCAGAATGTCGATCAGGATGTCCACCGAAGATCTGGGCCCCCGGCGCCCGGGCCATGAGGGGCGACCCCCGCTGTTTACATCCCGGAACGTATCGTACTGAACCGGAAAGACCAAAGCATCAAGCTCCTCGGCATCACGAACGTTGCTGTCATAATCGGCCCGACGGCTGGTGGTATCCACACCATCGGTGAAGAGCACAATCGCCTTTCGTCCTGAAATCCGGTTTAACTGCTGATTCATGACGAGATCCATAGCGTCGTAAAGCCTTGTAGCGTCACCGGGACTGGTGCGACGAATGGCGTCGTGGAGAGTGCGCCGGTCGCTTGTAAAGTCGGACAAGACTCTCACTGAACTGTCAAACGACACCACCATTACCTTGTCGTCATTGCGTAACTGATTTACGAACGTGATCGCCGCTGCCTGAATGTCCTCAAGCTTGAAGCGCGTCGAGCCGCTGGTATCAATCATCAAAACTACGGAAAAGGGTTTATCAACAGACGAGAAGAACGCCACATTCTGCTCAACTCCATCCTCCCAGATTCTAAAGTTCTCTTTTCTGAGATTAGGAATGTATCTTCCATCACGATCCATAACGCTAACGGGAAGCGTAATGAGGGTTGTCTCAACGCGGATTACATCGCCCGCATCAACCTCTTCGATCTCATCGGACTTACTTCTTGAACGCTCGGTGGTTTGTGTGCCCGTTGATTGTGTCTGCCCCCCAAGAACAGGAGGCCGTGCCGGAGCTGTGCTGGACGGTTTGCCGGGCGGCGCGTCTTGCGAGACCCGGCGCGGCCGGCTCTGACCCTGCACAGAGAAAACTACCGACGCTATGAAAGACAGGAGCAGAAAAAACGCGGAAAACTTCCTCATGGCCAAGCTCTTTCTATTTATAAAAAACTCTTTGATGCGTGGCAATCAAAACAGGATGGTCTACCTTTAAAGTAGGCCGCCGGCGGGGAGAGTTTGTGCATTTACGAAAGGAAGATACGCCAAAAGCGGACGAGAGAGCAAGCAAATGGGCGCATAACCAGAATGAGCAGATCTGACCGTCATCAAGGATCAGTTCTCAGATGCCACGATCGAGTTCCAGATGAACGGGAAGGTGCCCCAAGTTTGTCCTCGATGTTGAGGGCGAAAACCGAAGAGGATCACGCGTCCCTTACCCAGTTTAGCTTCCGCAATCGCTATCTGACCACGGAGCCTGCTCTCACCCAGCAACCACCCCGAGCGTAACAAGTTCTCTTTTGCATAGCGGGCCACTGCACTGACGCGAGGGTCAGTAGCTTCAAACGCCGAGCTATTGATGAAGTAGGCGTCGACTCTGGCTGGCATTCCGCGGGCGAGCCCGTGGGTCGTGTCAACTTCGAGTGCCACGATCGAACCGGGCCCAAAGAAATCAGCACTGCGAACGCCTTCAAGGACGTTTCGTATGGGCAGATTGAACTCTTTGATGGTCAACTCGCAAGAAGCGTCGAAACACACGACCGTACCGCCGCTCTCTACGAAACTCTTAAGGTTGGCAACGCCAGAGGTTGTGATACCCCGGGTAAATTCGGGAGGATAAGAACCAGCAGCGTGGCCATTGATGATATCTCGGGATCTTTGTGAAGGCAGAATTATCACGTCAAACTTCGAAGCGAGTTGCCCCGCTCTAATCGCAGCATCGTGAAGTGACTCGTACGTTAGATTAAAGGTGTCAAAGACGTAACGTGTCCAGCCCTCATCCATGTTTACTGTCCAGCTTTTATAGATGCCTATGCGAGCCGGGCGTGCAACCGGTCGCGCCACAGGCGATTCTTCTCCCTTTTTTAGGCTCAGTCCGAGGTCCTTCCGAACCTCCCCACCATCCTGAATCAGCCTCAGACGCCTTTCTGCCGCTGGCTCCTGGATTGCCATAACAGCGGGTACATCCACTCCCATCTGCATGGATAAAGTCCAACCGGCAACGTCGTAGGGGCGCTCAGCTTCACCCTGCGGTGTCAATCGATTGGGGTAGAGTTGAGGGCCGAGCAGCGCAAGCACATTCGAGCGTTGGGGCTGCGAAAGAAGTACAAGATAACTCCCTGCCGGGACCTCGTGCATTTCGGACGCGTGCTGCATAACCTTCTGATAATTGCCGACCTTTTCCTCGGGTGCATTCGTGCGTTCCAGACTCTCGGGCCCGAAGATCATGTGCAATTCGCGATCGAGACGATGGACTTCTATTCCCTGGTTCACGAGTGTGTTGATGAGTTTAGCCACGGCCTCGTCTCGACCTTGCCCGGCGGGGATTAGATACGCTATCGGATCGTGTGTAGCGTTCGGACTGACGCTCTGCCTGTTGAGTTCAAAAAAGTTATCGAGATAGTTCGTTCTAAATTTGGTCGCGAGTAGGAGCACGGAGCGTGCCGCAATCATCTCCATTCTCATGATGTCCCGCGGTCGCCATTCGCCGCCTGGCCAGGGGTCCGGAAAATTCGTGGTCGTTTCGAGGGCATTTCTCATTCCCCGGGAGGTGGCCCGGGCCAGTTGTTCGCGCGTAATTGTTGTTGGACTCATCAGCCGTGCACTGGCTGCTTCGGAAAGGATGCCGATCGAATTGTGATAGTAAGGCGCTGTGCGAAAGCCACCGTGCCACCAGGTATCGTAACTGGCATTGGTGATGACACCTTTGAGCCCTGCTGCCTGAAGATCAGCAGCGATCTTGTGTCCGACCAAACCAACCTGCCGCAACAGCAGAGGAGAGATATGCGGGTTAGGCGGATCGTAAAACGGTGGAATGAAAAAGCGGGCGCCATTGGGAGACTGCTGATGTACGTCGAAGACAATCTGGGGGAACCACTCACGCCAGAAGAGTCCGCTCACGGCTTCAGTTTCGCGCAAATTGAGCATGAACCAGTCGCGATTGTTATCGTGACCCGCGTAATGGTGGTAAAGTTCCGGAGGCGAA
The DNA here is from genome assembly GCA_035512935.1 of Pyrinomonadaceae bacterium. Classification (GTDB taxonomy): domain Bacteria; phylum Acidobacteriota; class Blastocatellia; order Pyrinomonadales; family Pyrinomonadaceae; genus PSRF01. The sequence continues at coordinate 17,788 of DATKDA010000118.1, read as the reverse complement.
ATCCCTTCATATCTGGTTCCAATCGTCTTACGGTACCAGTTGCTGACAATATCAATTCCATCCGGATTGGGGGATGGGATTAATATCAGGACTGTGTTTTTTAAGATCTCGAGAGTCTCGGGGTCCTGCGCGGTGGCCATCTCGTAGGCGAGTTGCATCGACATTTGCGAAGCGACGATCTCGGTTGAATGTATTGAGCAGGAGATAGCCACCACGACCCTGCCTTCATTAATCAACCGGTCTCGTTCAGTTGCGCTTCTGACCAACCTCGGATCGGACAGGCGTAGTTGAATCTCCTTGAGTCTATCGAGGTCACTCAGATTCTCGGGAGCGCTAATGAAGGCGACGATTAAGGGTCGCCCCTTTGTTGAGCGTCCAATAGTTTGAACGAGTACGCGATCTGATGCCTTGTCGAGGCGGCCGAAATAGTCTGTGATTTGGTTCCAGTCCGCTATGGTACGATCATCACCGGGCACGAACCCCAAAACCTTTTGCGGTGATGGGACCGCAGAAGCTGAGGTTGCTTTTTGGGCTTGCGCGCTAGCAGCACCAGTTAATAAACAGATTGAAAAAACAAGACAGGTGACCAGGGCAGTCCAATGACGAGCCATTCTGAATTTCCTTCTCATGAAGCGATTGAAGAGAGCGCTGGTGCTTTGCAGTCTAACACAAATGGTCGAGTTAACCTTTTTGGAAGACTTCACTATTGGTGGTCTCTATTTGTGGCCGGCGCTCTGCTGGCGATATTTGGCCCACCAGTTCTGCTGGTAGCCTGGTTGCGCAAAAAGCAGGATCTGGTTTATCCCTGGGCTCTTTTTGGCGCCCGAAACTGGCTGCGGCTGACAGGCGTCAAGGTTATAGTGCAAGGTCAGGAATTTCTTGATCCAAAGCAGACATACGTCTTTATTTCAAACCATCGCTCGTACCTTGATACTGCGACCCTATTTGCCTACCTGGGACGCAGGATCGGAGTACTGGCCAAGAAAGAGTTGCTGAAAGTACCAATCCTGGGTTACGGGATGGGCTACGTGAATGTAATGGCAATCGACCGCTCGAATCGGGAGCGCGCTTTGCAAACGACAGCAGCGGCCACCGAGCGAATTCGGTCAGGAATATCGTTTGGCGTGTTTGCAGAAGGGACGCGAGCCCTTCCGGGCGAGCTTCTTCGTTTTAAGAAAGGCGCTTTTTATATGGCGGTGCAGGCTGGAGTACCAATTGTGCCCGTCGCAATCAAGAATACCGATCGATTAATGGGTAAGGGAACTGGTACCTCGAGGCCGGGAACCATCGAGATGGTAATCCTGTCTCCGGTCCCGACCAAAGGTCTCTCAACCGACGAAGACATTCAACGACTGGTTGATCAGGTACATGCCGCTGTCGCTGCTGAATTGGAAAATCACCCGGAGCGTCCTGCCTGATTGTTTAAGCTCACCCAGTTTTTAGCTTTCCTGCCCAACTTCGACCTTCTCATGGTAGGTCATTAACTCGGCCGCGAGATCCACCAGTTAGGCTGGGTGAGTGAGGAATTCTAACCATGGTTCCGGTCTCAACGCTCCTCTCTTTTTAGTTGCAAGGTTTATTGTAGATAGTGTAATGTGCGTGACACAGCATGAGTTACGGACTTGAAGAGTCTTGTGACAGCAGCTAGAGCGCAAACCTCTGATTCGGTTTTATGGGTAAAAAGCTATATCAATCCAAGAGGGTTGGATTCAATCTCTGTGAGGTCCTCACGCCGGTGATTGGGCGGCGTCCATTTGCCATGAACCTCTGCTACGCGCCAAGCGCGAGTGCAACGCTGAGCGGCAGCGTTGCTGAATGGTTGGACGCCAAATCGAGCTTTGGGAGGAGCTTGGTTTAAAAGGTCAATGACCGGCGATGTGCGCGGCGAAGCTGCTGCCTCCATCTGGGCGGGGTAGCATTAAGGCCTCGCCGCGCACACCCCAGCATTTAAGGCTGAGCATTCTACACCGTCAAAGCCAAAATCGTAACATCGTTATTGTGTGACAAAGTCTACTGACACCGAGTGTGGAATGATCCCACGTTCAAAGCCTTCCGCGAGCAGTCGGTGCACAGCTTCCCGCCCTCGATCGGTGTAATCGAGAGTCAAATCGTTTACCCACATAGCGACAAAGCGATCCGCCAACTCCGTATCCATCTCACGAGCGAACTGCATCGCGTACTGGAGCGCGTCTTCTCGGTTCGCCAAAGAATAGCGAATGCTCTGCTGAAGAAGCTCCGAAACTTGCCGGATAGTCTCTGCTCCCAGATCGCGGCGAATCGCATTTCCGCCCATTGGCAAAGGCAACCCGTTCTTCTGATGCCACCACTCTCCCAAGTCGAGAACCTTATGCAAGCCCACCGAATCATAAAAAAGCTGTCCTTCGTGGATTAGAAGCCCCGCATCGCAGTCGCCATTTTGGACGGCCTCTATGATTCGGTCGAAAGGCAGTACTCGGTATTTAAAGTCAGGGCTAAAGAGGCGCAACGCCAGGAAAGCACTGGTTAGTAGACCAGGCACGGCAATAGTCATGTTTGAAAGATCATCCGGCGTAGCGGGCTCGCGTGACACCAGGACCGGCCCGTAGTTGTCGCCAATTGAAGCTCCGTGAGGCAGAAGGGCATATTTATCTGCTACGTAAGCATAAGCATGAAAGCTGATTGCGGTAACTTCATACGTGCCGCGCATGGCCTCTTCGTTAAGAGATTGAATGTCGCGCAGCACGTGGTCTATGACAAGACCTCCGGTATCCAGCTTCTTAGTGGCCAGACCATAAAACATGAAGGCGTCATCGGAATCGGGCGAATGGGCGATGGTGATTTTTTTAGCTTGGGTAACAGTGGACATAAAAGTTCGTACGATCTCATAGTTCGCGTTATTTTCAAGCCATGCTGGGGGTTGGCGGCTGAATCCGGTTATATACGGTGTCACGCTCGACCGCTTCGAAACCCGCCTCCTCGATCAGCGCCATGATTTCCGCCTTTGACATCCGCACCTCATTATTGGACTCGACTGAGTAACTTTCAGATAGTTCACCGCCATCCGTAATGGTGCCGTCAAGATCGTTGGCGCCGAAGTGAAGCGCCGTCTGCGCCAAGCGTTTGCCGAGCATCACCCAGTAAGCTTTGAGATGATCGATGTTATCGAGCATCAAGCGTGAGATGGCCATCGTTTTCAGCGAATCTACTCCCGAAGGACCGGAAAGGTGGTCCAGTTGCGTATTCGGCGGATAGAAGGCAAGTGGTATGAAGCACTGGAAGCCATGCGACTTGTCTTGCTGTTCTCGTAACCGGATGAGATGGTCGACTCGATCTTCGAGCGATTCTATATGGCCATACAACATGGTTGCATTGGTCTTCAAACCTGCGGCATGCACCTTCCCGGACAACTCGAGCCAGCGGTCAGCGTCACATTTGTGGGCGCAAATCATGGAGCGGGTCGGCTCGCGGAAGATTTCGGCGCCACCTCCCGGACAGGAGTCCATCCCGGCGTCAATGAGTTGCTGGATAACGTCTTCGTCGCTCATCTTATAGAAGTGAGCGAAGTGATCGATCTCCACCATCGTAAATGCTTTGAGATGGAGTGCGGGAAACTGTCTTTTCAGTGACGACAAGAGGTCTGTGTAATAGCTGAACGGAAGTTTTGTGTTGAGTCCCCCAACGATATGCAGTTCAGTAGCCCCTTCCTTAACGGCACTGCCGGCTATCCGCAGCGATTCCTCGATATTGTGAGTATAAGCATCGGGTTGGCGTGGCGTTCGATAAAATCCACAGAACTTGCAGTCGGCATAGCAGACATTTGTCGGATTGAAGTGGCGATTCACATTGAAGTATGTGGTGCGGCCGTGTTTTCGGCGTCGCACAACATCGGCAAGTTTACCGAGTCCAGTTAAGTCATCCGTCGAGTACAAAGCGACGCCATCGTCAAAACTCAGGCGCTCACCGGCTTCGACTTTCTCTGTCAGGTTAAGCAATGCTGGATCGTGAGAGAAGTTCATGAAATGTTCCTTATCAGTACTGCGCCTCCAAAAGTTGCAAAGAGAATGACGCTTACGAACGCATTAGTGGTAAAAAATGCCGCATTAAGTCTGCTTAAGTCGTCAGCCCTTACCAGCCGGTGCTGAAAGACCAGCAGCACCGCAGTTGCAATTACTCCTATGATAGCCAGCACCCCAAGTTGCGTAATCCAGTATAGCGCAAGGAGTGCAGCAAAAGCGCCTGTGTGGAACAGGCGAGCTATCCACAAAGACGTTGCTACTCCGAACCGTTTTGGTATCGACTGTAAACCGTGCCGGACATCAAAATCGTAATCCTGACATGCATACAGCACATCAAAACCTGCGGTCCACAGTAAAACAACCAGCGACAGTAGTAGTGGGGCCGGGCTCTCAATAGTGCCTCGAATCGCTATCCAGGCGCCGGTAGGAGCGATTGAAAGACACCAGCCCAGCACGAGATGTGAAAACAACGTCCATCGCTTCGTGAAGGAGTAGAGCAGCACGCTGGCGAGCGCTATGGGAGACAAGATGAGCGTCAGCCGGTTCAACATCGCCGCCGCAAGGAAAAAAAGAACCGCTGAAACAACGGTGAACACCCAGACGAAACTGACTGAAAGTTGACCAGCCGGCAGAGCCCGCATCCGAGTGCGGGGATTGAGAGCGTCATACTCACGATCAGCAATTCGATTAAAGGCCATGGCGGCTGACCTTGCGCCTACCATTGCGACCGTGATCCAAAGGATTTGCCAAAGAGTCGGGATACCATTTGCCGCTAATACTGCACCAAGGAAAGCGAACGGCAACGCAAACAGAGTGTGCTCGATTTTGATCATATCGAGCGTCGTTCGAATGTTGCTGGTCACGGCAGCCACTTGGGTACTCAAATTATCTAGTCGTTGTTAGTGTTGGCAGGCACGGTTGTTACCTCTGGGAGTCCTTTCCAGCGCGTGCTCCGCGAATGGGGGACCTCGAGGTGATCCAGAATCCGGAAAACCAGATGGTCAACCAGGGCTTCGATTGTTTGCGGACGGTGATAAAAGCCTGGACTAGCGGCTACGATATGCGCTCCGGCCCGAGCCAGACGTAACATGTTTTCCAGATGAATGGCATTGTAGGGTGTCTCACGAGGCACCAGCACCAGCCGGCGTGATTCTTTCAGCGTGACGTCAGCGGCGCGATGAATCAGGTTTGAGCCGGCCCCTGAGGCGATCGCCCCAATTGTTCCCATCGTGCAGGGTACGATCACCATTCCCTGCTGAGGATGAGAACCAGATGAAGGTTTGGCTGCCATATTGTCGAGTCGCTGAAGTTGGATCAGACGGGAGTCAGGTGGAAGACCGATCCATTCGTTAATCCGGGTTTGATCGGCCCCCCTTAAATCCACGCCTAGCTCAACACGCGCCACAGTTTCTGCCGATTCCGAGAGGATGAGATTGATGCGCTCGACAACGCCGCTTGCTGCCAGATGAACCAGCGTCCGCTGCGCGTAAATTGAACCTGATGCGCCGGTGATTCCTACAGTGATTTCCATGCGTGGGAGAAATCTTACTTTCAGCCTAAAGAGATAGCAAACTTGGAGTGCTTTGGACGGCTATTAGCCTGGCGCCGCCTTCGTCGGTTTTTTCTTTCTTTCAATATTTGGAGCGCAGCCTGAGAGGTTGCGGTAGAATGTCGCGCGTGGACTCACAAGAGTTGGAAAAACTGTTGGTTGCCTTTAAAGAAGGTCAACTCGAGCTTCCAGAGGCTGCTCACCGGCTGAACAATCTCTATTTCGAGGATATTGGTTTTGCTCGTGTCGACCATTCCCGAGCTGCACGACAGGGTTTCCCCGAAGTCGTGTACGGTTCCGGCAAGACCCGAGAGCAGGTAGTGGGAATTGTTGAGCGCCTCGCCCAACGATCTCCTAACATTCTAATTACTCATACAGATCAAGGAACATTTGGCGAGGTCAGAAACGTTATCACCGAAGCCGAGTGGCATGAAACGGCTCGCATGATCCGGATAATGAGGGACCGGAAGGAAACAGGAGTCGGCACAATTGCTGTGGTGACGGCGGGGACCAGTGATATCCCCGTGGCCGAGGAAGCAGCCTTAACTGCCGAAACAATGGGAAATCGTGTTCAGCGAGTCTGGGATGTTGGGGTTGCAGGAATTCACCGCGTGCTTGCTGAAAGGGCTCTATTACAGAGCGCTCGAGCGATTGTCGTGGTGGCGGGGATGGAAGGAGCGCTACCTTCCGTTGTCGGTGGACTTGTTGCTGTCCCGATTATTGCTGTCCCGACCAGCGTCGGTTACGGGGCCTCATTTGGAGGCGTAGCAGCACTTCTTGGCATGCTCAATTCGTGTGCGTCAAACGTCACTGTTGTAAACATAGACAACGGATTCGGCGCCGGCTTTGTAGCAAGCTTAATCAATCGTCCTTGGTCCGTAGTCCGTGGTCCGTAGTCCGTGGTCCGTGGTCAGTAGTCGTGGTTAGTTGAACTACAGACTACTACTGACCACTGACCATCGAATACTACAATGGGCCACGGATTGACTAACCACGGACAACTGACAACTGACTAGTGACGGGTGCTTTTCCTTTTTGCACAGCGTCTCAAATGACCAGCCTGTCAAATGCATAAAGATGTCGTTCATTAACTTGCGTTGCTCTGAGGCGCTATCCTCAAAAATCTCCTTGAGCTCGTCGGAAATTTTTACAGGATTCTCGTCGTCGTTCCACATCTCGTGCCAAATCACGTCGTATAGATTTTTTGGAATATAGGTATTGTCGTCGGTCAAACATTAGGGTTCCTCTCCTTCTTCTTCCGCGATCATCAAAATTGTTTTACTAATTGCGGATCGATCTATCGAATCGAAACGCTCTCTTAACGGCATCCCAGATCCAGGATCTTCCTGATGACTCGAACCAAAGCGGTCGGCTTTGCCGATGCGTAGCTCGGGTTTTCTGGTTGTGTCGTCGTTGGTGCCGTCAGGGTTTCTGGTTGTGTCGTTGCTGGAAATGCAACGTATCGCCGGGGCTCGCGATGAACTTCTATATGATCGCGAAAAGCCTGACGCCGTTCCGCCGTGCGAACGCGCTTCGCGTCCCAGAGTTTCCGCCGTGGTCCACCAGAGTTATTTAATGAGATCTGGTCCGGATCCCCCAGCAGCTTGGCGATCAGACCTTTCGACCATCCGCGCTCGAAGAGTTGGGTCTGGTTGAAGCACATTTTTGCGTATCCCACGGCGATACCTTTAGCGGTAGGCAGTTTCGTGACCGGATCTTTTAACCCGGCGTCGATCAATTCGCGGCTTCCGGACGGGTCTCCGTCCCTGCGTTCGTTTCAGTTATTCCCCACCAAACAAGCAACACAAAATAGCCTAATGTGACCCGCCACCAGTCCGAACAGCCCCCACCCCGGTTTTGCTTTTGGTTTGTCTGCTTGCGATGTTTGCTCATAGGTTTTAACAGCAGTTGCTGAAATCTCTTTGTCGTTCGTTGCGGCGGGAGAAACTATCGCCGTCGCTTCGCTCGTTTCGTCTGTCGCTTGCCCGCAGCGATTTCGTGCGCTGGCAAACCGGCGCGGCGCAAAATACCCTGGTAGCGCGAATCGGTGGAAAATTTTTCTCTAAAGTAAACTCCGGCTCCCGCTTCAACGTACCGTTTGAGAAAAACCACGTCGGCGTCGCGCTCCTCGATGGCTTTTTCCATCCATTCAAAAGCATTATCGTTATCGCCAAGTCCGGCGTAAACACGCGCGATGTTGAAGGGGGCGGCGTATTGCCGCTCTCTCATTTCAAACAGTTGATCGAGAATTTTCCGAGCCTCGTCGCGTCTTCCGGCGAGACCGTAAGCGCAGCCCAGCTTAGCTAACGCCATCTGGTTGTCGCCCAAAGTCAAAGATTTTTGAAACGCTTCGACAGCCTCTTCATACTTTCCATTCGCCATCAACAAACTGCCGCCAACCCAGTAGCCTTGAGGGGCATTCGGGTCCAACTCAATCATCTGTCGAACCAATCCGAGCGCGTCATCCAAGCGGTCAACAAACAAATATATGAAGCCAGCTACTATGTTCACGGCAATGGAAAGAGGGTCTAGCTCAAGCGCCTTTCTGCCTTCCGCAACGGCTTGGTCAAATCGTTCTCTGGAAGCTAAGAATAATCCGTAATACTTGTGCGCGTCTGTGCTGTTCGGGTTCAGCTCGATGGCGCACTCGAATTCGCGTTCGGCTTTCGCCCAATTCCCGTCGTAGTAAAAATAGATGTGAGCCATCGCCAGATGAGCGTCGGCTAAACCTTCATCTATTTCCAAGGCGCGTTGCGCCGCAGCTTTCCACTTCGGGAGTATCTCGTGAGGAGAAAACAGACCGATGTGAGAAGAAAAGTGATAGTAATCTGCTATTTTGGCGTATGCTGGTGCAAACTCTGGATCTTTTTCCAAAGCCTTCTCGAAATACTCCATGCTTTTCCGAATGCCCTCATCCGTCCACTTATTACAATGGTAAAGTCCTTTCAGATAAAGTTCGTAGGCTTCCGGGTTGTCGGTATAACGCTTGAGAATCGCCGCTTTTTCTTCGCCGAGCAGTTTCACTTTCAGCGCATCGACGACGGCGAGTGTGATTTCATCCTGCACGTCGAAAATGTCCCGCATCTCGCGGTCGTATCTTTCCGACCATAGATGATAGCCGTCCGCCGCGTTGACAAGCTGAACAGTGATTCTCAAACGATTGCCGGATTTTCTAACGCTGCCTTCCAGAACTGTTTTGACGTTCAGGGTTTTTCCAATCTCGCCGATCTCAACGTTTTTGTTTTTGAAAGAAAACGCCGACGTGCGAGCTGCAACCTTCAAATCTTCAATCTTCGCCAGCGCGTTTAATAATTCTTCCGCCAAGCCGTCGCAGAAATACTCATTTTCGGCGTCCGCGCTCATATTCGCAAACGGCAAAATGGCGATGGAGTTATGCGCTTCGGTTTCGGCAATTGTGGCGGCTTTGATAATTTGCCTTTCGGCTTCCGCCCGTCTATTTGGTGCGGAACTGCGTTCGAGCTTTGATTGAAAAGCTAATTCTTCTTTGAGTTCTTTGAGGTCGTCGAGCAAACTCTTCGCCGCGCTATATCGCTCGTCGGCTTCTTTCGCCAGACATTTTTTGATAATTCTTTCTATTTCGGGCGGATAATTCTTAATAAACTGCGACACGGGGGGCGGCTCTTTTTCCAGAATAGCGATAATCGTGTGATTGACGGTTTCGCCTGTAAAAGGCTGCTCTCCGGTGAGCATTTCATAAAGCAGTATGCCAAAGCTGAAAATATCGGTTCTCATATCGACCCGTTTACCTCTGGCTTGTTCGGGCGACATATAACTAACCGTTCCCAAAATCACGCCGTGGGCGGTTTGGCTTTGTTGGAGAGTTGATTCTTCCAAACCGAAAATAGATCGGTTTTTCTGTTCCACGAGCTTTGCCAATCCAAAATCCAAAACTTTCACAACTCCGTCGTGGCGAAACATAATGTTTTCGGGCTTGATGTCGCGGTGAATAATGTTTGAAGAGTGCGCTGTGCAGAGTGCGTCCACGATTTGAATCGAGATGTCCAAAACTTCCGACAGTTTCAGAGTGTCTTCCTTTAATATCTTGCGCAAAGTTTTGCCTTCGATGAACTCGCTGATGATGTAATTTGTGTTTTCCAACTCGCCGATTTCGTGAATTATCAAAATATTCGGATGATTTAAGCTGGAAGCAGCTTTTGCTTCATGAATGAAGCGGTTGAGATTAGATTCGTGTTGACTGAATTCTTCGTTGAGGATTTTGACGGCAACTTTTCTGTCAAGTTTCTTGTCTTTGGCAAGATAAACTTCGCCCATTCCGCCTTCGCCGATTTGTTCAATAATCTCGTAATGCCCGAAACATTTTCCCGTTTCGAGTTTCTTTTCGGCTTCAATGACACCTGCAACTTTGGCGACGGCGGGCGTTTCCATAAAACTTTCGGCTCTGTTGAACGACGACAAAAGCGATTCGACTTCCGCGAGCAGAATTTTATCTTCACCACACGCTTCCTTGACAAAGTTCTGGCGTTCTTCGGGCTGGCGGCACAAAGCCGAATTAAAAACTTCCTTCACCTTTTGCCAATTGTTATCAACCATTTTTTTAAGTCTGGAGCGCAGCGTCCAGTCAGATTATCTGGTCAGATCACGATGCAGCCAAGCCTTTGCCATTCGCCAGTCGCGTTTAACGGTTGACTCGGAAATGCCCAACACTTCGGCCGTTTCAATCACGTCCAAGCCGCTAAAAAATCTGAGTTCGACAATCCTTGCCAGTTGTGCTTCCTTTGCGGCAAGCGGATTTAAGGCTTCGTCAAGCGCGAGCAAGTCGAAATCAGTTTCGCTGACGCTAATCGTTAAAGCGTTTTCAAGCGGCAAATCGCTGTGGACGCCGCCGCGTCGGACGCGATGTTTGGTTTTGGCGTAATCAATCAAAATCCGCCGCATCATTGTCGCCGCAATGGCGAAAAAGTGAGAACGGCTTTCCCACATAACCGATTTTTGTTCGACTAATTTGAGATAAGCCTCGTGAACCAGAGCGGTAGTTTGGAGAGTGTGTCCGACGCGCTCTCTTTGCAAATAGCGATGCGCCTGCCGATGCAGTTCCGCATAGACGAGTTTGAGCAAAGCGTCAGCTGAATCGTCGCGCCGATTATCGCTCCAATCGCGTAACCTTTCCGTTATCTCGCCTGCAGGACGCTCCTTGTTTGTCATTCCCAAGCCCCTTTTGTTTCGGACTCACATTGTTTCTGCTCGTCGAAATACACCATTTTAACCGTCAAGCCATGATTATTAAATACAGTTTGACCTGGGTTTTCAAAAACCGTCGCGCTAATAAACAGAGACAAAGTTTTCTCTAAAAAACTTTAAGGGAGAAAAAATGAAAAGACAATTCCTGCTTTTATTCGCAATCGCGGTTTTGCCAGCGCTTTAACAACAAACGCCTCGGGACAAACGGGCAAAACCGTGAGATCGAACGTCAATTTCGACTTTCAAATTGGAGATCGCATTTATCCGGCAGGCGAATATCAGATTGAATCGATCAGCGACCAGAGCGACAACATTCTTCTCATCAGAAGCGTCCGCGACCCGAACAAAAACCAAATCATCTTCGCGAATCATTCAAACGCGGGCAAAAGGCAAACGCCGAAATTAGTTTTCCTAAAATACGGCCAGAGTTATTTTCTGACCCAAATTTTTCTCGATTCCGAAAAGTGGGGCTATTCGATTCCCCCTTCGCGCCGTCAACGCGAGAGTGAAAAAAATCTGGCTTCTCGCCTCCCTCGAAACAATTGAAGTTCGTTTGGCAAACTAAAAGGGGATAGAAAAATGAGAAACATAAACTCTAACAATCGTTCGCGTGCGATCTGCGCTTTAAAAAAGAATCTAACTGTCGTCAAAGGTCGGCAATTGGCGTTGGCGGGAATCGTCGCAGCGGTCTCCTGTGTATCCGTCGCGGCTGTCTTAACGCCGTCCTCCGGAATCTTGAGCGCGCCCGTTTTCGCCAGGGCAAGTTTTGCGGATCCGACCGACCTGAAATTCAAGGTTAAGGGGCAGAGCCAGGAGGTTATTAATGTAAATAACGCGCAGGAGACGGTGGTCCAGCAAATCGTGATCGGACCAGGCGGCCACACCGGCTGGCACAGCCACCCGGGTCCAGTGGTTGTGCTGGTAAAGTCTGGTCAATTGTCCTTCTATGATAGCGAGGATCCGACCTGCACGGCTCGCACCTACTCGGCTGGTGAAGCTTTTATCGACAGTGGTCAAGGGCACGTGCATATAGCCCGCAACGAAGGAAGCGAAAATCTTGAGGTATGGGCAACTTACTTCGACGTCCCGCCGATCGTCCCCGGCGTCCCCGGGTCCGGGGCGTTCCGGATTGATGCTCCCGATCCGGGAAATTGCAGTTTTTAGCTTCTAACACCACATGTTAAAGAGGACCGAATCGGTTGGCATAAACGATTCGAAGCCCTGCATCTCAGGCGTTGCAATTTGATGGATTTCGTTGCATGGCCCATCGGGTTGCGCTGCGGTAACTCAATGGGCCAACTACTACCGAAGCGGTTATAGCGCAATTCGCATTTTTTTCTTATGTTTGCCGACGATCTAAAGCAAAGCCGCCGCAATGTATCAACCGACCGGGTAGCTTTGTAAATTTCAGAAACGTTTGGACCAGTTGGTCCATCCCACTACTTGATTAAGATCCTCCGCAACCACATAAAAAATAAACACTAATCGGCGGACGAGAATAACTTGGCTGAAAGAAAGTACTGGCAAATGGGCTTGCCTTTGAATCATCGAAAAAAGAAACACCAAATTGCGGGCGATCTAATCCGAGAATGTCGTAATACCCGGAATTAGAGCAAAAGCGGCGAAGGCGATTCATCGGACGGACGCAGGAAAAAGCTTGAGAAGGCGATTATGCGCAAAGATCTTTCCGCCGATCATCGAAAAAATTCGCGTAATTGCCGATAAATCCTTGAGCCTACGCATCGGCAAAGCCGACATAAAGTTATATAGCCAACTTCCCTGAGGATTTTTCTTTTGTCCGAAAGTTAGGGAGCCAACCATCACCACTCCCACCCATCGAGTAAAATTCTGAAATCCACTTTGACCAGGTGGTCCCTCAGTGTCCATCGATACTGTAGCTCAATCAATAGGACCAGTTGGTCCATACTCGCCTGATGCTCGACTGGTGATGGTCACTCGTGATGCTCAACTCGTGATGCCTCGACTCGCTAACTTGTTTTGGAGCGAAGGCAACTCTGGATCGATTCGCAAAACATAAGAAAACATTTGCATGTTTGCGGGAATTCCAAAGCCGCAGCCTGAATGGTATCGGTCGGATGGACTTCGAAAGATGCTTCTAAGGTCAAATACTCGCGAAGATTTCCCGCCGATCATTGAAAACTTTTATGTTAGTTGGGTGAGTACTGGCACTTTTGATTGGGCCTGCGTTTGGCACTAAATAGCAGTTTTGCTAGGGAAATCACCGATTTATTCTGGACTAATCAATCCATTAAGTTTTTCCGCCCAGTCAGGATCCAAACCCTGAAGAATATTGTATTGTTCAAGGGCCGCGTCCCGATTGCCCATCGCGAGCAGTGATTTCCCCAGATTGAAATAGGCCCTTCCGTAATCAGGCTTCAGTCTTATGGCCTGCCTGAAAGCTTCTGCCGCTTCGTTCTGTTTCCCCATCTCCAGGTACGTTTCACCCAAACTGTTGAAAGGAAGAGCGTCGCCCGGCCTCAACGCAGCCAACTGTTTATATACTTCAACCGCATCGGGATACTTCTTCGAGCGAACGTAACGCGCGCCGAGTCTCTCATAAGCGCTCGTGTAGTCAGGCTTAAGCCTTATCGCCTGTTTGTATGCATGAATCTCATCGTCGGCTTGGTTCCATTCGCGGTAGACGAGGCCGAGGGCGTAATAGGCGTCCGCGGCATTATAGGGATCGAGCTTGATCGCTTGCCGATAAGCATCAGCCGCTTCGCGATACTGCTTCAAATAGAAACTTGCGAGACCAATGTTGAAATAAGATTCCGACGAAGGTCTGAGAGTAACAGCCTTTGTCGAAGCCTCAACCGCCTCTTTATGCCTCCCCAATTTTTCATTGCAAAAACCGGATTGAGCCCACGCCTCGGCATAGTCATTATCCGAGGCAACGGCCTTTTCGAAATAGGGCAGCGCCTTCTCGCAATCGTCTCGCGAGAGGAAGCTGAGACCATCTCTAAAAAACTGGACCGCCTGCGCCCGCTTGTTCTTGTTGGTAGCAGCCACCAATTCCCCGAGCGACATCGGCGCTGTAACTTGCAACTGTGAAATCCGCTCTGAGGGAATTGCGAAATTAACGCTTTGGCCTCCGGTAATCTGAAGCGTAGCAACTCCAATCACCTGACCTTGCATATTCACAACCGGACTACCGCTCGACCCGGGGGAGATGGGCGCTGTGATCTGGATTATTCTTCCAAAAGTTGGAATATCGCGCACTGCTGAAACGATGCCATTTGTTACGCTTCCCTCAAAACCGAAGGGGTTGCCGATTACCACGACGCTCTCACCTTCCTGGGGGGACGTGCGGTCCAGGGAAAGCGGTCTCACCTTATCGGGAGGCGCGTCAACGCTTAGCAATGCGATGTCACCTTCTGCGTCTACTGCTAGCACTGCTTTCACTGGATAGACGCTGCCGTCTGAGGAATGGACTTCGGCGCGATAGGCATTGTCGATTACGTGACGGTTAGTGACGACCCGATCAACGTCTATAAAGAAGCCGCTGCCGCGAGAGAGTTTTTCGCCTCGAAGGTCGAAGGTTTCAATTGCCACCGCGGAAGGCTTTATGCGCTTAACGAGTTCGGGAAGCTCCTGGGACGCAATTGAGCCTGCACCCAACAGAACCGTAAGAAGTAGCGATAGGAATTCCATTAGAGACCTGCTAAAGCAAGTTTTTGAACTCGTGAAACAACCTCGCCAAGCTTCACGGTTTCAGTCTGTCTTGTGCGACGCTCGAACAGCTCGACTAGTCCGTCGGAGACTTTCTTTCCGACTGTGATCCTGAATGGGACACCGATCAAGTCCGCGTCTTTGAACTTCACGCCGGCTCGCTCGTCGCGATCGTCCAACAGGACATCAAGACCGGCCTGCTGAAGTTCTTTGTAAAGCTCTTCCCCAGACCTTCTTAAGGTCTCTTCTCTCATGTTGGTTACGGTTACGATAACATCAAACGGCGCAATTGCCCGGGGCCAGATGATACCGTCTTCATCGTGATTCTGTTCAACTGCGGCGGATATTATGCGCTCGACACCAATGCCGTAACTACCCATAACCATTGGCACTTCCTTGCCGTCCTGCGTCAGAACATAAGCGCCCATCGATTCAGAGTATTTAGTCCCAAGCTTGAAAATGTGACCAATCTCCATCGCCTTAAAGACCTCCAGTATGCCTTCTGAGCAGCGCGGACACGAATCTCCGGAGGCCACACTGCGCAGATCTGCCCAGCGCTCGACCGGTATATCACGTTCAATGTTGACACCGCGAAGGTGATGTTCATCCTTATTTGCGCCGGTGGTCATGTTGCGACGCCCTTTTAATGCGACGTCTGCAATGATAAGTAGATCACGACCGGATGAACGTACTCTTTCCCTGGCTCCTACGCCTCCAAGACTGCCTGCTCCAGCGCCCATGAGTTCCCGGATCTCCTCGGGGTGGGCCGGTCGAACGGCTGTAGCTCCAAGGCCGTCTGCAAGTTTTGTCTCATGCAGTTGATGATCGCCGCGTAACAACGCCAGCACTGGCTTTGGCTCATTGCCGATAGTCGCCACATACACAAGCGATTTGATTTGTCGCTCTGCGGTTGCGCCTCCTGGGAAAACAATCAAATCTTCGATCGTACGCACTCCAGGAGTTGGAAATTCCTCTGGCGAAACGGGCCCGTCGTCATCAACAATAGTAGCGAGCCTCGAGGTTGCCTTTTCCACATTCGCCGCATAGCCGCAGTTTTTGCAACTGGCAGTCAGGTCTTCTCCTGCAGGAGTTCGTGCCACAAACTCGTTTGATTCCGAACCCCCCATCGCCCCGGACGACGCTTCCACTATCGTGTACTCAAGTCCGCAGCGGTCAAAGATACGTTTGTAAGCCTCGCGCTGATCTGCAAACGAACGGTCCAGACCAGCGTGATCAACATCAAAGGTGTATGCGTCCTTCATGATAAACGTGCGCAATCGCATAAAGCCTGACTTTGGCCGCGGTTCGTCGCGAAACTTGATTTGAATCTGATACCAAACCTGAGGCAACTGTTTGTACGAGCGGAGTTGATGGCGAGCAAGAGTTGTAAAGACTTCCTCGTGAGTCATCCCCAGACACATGTCCGCGCCCTTACGGTCTTTCAACCGAAACATGTCATCGCCGATTGCGCTCCAACGCCCGGACTCGTTCCAGATCTCCGCAGGGTGTAATGCCGGCAGATAAAACTCCTGACCGCCGATTCGATTCATCTCTTCGCGCAGGATCGTCATTACCTTGAGAGCGATCCTTTGTCCGAGCGGTAGGTACGAATAGAGTCCGGCGGCCAGTTGACGAATCAAGCCTGCGCGCAACAGCAGTTTGTGGGATATCACTTCGGCGTCGGCAGGATCTTCACGAAGGGTAGGGATGAAATATTGTGACCAGCGCATGAACTTACAGTTTCAGTCTTTCCAGGATGTGATTGACGCGACATTCTCGCTTAGCGCAATAGTTTTCGCAAACTTGACTTGGCGCCAAGGGCTCAAAGTCGTTGCGGGTCGGGAACGTGTGATGTACCATCCCCTTCTTTATTCTGCCTGATAATTTTTCCGAGGTGTCTCTGATGAAAGTCGCGCTCGCGAGTGATCATGCCGGGTTTGCTCAGAAAGAACAATTGAAACCACTGCTTCGCGATCTTGGAGTCGATTTCGAGGACCTGGGAACCCTTTCTGAAGAGTCCGTAGATTATCCCGATTACGCCGCTCGTGTAGCGGAAGCGGTGGCTACAGGCAACGCCCAGCAGGGCTTGCTCGTTTGTGGGTCGGGAACGGGAATGGCCATCGTCGCCAACAAGATTCCCGGCGTGAGGGCTGCGGTTGCATGGTCCGAAGAGACCGCTCGCCTGGCTCGGCAGCATAACGATGCCAATGTGCTCGCAATTGGAGCGCGGACGACGCCTGCGGAAACCATACCGGATATCGTCCGGGCCTGGTTTAATACAGGGTTCGAAGGCGGGCGACATTCCACTCGGGTAGAAAAGATTACGGAAGTCGAACAAAAAGACAAAAAGAGTTCGCCGTGACTCTTAGGAGAAACACAAAAGGACACCCCAAATGACTGACCTTAAAAACCCCTCACTTTTCGAAGTTGATCCAGTGATCTCAGAGGCCATTGATAATGAGGTGGCCCGCCAGGCCAACGGGCTCGAGTTAATTGCTTCTGAGAACTTTGTCAGCGAAGCCGTCCTCGAAGCGATGGGCTCCGTCTTTACAAACAAGTACGCGGAAGGCTATCCGAAGAAGCGTTATTACGGCGGTTGCGAATGGACTGATGTGGTAGAACAGACGGCGATCGATCGGGCGAAAGAGTTATTTGGCGCGGACCATGCTAACGTTCAGCCGCATAGTGGCGCCCAGGCAAACATGGCTGTCTATTTGGCTGCAATTCAATATGGTGAACCGATCCTGGGCATGAACCTCTCTCATGGGGGCCACCTCACTCACGGGCATCCGATGAATTTTTCCGGTATCAGCTACAAGGTCTTTGACTATGGCGTGGCTCGCGATACGGAACAGATCGATTACGACGAGTTGCAGCGACTCGCCGAGCAGCATAAGCCGAAAATGATTATCTGTGGCGCTTCTGCATATCCCCGCACAATCGATTTTGAACGAATTGGGGAAATTGCCAGGAGCGTCGGCGCCCGAATGTTTGCGGATATTGCTCACATCGCCGGACCGATTGCCGCCGGTCTCCACCCGTCGGCGGTACCGCATGCTGATTATGTCACCAGCACCACGCATAAAACTCTCCGTGGCCCTCGGGGTGGTTTGATTCTATGTAAAGAAGAGCACGCGAAGGAGATCGATCGAAAGGTTTTCCCGGGGGTTCAGGGTGGACCACTAGTGCATATTATCGCGGCGAAGGCGGTCGCGTTTGGAGAAGCTCTGCGGGAGGACTTTAAGGATTATCAAAGGCAGATTCTCAAAAACGCGAAGGCGCTTGCGAGCGAACTTAAGGAACAAGGATTAAGGCTTGTTTCGGATGGTACTGA
>DATKDA010000117.1:0-27796 GCA_035512935.1 Pyrinomonadaceae bacterium | reverse complement strand
GACCAATTGCAGCGTCAGGTGCTTGTGACCTTGCAGCTCACTGTGAATCTGGGCCCACTCCGGCAACGGCCGGGCTTCACTGTTTGCTCCTGCGGCACCGTTTTTACTCCCCTTTGTCGAGAACAACTGCGCTTCGATTGTATACCGAGCAGCTACCAATTCACCCATTCGCCAAAGGTAAAGTGTTTGGGCTTGCGCTTCACGGACGTGCAAGAGATGGGACTTGATAGTGAGAGCGTAGACTACCGGGGCACAAAGCACGGCTTGAGGAAATGCGGAGCAACGAGTGAAGAAGTTGAGTTTTTAGCCGGAGGCGAGAGGGTTGAACTCAACGCAATGGATTCAGGGCAGTTCATCGATTGGTTAGAGCGAAAGTTTCAGGAGCATGGGGTCAAGAAGGTAATACCCGACAAAGTGACTTTGGAGTCCACCTACAAACTCGCAATCCTGACCGGTCTGGCCAACGTCGCTTTAGCAAAGGTGCAGGAGGATTGGGACGCGAACGGGCGCGGAATAGAAATGCCCACGGACTTGGAGACGCGGATCAGTAGCCTTATGACTGAAAACGCAAACCTTTCCTGGGACGAGGCAATAAGGGTGCTTGAGAAAGAGACGTCCGACGGGCCTTCAGAATAAGTCTTTTAGGCGACGAATAGTTGCAAGGCTTGGTAGGTTCTTCCAACTCAGAATAGCTCTCCAAAACGTAAAGCTCGCACGTGTGCTATTGCTAGGTCTATGGGAAGTGCTGAAGACGTTAGGGCACAGGTAGCCCAAATCCGCAGTCAACTCGATGACTTGCTCGCGACTGTTCTCCTGTTGTGCACAGAGCGCCCAGTCGATGATGAGCCAGCCAATACTCGCCGAGTAATCGAGAAGATCAAGGCCAAAGAGTTTGCGTCGGTAGCAGAGGCGGCGCAGCTCATGGGTTGTTCAAATTCGCACGTTCGCAATCTGGTTGAAAAAGCCATTGCCGGCCAGGCAACTTACCCGATCCCCTTTGCCGACCTCGATGGCGTGCGAGTATTCCCTGTGCAAGAACTTCTTCAGTGGACTCGCATCGCCAAGCCAAGAGTGAAGCAAGAGAGTACTAAGAGGAACAGAGAAAAGTCGCATTTAGCCCCAGTTGAGTCATGAAGTTATTGCCACCTTCAGCATCAGAATCTATGATTGCTTCGCTCCAACTCGCCTGCAATCTGCCCTTTCAAAGACGAGAGGAGCGAGCATGATCAGGGAAAAAAAGAAAGGCGAGAAGTATTTCCGGTTTGAGTTTATGGAAGGTGGCAAGAGGATCTCTGGAACTCTCAGCGGAAAAAAAGGATTGCCCTTTGCCGAATCCAAGCAGGAGGCTCGTGATCGAGAGTCGGAAATCCGTATCAAGGTCCGAACCCAGTTGCGCGACGGCACCTTTCAAAGGGAGATCGGTTTAGAGGATTTCGGAACGTTCTTCGATAAGGTGTTTCTGCCCTATGCAAAAGAGCATAAGGCCAGTTGGCGACATGACGAGTTTAGGGGAAAAGTGCTGAAAGAGTTTTTTGCGGGCAAGACATTCGGAGAGATAACGCCAATGCTACTCGCTCAGTATGTCAATGTTCGACTGAAAGCGTTCTCAAAGCACAAAGCACTGTTCGATCCCACTACAATCCATAAGGAAGTGGCGTTGACATCTTCAATCTTTAATATGGCGATTCGTGAAGGCGTGGCAAAGTCAAATCCCTGCCATTCGATTCCGACTGCGATCAAGAAGAAGCTGCCAGCGCGAAACAAGAGGGATCGCTTCTTGACCGAGGATGAGGAGACGAAACTTTTCGCTCAATTCACCGGTCGTCGATGTCACCTCTTTCCAATAATCCGATTCGTTCTTGATACTGGATTGCGAAAGAGGGAGTTTTGCAGACTCGAGGTTGGAGACATCAATCTGTCCAACGAATCTCGGTTCGTCACTGTCAAAGGAATGAGAATCGAGGTCAAACCAGATGAGCTAATAGTCAAGCAGAGTAAAAACGGAAAGCCGCGTACTATTCCTCTGACTTCCGAGGCCCGTAGGATAGCAAAGGTTCAAATTACGGACGCCACAACAAGGAAATTTCTTTTCACCAGCAGGCGCACTGGAGGCATGATCAGCGAGTTCAAAACTGCCTTTACCAGCGCAGTCCGTGACGCAGGTTTAGAAAATTTCCGCTTCCATGATTTGCGTCACACGTTCGCGAGCAGGCTGAATGCCGCGGGCGCTGATCCATATACCATCCGCGACTTGTTAGTACATTCAACAACGGCAATGTCTGCGGACTACACCCATACGAGTTTCGAGAGAAGGCGGCAAGCTATAGCGGACATGAGCCAAAGCCGGGACCATCTTCGCGGGCGGGTCGCATTGGATTACGGAAAAATTCCGGAAAAGCGAGACCGAATTAGTGCGTGAAGTGTTCGTAAAGTGTTGAAAGGATTGGTAGCGGGGGGGAGACTCGAACTCCCGACCTTGGGGTTATGAATCCCACGCTCTAACCAGCTGAGCTACCCCGCCTGACTGCGTTGCCGAAGGGCGTTACGTCGCGAAAAAGAGTCTCATTATAGGGCGCGGATTGTGGAGGTCAAGCATCCGATAAACTTCAGTTTGTCGTTCTGCGTCGGTGGATCTATGGGGGAAATCAGGGCACTGCCGAACAGGATAATCCGTTGGGACACAGTTATCTACTACGTTCCTGAGTGAAGAGAACCAAACTGAAGTTTATCGGACATCGCTCTAGAACCCAGTTATCTACTACGTTCCTGAGTGAGGAGAACGACAAACTGAAGTTTATCGAAGGAATTACTCGCCGCCGATGGTGGCTTCCGAGATCAGAATTGTTGGCGCCGCCGTTCCGCCGAAACGGAAACTCAGATCGTCCCCAACCATTGTCACGTTCTTTACCATCGTCAGAAGGTTCCCCGCCAGTGTGATCTCCTGGACCGGGTAAGTGAGTTCACCATTCTCAATCCAGATACCCGCCGCTCCTTGCGAAAGATCGCCCGTAACTCCGTTGAAGCCTTGACCAAATACCGAAGTCAGATACAAACCATTCTTTACGCTCTTGATGATGTCTTCGGGTTTGCTGGTTCCCGCCTTCATGTGGAGGTTAGATGAACTGATAAACGGCACAGACTGGTAGCTGCGACCCGCATTCCCCGTCGGTTTTAACTTCAACCGCCGCGCTGAATAGGAATCACATACATAGTTCTTCAAGACCCCTTTTTCAAGCACGGTCACTTGCGAACTGCGCACGCCTTCACCGTCGAAAGGACGCGATGCTGGACCATCCTGCATAACTCCGTCGTCGACTATGGTAATCAATGGAGATCCAATCTGCTCGCCGATCCGGTCCACCAAAAAGGAAGATTTCCGGAAAATTCCGCGACCAGATGCTGCTCCGAAGATCTGGCTCACCAAACCCCTGGAAACCATTGGGTCGACAACCACGGGAACTTTTTGCGACTTGACCTTTTTGCCTCCAAGCTTGCGGATCACCCGCCGGCCGGCTTCCTGGCCCACCAGTTTCGGCGACTCGAGCTTGTTGAGGAAACGGGAGAAAGTGAACCACCCATCTGTCTGTTTTACGTCATTCTCTTCCGCCAGCAAGCTTGTTTGCAGCACCGCGAAAGTTGACTCGTACCGTCCCGCAAAGCCGTCAGAGTTCGCGAGTGTCACCGATGAGACGCCATCCGACCAGGCAGATCCGCTGGTGTTGGTGATGCGTTTGTCATAGCGCATTCCCGCGTCTTCGGCTTCCATGACCATTTCGAGCTTCCGCTCGGGAGTGAGACGGCCGATAGTCGGATCAAACAGTTCGAGTTTGCCTGGGTAAACTCCGAGAAGCTCTTTCGGCGCCAACCCATTGTATTCATCGGCGTTCGACACCTTAACGATGCTCAAGGTCTCCGCGACGAGCTGCTTTACCGACTTGTCAGTGAAATCGGTTGTAAACGTCAGGGCCTGCGCGTTGTCCTTCAACACTCTGAGGCCGAGGCCCTTGCTTATCGACTGTTGAAGCTTCTCAACCTTTCCAAGTCGCACGTTGGTCATGAACCCTGAGGACGTAACCACATAGACGTCACACGCGTCGGCGCCCTGCTTTTTAAGAGCGGCAACCAATTCAGTTGCCAGATTCCTGTAGTCACTCATCATTTTGCTCCCGATTTCAGGCTTTGCGCACCTTGGTGCCGCCGACGGTTATTTCCGCAACCTTGACGGTTGGGATACCCATGCCAACCGGTACCATCTGGCCGTTCTTACCACAAGTCCATCCACCGTCAGCAAACTTCAGATCGTTGCCGACCATTGTTACCTTCGTCATCACGTCAGGACCGTTTCCAATAAGGGTGACATCCTTGAGCGGCGTCGTAATTTTTCCGTCCTCGATTAGGAAGCTCTCAAGCACGCTGAAAGTGAAGTCACCCTTGGTGATGTCGACCTGCCCTCCGGAAAATCTCTTCGCGTAAATTCCCCGTTTTGTTGAGCTAATGATCTCTTCGGGATCGAGCTTGCCCGGCAGCATGTAGGTATTCGTCATGCGGGCCATTGGAGGATAGTTGTAGGCCTGGCGGCGTCCGTTGCCGGTGGATTTGGCGCCCAACTGTTTTGCGCTTATACGGTCGCACATGTAGCCCTTAAGGACTCCGCCTTCGATCAGAGTAGTCGAGGTCGGCAGGTTACCCTCGTCGTCGATGTTGATCGTGCCGCGCATGTTTTCGAATGTTCCAGCATCGATTACCGTGCAATGTTCAGAAGCAACCTTCTGGCCCACCCGGTCCGAGTAGTTGGAGAGTTTCTTCCAGTTGAAATCGGCTTCCAGTCCATGTCCAACTGCTTCGTGGAGCAACACGGCGCTATCTCCTGCGCCCAGCACAACTGTCTGGGCTCCAGCGTCGGCTTCCTGCGCGCCGAGGTTTTGCACGGCCAATCGGGCCGCTTCTTTGGCGATATCGGATGCCGACCGATTCTTAGCGAAGTACTCCAACCCTATCCTGCCGCCACCCGAGTCGTAGCCCGACTGCCGATTCTTCCCTTCTTCAGCCAGGCAGCTTGTCGAAAAGACAAACACGGGCTGCATATCTTCCCAATAGACCCCGTCGCTATTGGCATACGCAAGATATTTCACTTCATCGTTGAAGTTACAGGTAACACGAATGATCTTTGGGCTATAGGACTTTGCGGTCTCGTTTGCCTCGCGGATGAAGGAAAGTTTTTTGTTTAAATCCGAGGTGGTGGCGAGCTCGCGAACAGGATAAAGGTTCTTTGGGCGCAACTCGCTAATGGCCTTAATCTTCACGCGGGCAGCTTTGTCGTTGGCTATTGCCGCCGCCGCGTTCGCAGCCTCACTCATCTTCTCCATAGTCAAATCTTCTGAAAAGGCGAAGCCGATCTGGTCCCCTTTTACTGCACGTATCCCTACACCCTGCACGATTCCGCGTTGGGCCGATTTGACTATGTCCTCTTCAAAGGAAAGGTTCGAGCTGACCCTGTATTCGAAGAAAAGATCTGCAAAGTCAGATCCCTTGGAAAGAGCGATTCCAAGGAGCTTATTCATCTGCTCTTTTACAACTTGAAAGTAGGTATCGAGAATCGGCGGCGTAGGGACCTTTTCTCCTGCAACTATTGACCTGACCCACACGTCGCTGGCGGCGATGGCTGCTAGTGTGAAAGAGCCCTTCACAATAAAGTCGCGTCTTTTCATCTCTTATCCTCTTCTTTGCAGATTTAACGGAGCGGTTTACGGAAAAATGGCTACTAAAGTTGCACCAAAAAATCAGGTGCGCTGTGTAGGTACACGAGCCTCGGATTTTAATAGAGAAGTGGTGAGGATCGCGAATTCTTGTGACAAACCTGCTGTAATTAGTGACGAAGTGGACTGGATACGGGGTGGGGGATAGGACGGATAGGGCGGATGGGTCGGATAGGACGAATGGGTCGGATAGGACGAATAAGTCGAATAGGTCCAATTCGTCCACTCTGTCCACTTCGTCCACCCAGGGCCCACCCTACTCAATAATGATCTCGTCAACAAAGATCCAGGAGGCGCCGCCGTGGCCCGGATGCCACTCAGGAATCTTGCCATAACCAATCGCCCGAACCCTTACGTAACGAGCACTCTGAACCGGAATATCGCCCACCAGATCTTTTAAGATCACACCGTAATCGCGGTCGGGAACATCATTCTTCAGTGAAAGCACCCGATCGAACTCCTGACCATCCAGAGAGACCTCGAACTCGACCCTTCTCGGGGCCCAGATCCACGACCGAATGTCCTGAAGAAAACCGGCGCCGAGCCGCCTCACTTCGTGAGCAGCGCCGAGATCAACCAAAGCCTCGAAATCCTGGCCCTGATAACCCTGCCACGCCCCCGTGCTGAAGTTATCGTTGCCTCTTATCCCATCGATCAGGCCCAAGTCACCTCCGCCCTGATATTGAGGACTGCGCTTCGACACTACCGTCACCGTCCAGTCATGCGGAATCTTGTGATAACCAGCAGTCACCACGAAGCTCTTTTGATCAATGCCGGCGATGGCAATTGCCTTAACAACTGTCGATCGGTCTATCACAAACGGGCGAACGTAAACGGGGGACTTTTGATCAGGTTCTGAATTATCCTGCGTGTAGTGAACCTGGCCCACTCCACTCATACTGATCTCGAGGTCACGCCGGAAGACTCTTCCCGCCGCACTAATCACAGGCACTGGAAGTATCAGGTGCTCATCGATACGAGAAACGGGTATATCGGTATCCTTTGAGCCCCAATCCGGGTTCGGACGTGAGCCCATTACAAACACCAATTCGCCACCCTTCATTAGGTCTTCGTGTAGCAGATAAGACTTCCGATAAGGTTTGCCGTTCAGGCTGGCTGACTGAATATAGATGTTTCGCGGCGCAGTTTGACGGGCCCGGATCGTGAATGTCCGTCCGTTTTCCAGATTGAATTTCAGTCCAGGAAAGAGCGGCGTTCCGATCGCGTAGATCGTCGAACCCGGAGTCACAGGATAAAATCCAGCCGCGCTGAGTACATACCATGCAGACAACTGACCGCAGTCTTCATTACCGATCAAACCATCTGGTTCGGGCAAGTAGAATTGGTCCATGATCTGTCGCACGCGTTCCTGAGTCTTCCATGGTTGGCCGACGTAATTGTAGAGATAGGCCATGTGGTGACTCGGCTCGTTACCATGCGCATACTGACCAATTAGACCGGTGATGTCAGCCTGGTGCCTGCCAGTGGTCTCACTCTCAGCGTTAAAGAGATCATCAAGCTTGCGGGCGAACTTCTCCTTACCACCGAGCAGTTGAATAAGACCGCTAATATCCTGAGGGACAAAGAAACTGTACTGCCAGGAATTTGCCTCGGTAAAATTGAAGTCCACTTCGCGCGGATCGAACGGGGTCAGCCAACCGCCGTTATGCCTTGGGCGCATGAACCCCGTCTCTGAATCGAATACGTTCTTGTAGTACTGGGCCCGCCTTAGAAAATCGCGGTAATCCTCTTCCCTGCCCAGCAGCCTGGCCACCATCGCAATACACCAGTCATCGTACGCATACTCGAGCGTCTTTGAAACCGACTCACGCTCGTCCTCCAGACTGATATAACCGCGAGTCACGTAATGTTCGAGTCCAAAGTGTTTCAGATTCGCACTATGTTTCATCGCGGCAAAGGCCTTCTCCAGATCGAAGCCCTTGATCCCTTTTACTGCGGCATCGGCAATGACCGGCACAGCGTGATAGCCAATCATCGTGTCCGTCTCGTTGGCGGCCAGTTCCCATACCGGCAGCCGACCTCCCTGCTCATACTGGACGAGAAACGTGTCGATGAAATCGACCGTTCGTTTCTGATCGATAATGGTGTAAAGCGGATGAGTAGCCCGAAAAGTGTCCCACAGCGAAAACACAGTGTAGTTGGTGAACCCCTGAGCTTTATGTATCTGGAAGTCCCGACCGAGGTATTGTCCATCGACATCCATGAAAAGGTTTGGCGCGATTAGCGCATGATAGAGAGCGGTGTAGAAGGTCTTAAGCTGGCCTGCCGAACCGCCCGTAACCTGAATCTTATTGAGTTCGCGTTCCCAGGCGATATCGGCCTCGGCCTTAACCCTGTCAAAATCCCAGTGGTCCAACTCAGCGGCGAGATTCTTACGGGCGCCCTCGGTGCTTACTGCGGAGATCGCCACCTTCAACATAATCGAAGCGCCTGGTCTAAAACGATAGAACGATTTTACGTTCAGACCACGCGCCTCCTTCAAACCTTCAGACAGCTTATCGTCAAGAGCGATGCCAGAGCTGATAAAAGGTTCCGAGAACTCGGCTGCGAAGTAGACAATCTGGTTCCTCGCCCATCCTTCCGATCTGCGATAGCCCTCAAGGCGAGTCCCATCGACGATTCGCAAGTATGAGTCGAGCACCTTGTCGCGATGCGTGAGATCGAGAATGAGGTTAGCACTTTGATTGGCAGGATAGATGTAACGATGCAGACCAACGCGCTTTGTAGCAGTCAGTTCGACAAAGATGTTTTCATCATCCAGCCGTACGGAGTAGTAGCCGGGCCGAGCGGTTTCGTTGCGATGGCTGAAACGGGATGCATAACCTCCCGTTGGGTCGTCACCGGCTAGCGCATTCAGATAGAGCGGCCCGGCCGTTGGCATGAAAAGAATGTCGCCGTAGTCAGAGATGCCGGTTCCACTCAAATGAGTGTGGCTGAAGCCATAAATAATATTGTCTGAGTAGTGATAACCGGAGCAGCCTTCCCAGCCCGTTAGTCGTGTGTCAGGACTGAGTTGAACCATGCCAAAGGGCAGGGTGGCGCCTGGAAATGTGTGACCCGGGCCATCGGTACCGATGAACGGATCGACATGGCGCGTGAGTTTTTGTTGGGCCAGCGCAGGGACGGTAGCCAGGACCAAAAGAAGAGGCAGCGCGAGTCGATTTAGAGTGCACTTCAAAAAGACCTCAGAACTGGGGTTCTTCTT
The DNA here is from genome assembly GCA_035512935.1 of Pyrinomonadaceae bacterium. Taxonomy (GTDB): domain Bacteria; phylum Acidobacteriota; class Blastocatellia; order Pyrinomonadales; family Pyrinomonadaceae; genus PSRF01. The sequence continues at coordinate 18,814 of DATKDA010000117.1, read as the reverse complement.
TGTGAAAGCCTTCAAGTTCGGCATTGATCTCGCCCCCAATGAGTATCGCTACTCCGGTAAGATAGAACCAAAGCATGAGGATGATGACTGCCCCCAGAGAACCGTAAGTGACACTGTACGAATCAAAGAAGCTCAGGTAAGCACGAAACCCGAAAGAAATAATCAGCCACAAAACAACTCCGACAATCGCTCCTGTTGTTGTCCATTTGCGGGAGTGGCGAGGGACATTGGGAGCAAAATAATAGATGAGCTTGAAGGTTGCCAGAACAAAGGTGAGAGCTATTGGCCACTGCGAGATCCTCCAGGTTAATCTAAAGACCTCACTATACCCGAAGATGGCGGCGATTGAGTCGCCGATCCTTTCACCATAGAGCACGATAGCGAAGGCCGAGAGAATCAGAACAGCGAGCGCTATCGTCAGCAGTACGGCTACCAGCCTGGCCTTCCACCAGGGTCTGGATTCCTTAACGCGATAGGCGACATTCAACGTTTCGCTGATGGCGCCCATCCCCCAGGAAGCGGCCCACAGTGCCGCCAATAAGCTCAGGTAGAGTCTACCGCCCGAGCGCCGAGCACTTATCTCATCAAGAGTAGCCCGGATTAGTTCCATTGCTGATGGGGGCGCAACGGTGGACAAATAATTGAGCAGTCTGTCTTGAAACTCGGAGCCTGTGGGGGCGATGTATCCCAGCAGACTAATGAGAAATAGGAGCAGTGGGAACAGAGCCAGAAGAAAGTAGTAGGAGAGTTGAGCTGCCCGGCCAAGCACATCGTGGTCGTTAATACGGTCCCAGATCCGCCGGGCAAACTGCCACAATTTCGTTGCTGAGGGGGTCTTCGTGGCGGTGGTGGCGGTCAAGATCCTGCCTTCTCGAGAGTGTTTTCGGCAAGGATAACTCCAAATTGTCACGAATGTGCTGCCAGCTTGTGTGTTTGAGAACGACTGTGGGCTCTTGAGTTGTTCACAGGTGGATTTTAAAGTGATGGACCAAACGCCACCTGGACAGGATGCGCCACCCTACTTGATCATTGTGCCGGTGCGGCTCCAGCGCGTGTTTCTGATGAAGTCCGTCAGAAAGAAATTGGTCGAAGGCAAACTCTCGTCGTAGGACCAGTAGACGAACATCGCGCGCCCAATCACCAACTCACGTGGCACAAATCCCCAGTAACGACTATCCTGGCTATTGTTCCGATTGTCACCCATCACAAAATAGTGGTCGGCGGGAACGATGATCTCTTTGCCATCTCCCACATATTCAAAAATGGGAGGACGATCGCCGGAGAAATCAGGCCGATAATAAACATCATAGGTCTCATCGGGATCTCGTGGCCGGCTGCTGATTATGTCAAGCGGAGCTTTTTCATTACGGTCAACCGCATCGATCTGGTTCTCCGGCAGAACCTGACCGTTAACCAGCACACCTCGGCCTTCAATCTGGATGCGTTCGCCGGGCAATCCAATAACACGCTTGACATAGTTCGTGGTTATTGGCTGATTATCCGGGCGCTCGTAGTCGCTCGCGGGATCATATTTATTACCCGGATACTTGAAGACGATGATGTCGCCGCGCCGAATCTCCCGTTGCGGCAGAAAGGGTAGTGACTCGCCGGGTGCGAAGATGAATTTGTTAACTAGCAGATGGTCGCCAATCTTGATTGTATTTTGCATCGAGCCCGTTGGCACCTTCACGGCCTGAACGATGAACGTCATCCCAAAGAGTGCCATGATCACGGTTACAACTGCCGACTCAAAATAGTCACGCCAGACAGACTTGGGTGGTCCTGGCGGCGTAACAGCAGGTTCCTCGAGTCGCTTCTTGCCGTTCCGGCTAAAGAAGCGCGCGAAAGCGGAGGGTTTCGCTTCACCGTGGATCTCGGGAGCTCTTTCGCCAACACTAGTGGCAGGTCGATTTTTCATTTCGTTCTTCAAAACAGATTCAAAACATCCTAGATACGTTGTTCAGAAGGGTCAAGGTTCGAAATTGCGAGCGATCAACTACTGCTCACTATCCTTGGCTGTCGACTCTTCTGCAAGCTTGATTGCTTGCAATGCTTCCTTCGCAGCCGCAACCTCCGCAGCCTTAATCGACCGGCCCTCCCCGCGGACGCTCCCAGCGTCCCAGCTCACTTCCACGTGAAAGGTTCGTCGATGCGGCGGACCAAGCGTTTCCACAACCGTATAACGCGGCGCCTGTCTCCGCTCTGCCTGAAGCTTTTCCTGGAGCATTGTCTTATAGTCAGCTTCCGCGGCCGAGAGCGGATTCGAACGCTTCAATTCCTCAGCAAGCGCCTGATTAACAAATGCCGTCGCAGCTTCCAGCCCACCATCGAGAAAGATGGCGCCGGTTATTGCTTCAAAGACATCAGCCAGGAGTGCATCTTTATGGCGACCGCCGCTTCTCTCTTCCCCACGTCCAAATCGCAGGTACTCGCCGAGGTTCAATCGCAGCGAAACCTTTGCCAGGGTCGGCGCGCTAACCAACCGATGCTTCATCCGGGAAAGCTCCCCTTCGGTCACGCCCGGATAAGCCCGGCAAAGATAATCGGCAACAATTAGACCAAGCACTGAATCGCCCAGAAATTCGAGGGCTTCATTATGAAGCCGGCGTGCCTGATCCTCAGCACCCGGAGCCACTTGCTCATGGGCCCAAGATCGATGCGTAACGGCGCGCTCGAGCAGAGAGCGTTCCTCAAACCTGTATGCAAGAATTGCTTCCAGGTTATCCAGATCAGAGGCCATTGTTGCGTGCTTGCTCACACCGGGCCGGATTGTAACAAACGCCGGAAGCATGTCGAAATTCGGTGACAAAAGCTTCCGGCGTTGATCTTGGAGAACAGTAACTTTGATGGATATTACGCTCAGTTACTCCCTTGGGTTTGCTACCGGGATTTTGACATTCTATGCCACTCGTCCGGCATTTCGGACCACCGGGCTTGCGCTTCCCGATGTTGGGGTGCTGGCCGGGGCCGCTGCGGGCAGTGTCGTAATCGGCGAAGGCTCAGCCGGCAATGGCTTTGAAAGAATGCCAGCGATCATCTCATTTAAGCCTGCGTCTGATTGATTGTTCCGGAATTTGTACCATTCAGTCAGACTCTGGAGCCATTCGTTCTTACTGGCCTGGTTGGCGGGCTCCTTACCGGCTAGCGCCACGGCCCGAGCATAGGCATCGATCATGCGATCGATAACCTGGTTAATATTCTCGAGCGCGAGCTTACTCTCAGGGCTCTCGTCTTTGCCTTCAAAGCGTGCTTTGTAATCGGCCGAGAGTTTGGCATATGGACCAGCCTCGTAGGCGGCGGCGATGAAGTAGTAAGTCGAAGGGGTCGCCTTGATCTTGCTCTCATACTTAGCAGATTTGATCAACGAACTAAGCGCTTCAGAGGGATTGTTCTTTATCGTGAGAAAACCGACGGTGTAATGAAGATAAGCGAGAGCGTCATCCTTCGATGTAAACGGCAACCATTCTGCCGGCGCTTTCCCTGCTTCAATCATCTGAATAGCCTTCCGGGCATAACCGATGGCTTCGTTATTAAACGATTCATTCTTCGCCGTGGTCGTGGCTAGAAAACCACCATAGCCGAGGTCGATCAAAACTTTTAGGTTCTCCGGCTCATCAGCCAGAATCTCACGTCCAAGCGCATAGGCTTCAGCATATTTCTTGTCGTTGTAGAGCAGCGCCGGCAGCCTCAGTTTGCGAGCCTCTTTATCATAGGCTGCTACCCATTTCTTGAGATAAGCCGTGATCTCGTCAGCGTCGTCCGGGCAAGCGCCCAAGTACTTCTTGGCCGCTTCATAAGCCTGGGTTGGGTTCGAAGTGCGGGTGGCGGTAAAGCTCTCGTACCACGCGCGTTTGTTATCATCGGTGCACTGATCCTGAATTGCGCTGTCAGGCCCCAGCATCTCATTTGCGAAAGCCGGCAACGCAAGCGCCGCCAATGCTGCGCAAATGGTAATCAATCTAAACGTCTTCTTCATTAGTCGCAAAACCTCCAAGATCTTATCTCTATTCTATTCCTTGCAAAGGGGGCCTCGCGGCTTTACAGCACGCGATAGCGCAATCGTAAGATGCCCAGTTGAAAAGAGCGGTTGCCGATCCTGAGCGCGCGGCCAAAGGAGAGAACGATGGCTACAGGGGGCTAACAGAAGGAACCTCTTCAAAAGAGCGCCCGCAATATTCCTGCAACTCTTATTAGCGTGTCAAGGCTGCACGGCGCTCTGATAAAAGAAAAACAACATCCCGAAAATACCGCACCGGAGAACTGCAATGGTTGTTGCAGCGCTCCGGCGCGACGGGGTTGGGCGTGTCGCCCTTATCTAAGGTCTATTCACGGCTGCATCGGTTGAACCCGCCGTGGTCTCTCGTCAGCCTGAGCAGCATTTCCAGGGACGGTTTTTGGTGCAGTCACTGATGGTTTTGCGTTTTCAGCCTGTGGTGTTCCGGTGTTACGACGCTCGACCGGCATGATCACCGGCTTAACGGTTCGTCTCGGGGTTAAAGCATCGGTTGAACGGTTTCCGGTGGGTACAACTACTTCTTCATCCTCAGCCTCGACAGCAGCAGCCTCTTCAGCAGCTTCAGCCTCGGCGGTTTCCTTGTCTTCTTCGTTCAACTCCGCAGCTTTGGCATCCTCTGCCGCGTCAGGTGTCTTGGCGATCTGCAAATTCACCGGCGTGCCAAACCTACTGTTGAGTTCGCGGTAGATTTTTCCAGCCACAGCCGCCGGGAAGTGTTGTCGGGCATCTGGGCCTTTACCTATCACAACCACCGCCAGACGCGGATTGGCAAGAGGCGCATATGAAGTGAAAAGACCAACCCAACCTCCCTGGCCAATGCAAGTACCAGTTTTGCCGGCCACCGTTTGCAGGGGATCGTACGCCTTTTTCCCTGAACCGTAATTGACCGCTCCAACCATGCCGGGAACCATGCGCCGCCAGTTCTCTTGTTCAATATCGATCTGGCGCCGGACCTTTGCTTGACGCGCTGCTTCGTCCCTGGCGCCGTTTGCAATATAAGGAGTTAACAGCTTGCCGCCGTTGGCCATCGCGGATACAAGCGTAGCCAATTGAATCGCCGTGACCTCAAAGTCATCTCCGTGAGAACACATGCGATTCAAAGCAAAGCCACTCTTCTCGCTTGGCAGCCGGCCGGGGAATTCATAAGGGACATTCAGGCCCGTTCTTTCCCCGAGGCCCAATTCGCGGGCGTAGTTCAGGACCTTTTCAAAACCTATCTGACCGCCAACGTGTTGGAAGAACGTATTATTGGAGTAGGCGAGTGCATCGGTTAGATCGATGTTATAGCGCTGGGATACCGTCTCAAAAGTGACGGGATCGATCACCTTTTCGCAGAGGCCCGCCAGCCCGGTAACGAGTTTGATAGTTGAACAGGGTTTGAAACCTCGCCGTAGGGCCCACTCCTGATTGACAATCGTGTATACCCTGCCGGTCATGGGATCCATGACTACAACTGTGCCGGCATGATTCCCCAGAGCGTTCACTGCCACACGCCGAACTTCGGGATCTTCACCGGCCGTAATGTCACGTGCGATGAATGACTGCGCTTCATCTCTAATCGCCTTGTCGCGTGCCCGTTGGCGCGCAATTGCCGCCCGGCGTGCAGCTTCGGCCCGACGCCTTGCCGCCGCACCATAGTTGGCCTGCACGCGACGCATTTCGGCCGCCCGCTCCCGTTTAGTCAGTGGTCGCCCGAGCTTGCGTTGCCGCGCCCGAATCGCCGCGGCCTGCTGTTTGGCGATCTGATTGCGCTGGCGACGTGTCGCCGCACTAGTACGCCGATTCTGTGTTCTCCTCGCCGCAACATTGCGACGTTTCGAAGTCTGGCGCTTCTTCGCAACCTTTTTGCCTTTTTGTTGAGTACTGGCCTTGCGGGACTTCGGTGTTGCTTTGGATTTCTTTTGAGCAAAAGCGACGCTGGAAAACGACAGACAGATGAGGACGAACAGGACAAATGCGACTCGAACCGGCTTAGGGGAACGGTTAACCAATGACATCAGGTTTCGTTACCTTTCTTTGACTGGGTTTCGCTCACTTCGGTGAGCTTGCCTAAGTTTTTGTCGGGCGATCAGGTTCCTGGAAACAGAAAAGGAATTCGCTCACGCGCGGATTCCTTGCACTAACCAATTATTGCAATATTGAGATCATCCAACACCAAAAAACTCCCTGACCTTTACAACCGATCACTAAACTGCAATGAGGTGGGACAATAGGTGGCCCGGGGAGATTGCTTTGGGGCCGGGGGAAAATATAACATCAACTCCATGAAGGGGCAACCCAAAAGTAATGTATCGTACATATTTGCAAGAATTTGCAGGCTTTGAGTCCAGGGCCATTCACGTTCGACAACCCTGGGTTTTAACAGACCTTCTTAAGACCGGATGAAATTGAGGCAGTTTTTTAATAGCTTTCGCGTCAGGCTGCTGTTGCTTTTAATGGTGCTGCTGGGCCTAACGCTCGGAGTGCAGTATTACGTCAATTTACGGGCAGTCGAGCAGAATGCTCACATGATTAGAGAGCAGGAACAGGCCATCATGACCGGGGTGGCCCTCGGGGTGAATGCCATTTCGAGCAACACTTATCTCGACGAAATGCGCCAGAACATCCGCGAGCCTCTGTTGGATCAGCGGGCTGGCCGGGTGCGCAACGTTCTGGTGGTTGATAGTGAAGGCAACGTGAGGGATAGCCTCATGGAAGAGTTTGCGCCACTCTCAATGCCCGATGGCGCGATCAGTTACACACAGTTACGGGACATTCTCCTGCCGCCTCTAAGTAGTGCCGTCGAGCTCGCCGATCAGGGTGAACACCCGCCTCCACCAACTGCAACAACCCAGCCAGCAGGGCCTGGCGAACAGGGGGCCTTCTACTTTCCCGTAGAAACGAATCTAGGCCGCTGGTATGTAATTGTTGTCCTTGGGTCGGCAAGCTCCCTGACGAATATTCTCGAACAACAGGCGTCGCGGTTGGCCCTTTATACGTTGGCTCTGCTGGTTACGACGATGGTGGTTACCGGTCTTCTTGTATGGCGATTTACTCGACCGATTCAGAAGCTGTCATTCGCGGCCCGGCGGGTGGCCGGCGGAGACTTCAGCGTTAGAGTGCCAGTCGATCGTCGCGATGAAACTGGCGCACTGGCGGCCGCTTTCAACGAAATGATATCTCGTCTCGGGCGCACGCGGGAACTGGAGTCCCAACTACATCAAGCGGAGAAGGCAGCGGTTGTTGGCCGTCTCGCGTCCGCGATAGCACATGAGATTAGGAACCCGCTTAATTACATAAACCTCACGCTGGACCATCTGCGTTCTGCGTTCGCGCCGGAGGATCCCGAGAAACGAAAGGTCTTTGAGCATCTCGCGAGCCAACTCAAAACAGAAGTCGCACGTATCAACCGCCACATCAGCGACTTTCTTAAGTATTCGCGGCCTTCGGATCTCGAACTGGAACCCCTAGACCTCAAGGCCGAGGTGGCGGACGCGTTGCGTATCATCGAGGGCCAGGCTACAGAGTGCGGCATCCAGACGCGCATAGAAGAAGTTGGGGACGTTCCTCTGGTCATGGCTGATCGCGATTCCCTGCGTTCCGTTTTTACTAATCTCCTGCTTAACGGTTTGCAGGCCATGGATGGCGATGGGGGAAGCATTCTGATAAAACTGTCCGGGGAATCGGACGGTGCGCTGGCGCGGGTGGAGATCTCCGACACGGGCAGGGGAATCGCGCCTGAAGACATCGCGAAAGTATTCGAGCCGTATTACTCTACGAAGGAGACGGGAACGGGCCTGGGCCTTGCAATTGTCAAGAAGGCGATCGCCGATCACGGCGGCTCTATTAGTGTTCACTCAAAACAAGACGACGGGACAACGTTTACTATAACGTTGCCGGCAAACTCGAATAGTGAAAGTTGAAATAACCGGACCTTTAGATGTAACCAAATCGTGCGGCGCGGTGTCTTATATTATGCAGGTGATGCAGGTGAATCATGGCGCGTAAAAGCATACTTGTGGTTGACGACGAAAAATCGCAGCGCGAAATCCTGGAGATGATTCTTTCAGGTGAGGGCTACGACGTGACGACTGCCTCTTCCGGCGAGGCGGCCATGAAGTTCGCAAAAGATCGCCGTTTCGACCTTGCTCTGACCGACCTGAAAATGACCGGGATGGACGGAATCGAACTGCTCCAGCAACTCCTGGCATTCGACTCTTCAATCATAGTTATCCTCCTGACAGCGCATGGCTCAATCGATTCCGCGAAGGAGGCATTGAGACGCGGCGCCTTCGATTATCTCGAGAAACCCTACGACAAACATGCTCTGCTGGAGACGATTAATCGCGCGCTCCACCGGCTCGATGCGATCGATACAGAGATCATCTCCGCGTCACCGCGCATGGAGTCGGTGAAGAAAATGATTCTGAAGGTGGCCCGGTCAAACTCGACGGTCTTGATCCGGGGAGAATCGGGCACCGGCAAAGAGTTGATCTCTCGCGCCATTCACAATCAGTCCCCGCGCGCGCAGGAGATGTTCCAAGCTGTGAACTGCGCTGCAATAAACGAGAACCTGCTCGAGTCCGAACTCTTCGGTCATGAGAAGGGCTCGTTCACAGGCGCTCATGCCGAGAAGAAAGGTCTGTTTGAAATTGCCGATCGTGGCACTCTGTTCCTTGATGAGATAGCCGAACTCGACGTCGCCATGCAGGCAAAACTGCTGCGGGCTTTACAGGAACGCAAGATTCGTCGCGTCGGTGGCACTCATGAGATCAGCGTGGACGTCAGGGTGATCGCAGCAACCAATCGAGACCTGCGGGCGATGGTCACTGACGGCCGTTTCAGGGACGACCTTTACTACCGCATCAATGTGCTTTCTGTGGACGTGCCGCCGCTCCGAGAACGCCGCGAAGACATTCCGGTGCTTATCGACTTCTTTTTGAAGAAGCATACTCGCAACACCTCGCGGCTGGTTCGTGGCCTTACTTCCGAAACAAAGAAACTGATGTACGACTACAGTTGGCCCGGAAACGTGCGGCAACTCGAGTCGGCTATTGAGCGGGCCATTCTGCTTTGTGAAGGTGACTTGATTACGGTAGAGGATCTGCCACTCGAGGTGCGGCAGGAAGTTGGGCCGGCTGCGGAAGGCGCTTTCAAGTTACCACCCGAGGGAATCAACTTTGAGGATGTTGAGCGGAATCTGATTGTGCAGGCAATGGAACAGACTGATTACAACATCACAAAGGCTGCGAAACTCCTCGGTTTGACATTTCGGACGCTGCAGTACCGGCTGGATAAGTTCGGTATCAAGCGCAATGACGGAAAAAAGGAAGCCACCGGGTAGATCTTACTTCTTGCCTCTTCACCCCGGCGGGGGTGAGATGTTTATAGACTCTGGATGCAATGAAATCGCTGCTCCCCCGAGGGCTGGCTGCTCGTGCGATAGCCGATAGCGCAAGCCTGGTAGGTCTTCATCGTTCTTTCACAGTTGCAATTCCCAACCGGAGGCTAAGCCAATGTATGCCCTCAAATTGTCTCTCCTTGTTCTTTCTCTGACACTCTTAACGGGTTGTTATGGCTCGAGCCGCGACAGCGCAGTTTCTCCTTCCACCATTGAAGAACGCCGCGAGGTGGCAACGGAATCCGTCCGTGATCCAAGCCAGGGACTTCTTAAAACAGTATCCCTTGAACAGACCGTCGAAGCGCAGTCACCTGTCGAAGCCGTCGATCGCAAGATCATTCGCAATGCCGAACTCGCTGTGGAGGTGGCCGACACGCCGGAAGCCCAGCGCGGCATCACCTCGATAGCCGAAACGCACGGTGGGTTTGTCGTAACCTCTGAGATAAAACAGCGACCATCGTCCGATCCTAACAGGCGGGAACTCGAGGCTACGTTGGTGATTAGAGTGCCCGCGCCCCGATTCGATGCCGCGCTTAACGACATTCGCGCTGTTGGCCTCCGCGTCATTCACGAGAAAGCTTCGGCCCAGGACGTCACCGAAGAATTTATTGATCTTGAAGCTCGTGTCAGCGCCCAGAGAGCACTCGAGGCCCAGTTTCTCGAGATCATGAAACAGGCGGCCAAGATTCCCGAGGCTCTGGAAGTGCAGCGTGAACTCGCAAATGTTAGAACTGAGATTGAAAAAATCGAGGGTCGCCAGAGGTTTTTGCAAAATCAAGCGAGCCTCTCCACTATCACAGTGAAACTCCAACCTCCCACGGGGATCGTCGTCAGCACCTCTGGTTTTGGACGCGAATTTAAAGAGGCAGTGTCCGACAGCATCAGCGTGGCGACGGGGATACTGTTGTTCATAGTGTGGTTTGTGATTGTGATGGTTCCGGTATTCCTGCTTATAATTCTGCCCATAGGCTTGGTGCTTCGATACCTCTTCCGTCGTATGAGGCGAGTTCGACTCGGGCGGGAGTTGCGAACCGCGACGCCGTCTGAATGATTTTGAAAATTATCCCTAAGGACAAAGATGAGGTTTCTAAGAAATGTAATAATCCTGGGATTACTGTTAGTAATAGCAGGATGCGCGCGCAGCAGTGGTCCAACCGAAGTCGGTCAAGCTACTGCTGATGAACTTCCCGTCTCTAAAAAGGTGGCTTCCACCGACGTGGTGAAAGTTTCGCCCACGCCGATCGAGATTCCGGCCGGCGGTGAGGGTGAAACAGTTGTGCGCCTGACCATTCAGACTGGTTATCATCTCAACGCCAATCCCCCCACTTATCCCTACTTGATCGCTACCGAGTTGGAGATTCCCCCTGCCAATGGCGTTTCCGTCGGGTTCATCACCTACCCTGACCCGATTAAGCAGAAGTTCGAATTTGCCGAAGAACCTTTAGCCGTCTACGAAGGCGAAACCGACCTGAAGATTTTTCTAAAGACCGACAAATCCGCCACGAAGGGCCCATTGAACATTGCCGGTCAACTGCGCGTACAAGCATGTGACGAACAGGTCTGTTATCCTCCGGGGACTCTCAGCGTTACAATTCCGGTGACAATCAAATGAAGGTCTTCTGGTTGGCACTTTCCGGCGTCTGCATTGTGGTGGCCGGTGTTTTTATCTGGCTTGGCGACGTAGTTTCGGCTTTTGTCGTCGCGGTGATTGGCATCCTGGCATGGTTCTTAAATTATCGAATCCAGATGAAGGAAGTCGCGGATGCGGCAGACCTTGAGGATGAAAAGCGTTACAGAGATGAGGCGGATGATGATGTTGTTTAGGAGAATGTTTTCTTTTTCTATGTTAGGTGCTCTTGCTGTGTTGTTAACTTTAGCGCCCGCAGCTTCGGCGAACGAAGGCGAGGTGCGCGATACAGTTCAAAGAGTATTTCAGCAACTCAAGGCAAGGGATTACGCGAGCCTTTATGACACCCTGCCAACCGCTTCGCAAGCTCGTGTGTCCCGGCAACGCTTCACGACTGCTTTACGCCGCGCACAGGACATGTACGTGCTTGATCGAATGGATGTCGGCCAGGTAAGACTCTCTGGGAATATGGCTGTAGTTGATACGGTTCTCTACGGTCGTCTGGTGAGCCCTTTAGAGACAGAAGGTAAGATCGAAGTTCAACAGTATCTGGTGCGTGAGGGCGGCAGGTGGCGGGTAGCAACGGGCGACCGCGCAACGACGCAGAGGTTTCTCACAAGCAATCCTGCTTTCGGGCGAAAGTTCCGGATTCGTGAACCGCGAATCTATGTTAAGCAGAATGGCAAGTGGGTCGAGTTCAACCCCCCCGGTTCTCGACGATAGCTCGATTGGAGGTTCGAAATTCAACACTCGAAGCGCTCTGTTCGTGGTGAATTTCGTCTGGTTTCGTGGATGCTGTCTTTTGGTGGCTAAGAATCGATCCACTAACACACATGAAACAACACGAATGAAAACAATCGAATACCGCATCCCGCCCTGGGCAGGTGCTCTTACTCCACTAGCTCAACTAGGTAATTTCGCTCAGGTAAGAAGATCGTCGAATGACAGTTGGGAATCGTCAAAGCGCTCGGTAATCTCACCACGGCGAATTCTCGAGCGGGGAACCTCAAGCGCCTCACGAACCGCGTCCAGATGAAAACGAATAATTCGAGGCGTCAAACGGACCGAGGGAATACGACGCTTGCGCGCGAGTCGCCGTATGGTCGCTTCGCTGACCTGTAAAATCTCTGCAAGCTGGCGGGCTGTCAGAAACTCTTCGCGGTCATCCATAGATCAATAGATCAATTTATCTAGCGAGATTTCGTGGGTCGAAGTCCCTCTGCAACAAATGCTCCCAAAATCTCACGAACTCTTCGTAGGTCAGTTCGGAGCGGGAAGAAGCGTTATCGCTATGCGATAGACTGCGGCGCCGTCGACCTCGACATCCTTGCTGGCGGGCATTACGCCGTCACGCTTAACTGTGACGCGGTATTTGCCGGGCTCGGGTGAAAGGCGAAAAACAAAGGAGCCTGTTTCAGTTGTTAGCCGGCCGTCGATTCTCTTAGCCGAATCGTCTTCAAGAATACGCGCCAGTTCGACGCGCGCGTTGGGCACGCTCCGGCCACCTTCATTAAAGACGCTGCCTCTGATAAAAGCGATCGAGCCCTCATCGACCGTAAGAAACAGGCGGTCGCCAAGAGACCGCACCTTACCTGCCCTCACCTCAATGTTCTCCACTGTGCCAACACTGAGACCCGGCTTTCGGAACGTCAGTCCATAAGAGCCCGGGGCCAGCCCTTTTACCGAAAAGTCACCACTCCTGTTGGTTACTACCCGAGTGATTTCATCCTCTCCTCGCCTGATAACCACGGAAACACCCTGCGCCCCACCGCTCTCGACCCGTACTTTGCCCTTAATTCCTCCGGTCGACCGATCTTGTCCAAAAGCGATGCCGGCCAGCAATAGAGGCAGCACAATCGCAATCAATGGTCTCTTGCTTCTCATCTTTACGTCCTTCCGTGTAATTGGGCCTATGATAACACTTCAAAGCGAGGCACGTGCAGTGCAGTAATCACCCCTTTTGCCCAAGGGAACCTCCGGTTAGATGAGTCAACTTCCTTAAGGTTGTCGTAGCTACCATTTGCGCACCGGAATTTGAATCTGTCGCTTCTTTTAGGGACAAGAAGCCCGGGTTATCCATTTGCGCTAAAGAGACAGCCTCGTATAATGCGAGGACGCCCATGTCGTTTATTAAACGTTTTCCAACCCCCTCGAGCACCATCCGTATTGTCTGTCTCATTCTGCTTTCCTGGCTTATTTTCTCATATTCAAACGCTACGACTTTAGCGCAGGAAGCAGATCCCAACGCGCAACGACCCCGGAAGGTTCTTCCGGCGCAAGAGCCCGACCCTGAGGACATTCTGCGCATCGACACTGACCTGGTATCGGTTGATGTCCAGGTAACCGACACTCAGGGACAACCGGTCCGCAATCTGCGAAGAGATGACTTTAAGGTCTTTGTCGATAATGTCGAGCAGCCGATCTCGTTCTTTCATGTCGAGCAAAGGAGCGGCCAGCCCAGACCCGTGGCTATTGTCTTCGCCCTTGATATGTCCGGAAGCATGACTGCCGAAGAGATCGAGCGCTTGCGCGGCGCAATGCACGCATTCTCGGGTCACCTGGCAGATCATCCGGCGGTATATGCAGTTTTGACTTTTGGCATGCGCGTAAAAACGCTCCAGCGGTTTACTACGGATCGCGATAAGCTTGAGCGCGCATTTGACCGGCTCGCTCGCGAGCCGAGCGGCCTGTCAACGCATACGTACGATGCAGTCGATGATGCTATCAGAATGCTGGTTCGGCACGCGCCACGCACGCGTGAGCGTCGTTTGATGAAACGTGCTGTGGTGGTAATTACAGATGGGTTTCCCGTCGGCGACACCGTAGCCCCCAAGACGGTCATTGAACGAGCCAACGCCGCCGACGTAAGCATCTACGTGGTGACGCTCCCGTCATTTTCTCGAATGGCCATAGCTTCGGCTCAGGCGCCTCTACCGACACCGCTGGATGTGAGCGGGTTGGTTGAACTAACCGGTGGAAAGACTGTGTACGCAAACGATGAGGATTACGAGCCCTTGTTCCGAGCCCTGGCCGAGGAGGTCACTTCAGCTTATGTGCTAGCTTTTTATCCTCCGGAAGAGAAGCGGCGCGATGGAGTGACACACAACATCAGGGTTGAGGGGCCTGCGGGGTTCGTAGTGCGACAAAGCCGGCCGGCCTATCAAGCCGAAAAGGGTCAAAAGCGAGACTAGCAGGTTTTATACTATGCTTTGAACTTTTTCCAAAACCGTCGGAAATTGTAAACCCAAAGGGCCAAGATCGAGGACGTTTGACCGCGAACACGCTAAAAATCCCTATGTTAGTTAGAATTCGTCTTCGTCCTCGTCGTCATCAAGATCTTCTTCATCAACAATGTCGAGCTCGACAGGGTCAAGTCCAACGACTTCAAGTTCCGTACCACATTCCTCGCATGAAACAGTGTCACCCTTGTCTGCGTCTGTGTCGACGTGGACATCAGCATCGCATTCGGGGCAGGTTCCGGTCGGCACTTTTCTACCTCCAGGGAAAAAAGGTGAAGGCAGTGGGCCACCCCTCGAACGGGAAGTCCTCTACCTTGGTTACTTGATTGGCAAGCGACAATCTAACCGCGGGAGCTATATTTTGCAACCATCTTTTTTGCGCTGTGGTCTACTAAGAGATTCGCCATTTTAAAGACAGAATTTGCGCAAGGTTTGGCCATGGATTGGAGCCCTTCTCCTTCCGCATATCGATTTAAACTTTTGTACTAAATCCCCGGTGCGTCTGGGTCATTTACCACGAATCGCCTTAAAGGAGCCACCTACTTTCATTTCAACAAGACTGTGGATAGCCACAGTCCAACGTTCCGTAGCAGTAACAATGGCAGATAAGGGGTGACCGCCGCCGGCACTGTTTGTTTCCGCCTCGCGGGTTATTAGCTGGTAGGGAGATAATCGTCTAGATGTTGGGACTTCTAAAAAGATGGCAGATCGGCTTGACGGCGATAACGGCGCTTTTGCTACTGCTGCTCTTTTCATTCTTTGCAGTCGGCCGGACGGTCAAACTGAAACTCACCCCATACCTCACGAATGTCGAGCCCAGAACTACCGAAGTGAACCGTCCGGCCCCGCCCCGGCCCGCAGTTGTAACACTCGATTCAGATGGAGATGGCATTCCCGACTCGGTCGAACTCAAGACATTCACTGACCGCGAAAACTTTCGACACTGGTTTACCGGAATCGCCGAGATGCAGTTCTACCGCACCAGCGAGCACTGGCATTCCGACCAGCAGGATTGTGCGGGTCTGGTTCGCTTTGCGTGGCGCGAAGCGTTGCGTCGGCATGACCGCTCATGGTTCTTGAGAATGGGGCCGGGCTACGAAGGAATTGCCCCTGACGTAGCGGCCTACTCCCTGGAAAGGAATCCGCTGGGAGAAAAGCTTTTCCGCACTGACTTTGGCGCTTATCAACCGTCTGACCTTTCGGCAGGCAAGTTTTCCGAGTTCGCCGATGCGCGCTCCCTGAAGAACTTTAACAGCGTATTAATTGGCCGCGACCGGCGCGAAGCACAACCTGGGGATCTAATCTTCTTTCATCAGCCCTGGGTGCAGAAGTTTCCCTATCACGTAATGATTTTCATTGGTTCAGCGCACACAGCAGCGGACGGGGCCGGCGATTGGGTTGTCTATCACACGGGGTCGTCAGTGGCCGATGACGGGGCGGTTAAGAAGGTTCGGCTTTCGACACTCGACCAGCATCCGAACCGGCGCTGGCGTCCATTGGCCACCAACCCAAATTTTCTCGGCTTCTATCGATTAAAGATCCTGGAATGAGTACCCATAGGGTTTGTCGCCGGACGTAGAAACCGGTCCGACCCGAGGAGGTCATGTGTCTGAGATGAATTCGCGATCAAATCGCACCTTAACCACAGTAGTCATCTACCTGGCAGTCATCAGCGCCGCGCTAGGGATTGCCGTTCTTCGTTCGCGCGCGAGTAGCGAAGCGGAATCGACGGCCGGGGACGCTACTGACTTTGCTTCTCAAAGACCTCTCTCTGACAAGCCATACTTTTCTCTCTCTTCTCACCGAACCTTCGGCACGAACGAACGACCGCGTATCTGGGTGGACTTTCAGGGAGTGGGCCAACTCGACTTTCGCGTCTATCGCGTGAAGGATCCCGTATCGTTCTTTACCAAACTCGACAATCCTCATCAGATGGGCGAGCGCGAGGAGGAAGAACTAACCGCATCCATGCCGCGACGCGTTTCAGTGTTGGAGCGCGTGCGCTTTATCAAGCGTGTGGCCTACAACGGAATCAAGTCTTACATAAGGACGCAACTCCAGCGACCTTCGCGTCAAAGTTTCAATCAAAAGTTTCGCGTCGAATCAGCGCCGCTGCGCACCCCTCTGAACGTTGCCGATTACGCCCGCGTTCCTCTCCTGAACCCGGACCAATTAGTTAGTCACTGGCGTGAACCATTACCTCCCCTGGAAGATGACTATGACCGGCGACTTGTGCCGCTAACCAAACGAGAAGCCGGGGTGTATCTCGTCGAGGCGGTAAACGGAGATCTGCGAGCCTATACCATCGTGGTCGTCACTGATCTCACCATGGTAGACAAGACCAGCCGCGACGGTGAGTTGCTGGTCTATGCAGTCGACCGCCGCACCGGAGAACCTCGACCGGGCGCTCAAGTAGAGATCGTCAGAGGCAAAGCGATGGTTGCGGGCGGCACAACCGACAGCCAGGGCCTTCTCAGGACGAAGATAAGCACAAAGTCACTCAGCGGAGCAGTTGACGAGGAGACGGATCCCGGTGACGGCGAAACAACACCAAAGTCATTTCTCATTCTCGCACGGGACCGGGACAATTTTGCCATCTCCGATCTCGAATCGTTCTACTTTGGCGGGTTTGATGAAGGCAACGGCAACCGGGTCCGGAGCTATGTCTACACCGATCGACCGGTCTACCGGCCGGCCCAAAAGGTTTACTTCAAAGGCATCCTCCGTGAAATTGACGAAAGCGGCAGGTATCGCTCTCTTCAAAGCGATTCCATAACCGTAAGCATCGACGATTCAAACGGTTCGCCAGTCTATACAGGTGAAGCCCGCCTCTCATCCCGCGGCACTTTTAGCGGCGAGTTCGATCTTACGGAAGAGGCCCCGTTGGGTCATTATCAGATTACAGCCGAACTCGAAGGCGGAACGGCCCGCGGAAGTTTTGAAGTTGCGGAGTACAAGAAACCTGAATACAAAGTGAAGGTGGCGGCGCCGGGACGGTTCATTCCAGCGGGCGAGAAGACGAAATTCTCAGTCGAAGCACGTTATTTCTTTGGCGCTCCAGTCGCAAACGCCGAGGTGACCTACTACCTCTATCGCTCGCGTTACTATTTCTGGGGACTTCCTGAATCCAACGGTGATGAGGATTACAGTGAAGGCGAAGATGAGTTCGCCGATTACTACAGTTATGGCAGCGACATGGTCCAGGAAGGCGAAGGCGTCCTAAATAAGAGCGGCCAGATGGAGATCGAATTTCAGATTCCCCCGGCCGACGAGAACGATCCGTCCGATTATAGCTATCGGATCGAAGTTCAGGTGACAGACTCCGCCCGCCGGACAATCGACGGCAGTGCCAGCTTCGTGGCTACGCGTGGAAATATTGTCGCCCGGGCCACCACCGATCGCTACGTTTACAACAAGGGTGACGTGGCCCGTATTCGTGTTACTACGTCCGACTACGAAGGGCGTCCGGCGGCGACAAAAGTGCAGCTTCGATTTGTCGATCGTACATGGAAGAAGGTTCAGAAGGACGATAACGGCTACAAATACACCGACTACGAACTCGAGGAGCGGGAGATCTCTTCTGCCATGGTCGAGACCGATTCACAGGGCCAGGCTGTTTATAACTACACTGCGGAGGCGGCCGGAAACATTGGGATCAAGACCATCATTGACGAAGGCGGTAAGCAGATCGCATCGCTGGGCGGGTATTTGTGGGTGACGGACCGGGAGGCAAGTTGGTTTGATGATGCCTACTATCGCGAAGACACCGGCTCAATAAAGTTGATTCCCGACAAGAAGTCCTATCGTCCCGGTGAGACAGCACAGGTGCTCGCGATCCTGCCGACTGACAAAGCCCACCTGCTTGTCACAACCGAACTATGGAATGTCTCTTCGGTGCGCCAGGTAAATTCTCCGGGGCGATCGGTGATGCTCGAAGTTCCTATCGAAGCCAGTTACGCTCCCAATGTCTTCCTGAGCGTCACCTATGTAAAAGACGGCGACATGTATACGAGCAACCAACGATTGGTTGTGCCTCCGCGGGACCGCTTCATCAACCTCGAGATCATTTCTAACAAACAAGAGTACAAACCAAGAGAGACTGCTTCTTACACGATCCTCGCACGTAACCAGCAAGGCGCTCCTGTGCCCGGCGCCGAGGTGAGTTTTGGCGTCGTTGATGAGGCCATCTACAGCATCTCTCCGGACTACTCCGGCAATATTCGAAACGAGTTTTATGGTCTGCGTTACTCAACGGTCCAGACGCATTTGGCGATCAACTATAGCTTCATTGGCTTTGCGGGCGAAAAACCGATGTACCTGGCAAAGAAAAAGCCCGCGTATGAACTCGCAGACTTTAAGAACGAGGGCAGTCTGGTCGAAGCACAGGTCAGAAAGCTCTTTAAGGACACTGCATTCTGGCAACCTGATCTCGTCACCGGCGCAGACGGCAAGGCTACAGTGAAGGTGAACCTCCCGGATAATCTCACGACCTGGCGAGCTACGGCGCGCGCCGTAACCGCGGATACAAAGGTTGGTGCGACTACCTACAAGGT
>DATKDA010000116.1:0-11855 GCA_035512935.1 Pyrinomonadaceae bacterium | reverse complement strand
CGGTGGTGCCTCGGCGAGGCTCTCGGATCAAACTTCGTGTCGGGCTCGGTTGAGCAGTTACCGGCACCAGTCACACTCGATCTCCATTCCGCGCTGGGGAATAGAGTCTACATTAAAGATCAAGTTTTCATTCTCGGTGGTAGTCCCCCGCGGACCATGCTGAACTTCGTGGATCCTGTCACCTACTCGTATCGCAAGCACTCAATAGGATCGAGTCGCGAGGCTTTGCGGGCCGGCCAGACGCCAAAGATCAGTCCAACACTCACAGAAACCGTAAGTCCGGTCACAACGGCCCAGGTGGGAATCGTCGCCGGCAAACTGGGAACCAACAGCATGATGAGCTGACTGATCCCCACCGCCAAAACCACACCAAGCACGCCGCCGAGGAACGTCAGCGTCATCGCCTCAAAGAGAAACTGCCGCACAATGTCTCGCCGCCGCGCGCCGATGGCTTTGCGTATCCCAATCTCCTTGGTTCGCTCAGTAACACTGACCAGCATGATGTTCATCACGCCAATGCCTCCCACGAGAAGCCCGAGACTGGAGATCGCGATCGCGATCAGTCCAACCATGGCCGTGATGCTGTCGAATTGTTCGATAAACTTGTCAGCGGTCTTGATATCGAAATTGTTCGGGGCGCCAAATGCAACGTTGCGTCGCCGGCGCAGAATCTCTTCTGACTGTTCCAGCGCTTCAAGCACCTGTCCCGAGCGCGCGCGAATAATCAGCAGCATGTAGCCACGCGCGGGTGCAATCTTCTGCGCGGTGCGAAATGGAATGAAAACAGCATTGTCCTCTTCATTCTCGCCGAAGAAGCCGGCCTTTCTCTTCTCTAACACCCCCACAATTTCAAAGTTGTAACCGCCCATCCGCACCTTTGTTCCCGAAATCTGAGCCTGCCCTGGAAAGAGAGCCTCCGCAGCGTTGACGCCGATCACCATCACATTGCTGCGCTGCTGATCATCGAGTTCGGTAATAAACCGGCCTTCGCGGAGCACAATATTGCTTACATCATCGTAGTTAGCTGATACGCCCTGCGTATTTCCCCATCGATAGTTGCGCCCCTGATAGGTAATGTTGTCGTCGAACGGACCACCTCTGAAACCAACGTTGGGCGCCACGTGGGCGATCTGCTCGACGGCGCCGGCCTGCGCCGCAATTGCCTGAGCATCGGCTACTGTTAAAGGCCTCCGAGTGCGTTCGGACCGGTCCGAACTTACCCGAGGCCCGGTCGACAAGTGAAACGCGTAGATATTGTTGGTGCCGTACTCTTCGATAATCGAGATTATATTCTGACGCAGTCCGGTGAGAATCGAAGCAATGGTAATGGCGGTCATTACACCGATAACGATTCCGAGCACCGTTAAGAAGCTGCGAAACTTGTGGGCGCGCACACTGTCGAGCGCCATCGCCACAGTCTCTCGCAGGACACTCTTTGGTAGCTTGATCTTCACGCTCCTACGTCGCTTTCGTCAAAGCAAGAATTGGATCGAGTCTCGCTGCCTTAAAAGCCGGGTAGATTCCCGCAATCATTCCGATGAGGGTCGACACTACAATGGCCAACAGTATGTACCCGATCGTAATGGTCATCGTGATCGATGCGAGTATGGTTATCAAATGACACACTCCCCACGCCAGCATCAACCCGATTATCCCGCCAAACGCACAGAGGATTGCCGATTCAATCAGGAACTGAAGCAGAATCTGTTTGCGTGTGGCGCCAACAGCCTTTCGCAGACCCACCTCGAAAGTCCGCTCGGTCACGCTAACGAGCATAATGTTCATCACGACGATGCCACCCACCACCAGGGTGATTAGCGTAATTGGGACGACGACCATCGCAATGCTGCCCGTAAATTGATCGATCTGATTGTTGATCTCCTGCACATTGACCAAGCCAAAATCGTCCTCTTCATTTCCCTTAAGGCGCCGCTTGTTCCGCATGGCCACGCGAGCCTCTTCGATGGTATCAGCGAAGCTCTCACGGTCGCGCGACTTGCCGTGAATCTGCAATCCACCGCGCCCAAAGATCTGCATGTGGGTGGTAACCGGCAGGTAGATGTGTCGATCGAACGAGTCGCCAAAAAAGGCGCCTCGCTTCTCTTCAACGCCGACGATTCGCAAAGGCAGACCCCGCACCTTGAGCGTCTTGCCTACCGCGTTGGTGTTAGGAAAGAACTTGTCTTTGATGTCTCCGCCAAGCACACAGACGAGCGCCGATCGCTTCACTTCGTCGGCCGAAATGAACCTACCGTCTGCGATGGTTTTATCCTCGATGTCCACCATGTTTGCTGATGAACCAAAAATCATCGCGCCCGGAAACTCGATCGCATCCTGTTTAAGATCGGCTTGCGTTTGAACTTGCGCCCCCACCTCGGTGCATGAGAGACAGTGGTCGCGCACCCATTCGTAATCGTCCCAGTTGATCCGCTTGTTTCGGCGATTGGCCCGTTCAAATGCATCGTCTGAAAGCCGGCCCGTAAACGCCATCCGCGCGATCATGAAATGGTTGGCGCCAAGGACCTTCGATATCTTGTCGATCACATAGGTGTTGAAGCCACTGATTGATGCGCCGACGACAACAACAGACGCGACACCAATAATGATGCCAATCAGAGTCAAAAAGGCCCGCAGTTTGTGCGCAAGGATCGACTGGAGGGCAATCCTCAGGGCGTCCGTGTAAAAGGATACGAGGGCTTTCATAACGCTCAAGGCCGGCTAAAATTTTCGGCGCCTTTCGCTGTACGACAACAGACTCGGAAAAGTTTGATATTCCGCCCCAAGTTCCAGCGCTGGCCAGAACTCGAAGACGCACACGCCAACTCTTCCGGAGCCCCTACAGCGAGTCCCATCTGCTTAACGTTTGCCTTAGCACGTTATTAACAAGATCAGGTCGATTCGCCGGCTGCCGAGTCCCGAGGCTTCAGAGTGAACCTTTCCGTCCACTGGATCCGGCCGGTCACCTGCATGACAATAAAAAGCGTGACGATTGAGCCAATAGTGATCGCCAGTCCGGTGAATCCTTTGAGGAAAAAGGCGTAGGAAAACATAACCAGATAGACGAATTGCGCCAGCGCCGCTTCGCGGCTGGCAAAATGCATCCCTACCACAAGCCTGAGATAACTGACCACGAGAAACACCGACACGACCGAGGCGATCGCGAACGCCAGATGAATCGAGATGTGATCGACGAGGTAAGCAAGCAGCAGATGGAAAGCAAAAAATCCGGCTGCCAGAAAGAAGTAGTTCATCGGGTGAAGGTCGATGCCCCGCATAGTGGTAATGATGAGCATCAGGAAGAAGAAAAAGAAGAGTGACACAGGAGCAAAAAAGCTGATTCGTCCGGCCAGTGGGCCGGGTTGCAGTTTTTCCGGCATCACCATGGCAATTTCGTATCCCGAAAGGAGATTCTTGTAGGACCAGGTGAGATCCCAACCCTCGGCTGTTTCGTTCTTCGCCGAAGGAGACAATGTGTTGTCAGGAAAGTCGATTAGCTTGAAGTTCGTTTTCATGCGCAGGTCAAAGTCGCGCACCTGAGTGACGTTGCTGCCAAAACTGTAGCGCCATTCATCTAAACCTTGCGAACGATATCCAATCGCCAATTGCACTGTCTTACCGGGCGGTACTTTGGTGCTTCCGGTAACAGCGTTCTCAATCGTCTTCAATTCCAACGGCACGCCGTCAACGGCAAAAGTCAAATCATCGTAGATCGCCTGGGCCGTGGGAAACTTCAGAGTGAAATCAACCGTCGTCTCTTTATCACTGGTGTTGCGGAATCCATAGCGCCCAGCCAAATCAACCCTGTAAGTGCTGTACCACAGTAGCCCTTTCTGCCGATGTTCCAAATCAAGGGCTACATCCACCGCGCTACTTTCCAGCGGCAGTGGCGTGACCACCGCTTCTTGAACGGTCTTTACAACCTTCTTGCCATTCTCGAGCCGCTCATCCTGACGGGGAACCAGAGTGGTAAAAGAAGCGGTAGGTGGCGTCTGGTTCTGAGCCGTGCCCCACGTCGACGCCACACGATTCTGCGAAATCTCATCGAGTGAGTATGTTCGCGAGAAGATGGTGCCACCCAGGATGGCCCAGGCCACAGAGGTGCACAGAAAAATAAAGGCAATGGCCACAATTCGCTTTGTCATTTCATTGCTCCTTGGCAGGCATCAAATCTCATGGGCACATGTTCAATTGCGATTAGTTGAATTCTCTGGTGCTTCGCATTTCGCAACAATGTGGAAAACCACAGCTACCTTGTGTGCGCCGCATCAGTCTTTTCCTTCAGGTTCCAGACCAACAGAGCCTTCAAGTAGAAACGCGTTCCAAGACCAAACGTTGTTCGCTACCAATCACCGGAAAAGAACCGCGACCAAAGAAGACATGCCAGGTAAACCGGTCGACAATGGGAAGGCGCAGTCCTGCGCAAGCTAGCTCGACGAGAGCCGGCTGGCGAATCGCAGAGAACAGGCGACGGAGCAAAAGTCGCGAGGTAAAACGCGCGCGAAACGGCTCCCCCGAATATGCCTCCAGGGCTTCCTCTTGGCCGGTGTTGAGATATTCAGAGATTACCCGGGCTGCAATTGTGGAGAGTCGCAAACAGGCATCGAGGCCGCCTGCGGTCAATGGCGACACTGCCCCTGCGGCGTCGCCGATTAGCAGACCATGCGAATTACTGATGCGCCGCAGGATTCCACCTACCGGTATCCTCCCGCCTCGACGCGAGACTTTGCTAGCGCGACTTAGGTCGACAACGTTGCCCAACCGGTTACGAAAGTGCCTTAGCGATTGGACCGGATCGAATAGCGCGGGATAGCCCCCCACCCCAAGGTGAGTTTCCTGTCCGTCGTGGGCCAGCCAGGCAAGATAGCCCGGCGCATGCACCGGATCAAGAAAGCAATGAAGTCGTGGTGGTCCGAAGAGTGGGACATCTTTGAGGACGTCTTCAACCCCTACAATCCATTCCTCGTTTGTATCGAGTCCCAGGTCTCGGGCGACACGCGAGTCGGCGCCATCGGCGCCTACCAGGAATCTGGTTACGACCCAGCGCGACGAAGCCTTTTGATTTAGTTTGACGACGAGTTGCTTCTTAAGCACGCTGTAACCGGCATAGCGCGTTTGCCGTAACCACGTAACTCCCAGGTAAATGCATTCGATCAGGAGCCGGTCATAGAGTTGTGCCATGCGGCCAATGCGAAACTCATCATAAGGACTTGACAACTCCTGCGTTCGACCTGCCGGGGAATGAAGCGCCACGTCACGAATAGCAGGTCCAAGGCAGTCGTCCGGAATGGCAAAGTCTTCCAGCGTTCGTCGAACAAATATACCGGTAGTATGGATGCCTTCAGCGAGAGAAGCTTTGCGATCAACCAGAAGAACGCGCAACCTTTCCTGGGCCAGTAAGCGCGCGAGATGAAGACCCGCCAACCCGGCGCCGACAATTGCAACATCATACTGGTGCATACGTTTGTCCAAGGTAGACAACCCAAACGTTGTTTTCTGATTAGCGGACTGTTTTCATTTCCGATTAGCTCAAGCAAAGCCCTTTGTACCGCAAAGCATGACAGCAAAAAAATTTTGCGACCTACTCCTGGTTACGCATCTGGGCGATTAACTTTTCCATGTGGTTTAGATAATTGTCCAACGCGCGCCGGCCCGCGGCAGTCAGCCTGTACTCGGTGCGAGGGAGGCGCCCTTCAAAATATTTTGCGCAGGAGATATAACCGGCCTCTTCCAGCTTGCGAGCATGGACACTGAGGTTGCCGTCGCTCGTATTCATCAGCGCCTTAAGATCATTGAATGTAAGCGACTCGTTGGCAGCGAGTGCGCTCACAATGCCAAGCCTGAGTCGCTCATGAATCAATCGATCGAGCGCAGGCGCGGCGCTGCCGGCTTTGGTGCGCACATCTCGCAGATTAGATCCCGAATCACGTTTCTTCGCAGTTGTCTGTTTCACTGCGGCGTGTTTAGCCACCATGCCTCCTCGCGATCAGAAGTCCGAATACAATATGAAGTCCGCCAAATCCGGCCCCTAATAACCAGTTTGCCAGTTCCACTGGAGCAAAAAGCGCGACTGCTCCCAGCGTCATAAAGCAGAGCCCCATCACGGGAACGATACGGACTGAAAACATCCCGCCCGTCACCACAGCGGTTCCGTAGAGTAGGAGCCAAAGGCCGGGAATAACGTCAGTTAAGCCGGCGCGATAAAGGACGACCGTCAACACCAGTCCGGCGAATATTGGCGGTGAAAGGCTGAAAGCTACTTTTCGTCCGGGCCCTGAAAGCAGGGGCATTCCCAATCTTCGCGCTTTACGGTCAAAGGACCATCCGGCGATTAGGAGTGCAATCACCGCCTCGCCAATCCACACACCAAGCCACGCTCTAAATGAGGGTTGATAGGCTGCGAGAACCGCGGTGATCAGAGCCGTGCCGCCAATTGCCACCTCGCCCCACCCGGAGATCCCTGTAAACGCCGATGCGCGCTCCATGGTGTCGCGAATGAAGCGCAGATTATCCATCGCCCGCTCATGCAGGGCGGGCGGTGGCTCGTTTGTCACTGACGGCGTCACTAGCTTCATGGCTTTCCCCGGCGGGCATATTACTAGCTTGAATGCTGCCTCGTCAAGTACTTTGCATTAAAGAGCAGCCCCAAAAGGTGAGCGACAGGGCCGGCGAAGCTTCTCTTTAATTCCCTGTTCTAAGTCGCGCTTTGTTGCTTGTAAGCCCACGCAAACTGACGCTGACCAGGACCTCGTTTGAGTTTGCGAGTTCGGCAGGTAACCGGATGTTCAACTGCGTGATTCCATCGAAACCCGGCACCTTACCGATGTACTCAACAGGCAGTTGATAGGTCATTAACGAGTCTTCACCTTGCACGGTAATCGCGGAGGTATCCTCACCGGGGAGAAGTTCGAGATTGGCAACAAAGAGTCCGACGCCAACTGAGGACGAACCAGTCAGTGCGATCGCCAGGTCTGTATTCGTTTCAGTGAGCACGATTGGCGGCGCTACAAGGTTCTCGACAACAGAAAATGAGATCGTGGTCGACGCGCCAGCTACACCGCTCAAGTTCGCGCCTGAATAAGGGGTGACCGTGAGCGTGTGACTTCCCACTGAGAGGTTTGCAGGAAAGTACGATGCATCCAGATCTCCAGCGAGCGAATAAGGGGCGACATTCTCTACCTGCAGTTGTCCATTGAATTGAATTCTGAGGCTTCCTATTGGTGACGATGGGATTATGTTGATGCTGAGCGAACGAGTCGGTAAGGCAGCAAGATTAATCGTACCTCGATCGGAAATATTACCGAGAGATACACCTCCTGGAGCAGTAACCAGAACATAGGAGAATGTTGTCGCATCCGGTTGCTGAACCCCTCCCTCCAATACCGTCCGGAACTTCTCGGGTGTGACGGTTTCATCTCCACCGTTGGCCGCCCCTGTAATTAACCAATAGATCATTCCCGCATCGGAAGGATCGAAGAGCGGCGAAAGGCCTGAGGCGAGGTGACGCTCCCATAGCCAGTTAAGTCTGCGATCAGAAGACTGTCGCAACCACGTATAGTGGCTTTCGTGAAGCTGGGTTCGGGGATTCTGGTCAATGATGTGCTTCAGGTTTGCGCCTAATACCGAACCCAACTCAAAAAAGTTCCAGGTTCCATGGCCGGGCTCTTCTGCATGGTAGTCGTTCCACTCAGAATGAGAGACAACAGTGACGTACTGGCGCTTGCTCGGATCCGACGCTGACAAGGCCCGGCCGATAACTTCCATGGGCCCGGCGCCAATAATCCAAAGCGGGTCGCTGGCTGATGAAACATTTATCTGGTGAGCCAGGGCTGCGATCGCTGCGCCGGTATTGGCCTTCGCATTAATGAACACTCCGAGATTGAATCCTCCCCATGTACGTGCAGTCTCTTCGGAGCTGATTCGCATCGCCTCTTCACGGTTGCCTCCGCTGCATGCGCCGTCGGTCCCGGTGGACCAGATGTGATCGGAGTGACCGAAGTAGACGAGCTTTGATGCATTTCCGCTCTTAGCCAACAGCGCAACGGACATTGCCGCCGAGGTTATGTCGTCGCAGTCATGGTCGTTTCCATCTGCACTGATTGCTATCCGGCCAGATATAGGAACTGCGGAAAAGGATGTTGTTGCAGGGGTCACATAGCTACCGCTGACGTCGATGGGGATTGAAAGGCCAAACGAACCCGTTATCACTGCAATTATTGCGAACTTGGTTATGCTCCTGATCGTCGAGGAGTAGTGCTCAGAGAAGTGGATCATTTCTGTCTTCCTTACCTTGAAAATGTTCTGCGTTTTGATCGGGGATTTAAATCAAAGCCGGGTAAGTGAGAGTCTTCCAGAAAAGCGGAAAAAACATCGCCTCTGCGAAGACGGGCTTAAACTAACCTAATTGCCTTGAGCCTGTCAAAAGTACATTATGGGAGACTGTATATAGTATTGACATCACACTCAGTTTGCCGGAAGCGTGTTGATTATGGCGGTGAATGCGGGCTTAGACTGGCCTGACCGATCGAATAAGAGCGGGTGGTTCGTCCTTCCTTTAATGGGCCAGTTATTCAGCCAGGAATCACCATCAGCGACTCCCCAAAAAGTTACCCGGTCGATCGCCTCGCGGTGTTTCAGATAGAGCTTAAACAGATCGGTGTAGCGCCTGGCTAAAGCCTGCTGGGCCGAACCGGGCAAGCTATCTGTGTAGGGATTCAGTTTGGGTGTCACTTTCACATCGACGGCATAGTCTGCACCTGGCGGTGTCGTTCGCGGCAACACGTCAACATCCAGTTCTGTGATATGAACCTCGAGTCCAAGCGCAGAGAAGGCTGCAAGACTGGCATCTTCGTCTTCGATGGAGGGCCAGTCCAGTAGCTGATGGTTCTGGGTACCGATGCCGGCGATTCGAACCCCACTGGCCTTAAGTCTTTTAATTAGGTCCACGGCTCCTTTGCGCTTTGCCGGAATCGCGAGATCGTAGTCGTTGTAATACAGTTCGGCCTGCGGGTCGGCTTCGTGGGCGAACCGGAAAGCCTTGACGAGGTAATCCTCGCCGATAATCTTCATCCACGGCGATTGGCGCATTGTGCCGTCCTGATTGAGGGCTTCGTTCACGACGTCCCAACCATGAATCCTTCCTTTATATCGGCCGACGACGGTAAAGATGTGATCGCGCATTCGCTTTAGCAAGGTTTGGCGGTCGACAGGCTTTCCCTTCGCGTCTTGAAAAACCCAATCAGGAGTCTGGTTGTGCCAGACAAGCGTATGGCCCACGATGAACATCCCATGTTTCTCGCCAAACGTGACAAAGCGGTCGGCGGCGGCAAAATCGTATTTGTCGGGCTTAGGGTGAACGAGACCCCACTTCAGGATGTTCTCAGGCGAGATGCTGTTGAAGTGCTTGACGACAATCTCGGCGCCTCGAGTGTCCTCTTCAAAGATCTGTTGGCGATTAAGCGCGGCGCCGACGCGAAAGTGATCCTTGAAGACCTCTTTCAATGTCGCCTCTTGCGATGAGACTTTAAGCGGTTGCGAAGAGCCAAGTAAACACAGACCGGCAGCTATAGCAAAACTTGCCACTCGCCACGCAGGAAACCGGCAACGCCATGACGACCTCACTAGGGAAGTATTTATGGTTCTATTGTCTCGCGCCAAATCGATTCTCCTTGTTCGTGTCATTTCGTATTTCCTTGGATTCCGTCGCCCCGTCGCCCCGTCTCCCGTCCCCCCGTCCCCCCGTCCCCCCGTCTACTGCGGACGCCTCAATTAGAAACTTCGAGTTTCACAGTCTGATACTTGACTGAACTGGTTCCCACCATGATGTTGAACGAGCCCGGTTCAACCACGTGCTCCATATTCAAATTGTAGAAAGCAAGCTTGTCGGGAGTGATAACGAACTCGACAGTTTTGCTCTCGCCCGGCGCAAGGGAGATGCGCTTGAAATCTTTTAGTTCCATAACTGGCCGTGTGACTGAACTTACAAGGTCCCGAATGTAAAGCTGAACAACTTCGTCACCAGCGCGCTTTCCGGTGTTAGTCACAGTCACGCTTATCTTTGCCTGACCTCCTGGTCCAATCTGCGCTCGATCCAATTTGAGGTTTGAATACTCGAACGTTGTGTAGCTAAGCCCAAAACCAAAAGGAAAGAGCGGCTCAATGCTGGTAAACAGATACCCACGGCGCGCAGTCGGCTTCTGGCTGTAGTAGATGGGTAACTGGCCGACAGAGCGAGGAAATGAGATAGTGAGTTTTCCGGCAGGGTTGTAATCACCAAAAAGCACATCAGCGACCCCCACGCCAGTTTCCTGTCCCAGATAGAACCCTTCGAGGATTGCCGGGACGTTCTCCGCGATATAGTTGATCGAAAGTGGCCCACTGTTGATCAACATCACAATTGTCGGCTTTCCGGTCTCCAATATTGCCCGAACCAATTCGTTCTGTAATCCGATCAATTCCAGGCTATCTCGATCCCCAAGATGATTGGGGGCCCAGGCCTCTTTGTTTGTGTCCTCGTTCCCGCCCAGGACGAGGAACGCCACGTCTGCGCCCTTTGCTACCTGAACAGCCTGCGCAATTAGCTTGCGATCCTCTGCCGGGTCACTGAGATTTGCGGTATCAGCAAACCAATCTCCACCCTCTTTAGTAATCTTGCATCCCTCGGCATAAACCACTTTGATCTGGTTGCCGACTTTGTCCCTGATTCCCTGCAGGACGCTAATTCCGCGTAAGGGATCGTCGCTATAACCGCCAAGATGCACTCTTTCGGCATTTGGGCCAATCACGGCAATGGATTTCAACGAGTTGCGATTCAGCGGCAATAGATTGTTCTCATTCTTAAGTAGAGTGATCGAGCGGCGCGCTGCCTCCGCTGCCAGTTCGCGATGTTCCTGAGAGTTCGTGACTTTGACAACACGGTCAACGTCTACATACGGATTTTCAAACAGGCCGAGAAGAAACTTGGCACGGAGGTGTCGGGCAACTGCCTTGTCGAGGACCGCTTCTGATACCCTGCCCTCTCGTACCAGCTTCACGAGCGTTAGAAAACAATCCGGATCCGGAAGTTCAATGTCCACTCCTGCTTCCAGGGCATGCTTCGCAGCTGCTTCCTTGTTTTCCACTACATTGTGTAGATCAACTAACTGGCCGATAGCATAGTAGTCAGAGACCACATGTCCTTCGAATCCCCATTCCTCGCGTAGGATCCTCTCCAGCAGCCATTTGCTAACATGAGACGGTACTCCGTCGATCTCGTTGTATGAGGGCATCACGCTCATGATGCCGGCCTCGACTGCGGCTTTGAAGCTAGGCAGGTGGTACTCGCGCAGAACGCGTTCAGAAAAGTTCGCCGGAGCAATATTGGTCCCACCCTGGGGTTGCCCATGCGCGGCGTAGTGCTTCGCGGTAGCTATGATGTGGTCACCATGAATCGTCGGCCCCGGTCCTTGCAACGCCTTCACTATAGCTTCGGCGAAACGGGAGATTAGATATGGATCTTCGCCGTAGGTTTCTTCGGTACGACCCCAACGAGGCTCCCGTGCGACGTCGAGGTTTGGGCCCAGCACCTGATGGCTGCCGCGTGCTCGCGTCTCGATTGCCCCAGCTCTGAAGATCTTTGTTATGAACTCGGGGTCCCAGGTGGTTGAGAGCGCGATGGGCTGAGGAAAGCTCGTACTTCCCTTGGCCATGTGACCGTGCAGGATCTCGTCGTGGAGAATCGCCGGAATGCCCAGGCGGGTATTCTCAATCAGCCATTTCTGAACAGCATTGGCAAAGATCGCGCCTTCGCGGGGACCTTTCTGTTCTCGCTGTCGTGCGATCTGCCCAATTCCATGCTTCATGACTTCTGCGGCCTTCTC